>NZ_CP101823.1:2750301-3100603 GCF_024498175.1 Haloplanus salinarum
CGGTCGGGGTCGACGACCGACTCGATCTCCTCGATCTCCGCGATCAGGTCGTCCTCGAGGGCGTGCCGGCCCGCGGTGTCGACGATGTGGACGTCGGCGTCGGCGGTCGCCTCCAGCCCTTCGCGAGCGATCTCGACGGGGTCGTCGGAGTCGGGGTCGCCGTAGAACTCCACCTCGGCGCGGTCGGCCATCTGTTCGGCCTGATCGTAGGCGCCGGGCCGGAACGTGTCGGTCTGGATGACCGACGGGCGGAGCCCCTTCTTCGAGAACCACCACGCCATCTTCGCGGCGGAGGTGGTCTTGCCCGACCCCTGGAGGCCGGCGAGTAGGATGGTCTGTGGTTCGAGCGGCAGCTCCGTCGACTCCCCGATCAGGTCGACCAGTTCCTCGTAGACGATCTTCAGGACGTGATCGCGGGCGCTCGTGCCGCCGGGGGGTTCCTCCTCCAGCGCGCGCGTCTCGATCGAGTCCGAGAGGTCCATCACGAGGTTCACGTCGACGTCGGCCTGGAGCAAGGAGCGCTGAATCTCCTTGACGACCTCCTGCACGTCGTCCTCGTCGAGCCGGGATTTCCCCTGCAGTTTCGAGAGGGTGCCGCGGAGGGAACTCCCGAGATCATCGAGTACCATTTGCCCGCCGCTACGCGCCGGCGCCGGTAAAGCCTTTGTTCACGGCGAACGGCCGGGCGTGGGGGCGGGAACGAGTATAAGTCACCCCGGTTCCAACGCGTGGCGATGGACCGGCGCGCGTACCTCCGTGGGGCTCTGGCGGCGCTGACGGCCGCGTCGAGCGGTCTCGCCGGCTGTGCCGAGTCCGACGGGGCCGAGTCGACGACGGCGACGCCGACGGCCACGCCCGCGGCGACGACCGATCCCCCGACCGAGTCGGCGACGGCCACCCCGACGGCGACACCCACACCGACGCCCACCGTCGGGGAGCGGTCGCTCGACCCCTACCGGTCGTGGCTGGTGGCGCCCACGCCCGTCACACCACACACCTACGAGTTCACGCACCTCTCGCTGTCGGCGGTGCGGGCGGACGCCAGCGAGGCGTTCGCGGCGTCGCTGGATCGGTACTGGCGTCAACGCACCGCGTCGTACTTCGGCGTCGAGGTGCCGGTCGACTCGCTCGACGCCGTCCTGACGGTGAACCACTCCCGCGTCGCCAACGAGTCCTACCGGGTCGCTGGCGGCTCGTTCGACACCGACGCGCTCCGGGACGCCCTCCGCGACGCCGGCTTCGCTGCCGACGGGTACGTCGACGACGTGGCGCGGTTCACCCGGACCCGCGAGGGACGGATCAGGGCCGTCGGCCTCCACCCCGACGTGCTCGTCAGCATCGGGGCCGAGGAGTCGGCGACGGCGCCGCTGGCGACGGCCCTCGAACAGCACCGGGCCGGCACGGTCCGCGTCGACGAGGACGAGGGCCTCGCCGCCCTCGTCGAGGGCTTCGGGACGGCCGACTTCGTCACGGGACGGGAACTCGAACCGGCCGACGCGGACTACCCGCTGAGCGACGCCGTCGCCACCGGCCGCCGCCTCGACGTCCGGGAATCGACGTCGTGGGCCGAGCGCACCTACGTCCTCCCGACGGACGCGACGGTCGACCGATCGGCCGTCGAGGAGGAGATCGACACCCGTCACGTCGGCCAACCGATCGAGGAGTACCGGCGCGAGGGCCGGTTCGTCACCGTCGCCGGCGAGGTGGAGAACTCCCTGATCCGGCTGCTGTGACGCCAGAAGAGCCTTCACCCCGCATCGGCTACGCGGAGGCATGTACACCAGACGAGCGGCCGCGGGCCTCGGCGTCGCACTCCTGACGGGGGCCGCGGGCTGTAGTGCCCTCTCCTCGCCCGAACCGGCCGTCGTCGACACCGAGTTCGAGGGCGGCATCGACGCCCTGTTCGGCGAGAGCGACGTCCACGTCGTCGTCCGGAACGACGGCGCCGCCGGCGACGTCGAGGTGACGCTCGAACTGCTCGACAGCGAGGGGACCGTCCTCGTCGACGAGAGTCAGGTCGTCTCGTTCGAGGCCGACGAGCAAAAGCGCGTGACCTTCACCGTCGACGTCCCCGAGGACACCGACGACGTCGAGGCGACGGCGAGCCCGGCGTAGCGGCCGCGGGGTCGTCAGGGGTGGACCCGGGCGGGGCGACGGGTGACTCACCACGAGCGAACGGGGTGAGCGAGTGGGTCAAGGAGCGACCGACGGGAGCGACGCAGTACTTTTGCTCCAGCTTTTGCCGAGGGCTGGCGAAGCCAGCCCGCAGCGCAAAAGGTGGATGGGCTCGGGCGGATTCGAACCACGGTCACTCCGCTCGCCGTCGCTCGCTTCGTTCCCTGATTCGAACCGCCCTCGGGACGACGACCCGCTCGCTGTCGCTCGCGGGTTGTAGTGGGCTCGGGCGGATTCGAACCACCGACTTCGGCCTTGTAAAGGCCGCGTCATAACCAGCTAGACCACGAGCCCTCGTCGCGAACACCGTCCCCCGGCCGAATAACGGTTTCTGTCTCCACTCGCGAAACGCTTACCCTCGCGCGGCCGCGTCTGCAACCATGCGCCGCCGCGTGCAGTACCTCGCCGTCGCCGTCGCCCTCCTCGCCGTCCTCGCGGGCTGTTCGGGCGGGGGTGGATCGGATCCGACGGCCACCGACACGCCGGAGCCGACCGCCACGGCCGCCGGGACGACGGCGCCGGACACCCCGGTGTCGACGCCGGGAAGTAGCTACGAGACGACGACGGTCGACGTCGTCGACGAGAACGGGACACAGCTGGCGACGGTGGAGGTCTGGGTGGCCGACTCGTTCGTGAAACGCTACACCGGGCTGAGCGACACCTCGGCGCTCGAACCCGGGCAGGGGATGCTGTTCGTCCACGACAGCGAGGCACGGCACGGCTACGTCATGCGCGACATGGCCTTCCCGCTCGACATGGTGTTCGTGGCCGCGAACGGCACGATCACGACCATCCACCACGCCCCGGTGGAGGCCGACGGCGACCTGACGGAGTACTCGGGCCGCGCGAAGTACGTCCTGGAGGTACCGATGGGGTATACGAACCGGACGGGCATCGACGTGGGCGACCGGGTCCGGGTCGACGACGTGTGATCGAAAGTCACAGGCCCGCGGTGCCCGAAGCGGGGACATGAGCGAGAGCGGACGCGACGCGGAGGCCGTCGAGGCGCTCGACGACCGCGAGGGGTGGCGCGCCGAGGGGTTCGCGGCCCGCGTTCACTACCGCGGCGAGGGCGATCGGTACGCCGTCGAGTACTACGCACCGAGCGACTGCGTCCTCTACTGGAAGGTGAAAGGCGACGGGGAGACGGCGGTGCCGGTGGGGCGGGGGACGGTGCCCGACCCGCTCCGGGAGCGGGTACGCGTCGACCTCGACGCTGCGGGCGTCGACCCCGCGGTCGAGGGGCGGTCGCTGTAGCGCGATACGGCGTCGACGGGTCAGCCTTTTGCTGTCGCGTCCCCGAATGGGAACGATGGACGTCCCCGCGGACGACGACCCCTTCGAGGAGCAGCGGGAGCGAACGGCGAACCCGATGCGGCGGCTGTTCGCCGAGTACGGCGAGGAGCGCCGTGGCGTGTTCGCGGTCGGCGTCCTCGCCAGCGTCCTGGCGCGCGTGCTCGACCTGTTGCCGCCGCTCCTGCTCGGCATCGCCGTCGACGCCATCTTCCTCGACGAGGGACCGTTCGGTCTGCCGCTGGTCCCCGACCGGTGGCTCCCCACCGATCCCGAGCGGCAGTTCTGGCTGATCGTCGGCATCGTCCTCTTCTCGTTTCTGGGGGGTGCCGCCCTCCACTGGGTGCGAAACTGGGGGTGGAACCGGTTCGCCCAGCACGTCCAGCACGCCATCCGGACGGACACGTACGACGCGATGCAGCGGCTGAACATGACCTTCTTCGCCGACAAGCAGACCGGCGAGATGATGTCGGTGCTGTCGAACGACGTCAACCGGCTGGAGCGCTTTCTCAACGACGGCCTGAACGCGGCGTTCCGGCTGGGCGTGATGGTCGTCGGCATCGCCGCCATCCTGCTGTGGATGAACCCACAGCTCGCCGTCGTGGCGCTCCTGCCCGTTCCCCTGATCGCCGTCTTCACCTACCGGTTCGTGAACACCATCCAGCCCAAGTACGCGGAGGTGCGCTCGACGGTCGGCCAGGTCAACTCGCGGCTGGAGAACAACCTCGGGGGTATCCAAGTCATCAAGACGAGCAACACCGAGAGCTACGAAGCCGAACGCGTCGAGGAGGTGTCCGGCGACTACTTCGACGCCAACTGGGACGCCATCGAGACGCGGATCAAGTTCTTCCCGGGGCTCCGGGTGCTCGCGGGCATCGGTTTCGCGCTCACCTTCACCATCGGCGGGCTCTGGGTGTTCCGCGGCGAGGGCCCGTGGCTCTTCACCGGCACGCTCCGCCCCGGCGAGTTCGTCTCCTTCATCCTCTACACCCAGCGGTTCATCTGGCCGATGGCGCAGTTCGGGCAGATCATCAACATGTACCAGCGGGCGTACGCCTCCGCCGCCCGCATCTTCGGGCTGATGGACGAGGATGCCGGCATCGACGAGGCGACGGACGCCACGGAACTGGTCGTCGACGAGGGCCGGGTCGAGTACGACGACGTGACCTTCGGCTACGAGGCGGAGGTCATCCTCGACGGCGTCTCCTTCGAGGCGGGTGGCGGCGAGACGGTGGCGCTCGTCGGCCCGACCGGCGCCGGGAAGTCGACGGCGCTGAAACTACTCCTGCGGATGTACGACGTCGACGACGGGGCAGTCAGGGTCGACGGGACGGACGTCCGCGACGTGACCCTCGCCAGCCTCCGGAGCGCTATCGGCTACGTCAGCCAGGAGACGTTCCTCTTCTACGGCACCGTCCGCGAGAACATCACCTACGGGACCTTCGACGCGAGCGACGAGGCGGTGCGGGCGGCCGCGGCGGCCGCGGAGGCCCACGAGTTCGTCACGAACCTGCCCGACGGCTACGACACGATGGTCGGGGAGCGGGGCGTGAAACTCTCCGGTGGCCAGCGCCAGCGCCTCGCTATCGCCCGAGCGATGCTGAAGGATCCGGAGATCCTGATCCTCGACGAGGCCACCAGCGACGTCGACACCGAGACGGAGATGCTGATCCAGCGGTCGCTTGACCGGCTGACCGCCGACCGCACCACGTTCGTCATCGCCCACCGCCTCTCCACTGTGAAAGACGCCGACGGCATCGTCGTCCTCGACGGCGGCGAGGTGGTCGAGCAGGGGACCCACGAGGAACTGCTGGCGGCCGACGGCCTCTACGCCAGCCTCTGGGGCGTGCAGGCCGGCGAGATCGACGACCTCCCCGCGGAGTTCGTCGAGCGGGCGACCGAACGGGGCGCCCGGGCCGACGTGGACGTCGACCTGGACGATTAGCCGGCGGTTGAAGTCCCCCGGCGACGAGAGTCCGGTATGCACCTCAGCGACGTCACCTGGACGGACGTCCGCGACGCCGACACCGACCTCGCGCTGTTGCCGGTCGGGAGCACCGAACAACACGGCCCCCACGCGCCCCTCGGGACCGACGCGTACCACGCCGAGACGGTCGCCGAGGCGGGCGCCGACGCCTACGACGGCGACGTCGTCGTCGCCCCGACGGTTCCGGTCGGCGTCGCGGAGGAACATCGCCGGTTCGACGGCACCCTCTGGGTGTCGCCCGACACCTTCCGGGATTACGTCCGGGACGTGGTCGGGAGCCTCGCCCACCACGGTTTCGGCCGGGTGATCGTCGTCAACGGCCACGGGGGGAACGTCCCCGCGCTCGGCGAGGTGACGGCGACGATCAGTCGCCACGACGACGCCTACGCCGTCCCCTTCACCTGGTTCGAGGCCGTCGGCGACCACGGGAGCGAGATGGGACACGGCGGGCCGTTGGAGACGGCGCTGTTGCGCGCGACCCACCCCGAACTGGTGCGGGAGGGGCGGATCGACGCGGCCCGCGAGGGCGCGAGCGAAGCGTGGGGCGACTGGGTGCCGGGGACGGGGACGAACCTCGCCCACGACTCGGACGAGTTCACGGCAAACGGCGTCGTCGGCGATCCGGGCGCCGGCGACGCGGCGCTGGGCGAGGAACTACTGGAGTCGGCGGCCGATTCGCTCGCGCGACTGTTGACGGCGGTTTCCGAGCGGGACCCGTCGGCGTGATCAGTCCTCGCCGCCGTCGGCGTCGAGGTCCTGCAGCGACCCCCGAAGCTCCGGCACCGCGTTCGTGAGGTCGCTCACGTCGTCGTGGGTCGCCCGGATCGTCTCGATCAGCCCCTCCAGATCCTCGATGGCCGCCGCGAGGTCGGCGGCGTCGTCGAAGGCGTCGGCGCGTTCGCCCATCGTGTACCACTTCTTGGCCTGCCGGAGGTGTTCCTCGGCCTCGCCGACGTCGAGCGCCGACCGGAGGGCGTTGAGGACGCCGAGGACGTTGTCGGCCTCGGTCTCCCAGACCTCGTCGGCCTCGGGGAGTTCCGCGCGCGCCGCCGCGAGGTGCTCCTCGACGTCGTCGCGCATCTCCGCCGCGGCCTCGCCGAAGAGTTCGTCGTCGCTGAACGTCGTTTGGCTCATGACCGACGGTTCGCCGGCGTGTGAGTTAAACGCACGCCCGAAAGTGAAAGTGAAACGGCGGCGCGTCGGCCGCGTGTCCGCTACTCGACGTCGACCGGCCGCATCAGGGGGTAGCCGTCCGCCATCGTCATCTCGGTGCGGACGACGACGCCCTCGTACTCGATGCGCATCTCCACCTCCATGAACCGCCCCGTGAGTTCGACGTAGCCGTGGTCGTCGGCCGCCGCGGCCAGGGCATCCTCGTCGATATCGACGTCGACAGATTCACAGAACGGCTGGTTCTCGATGGCCTCGGCCATCGCGCGTTCGAGGCTCGCGGCGCTGTCGGGCGAGACGGGCGTGCCCGCGAACTGGTGGTAGAGCGATCCGAACTTGATGCCCGCCTCGAAGCAGGCGTGCTGGGCGTCGGTGACCATGGCTGACCGTCGGTCGGGGGAGGGGAAGGCCTGTCGCCCGAGGCCGAATCGGTCCTTACTTGGTCCGGGTCGTTCCATTGACGCCCGAATGGACGACCCGGTGTTACTGACTGGCGCGGGGGGACGCGTCGGGCAGGCCATCCTGCACGGGATCGGCGAGGGCCACGAGTGGCGGCTGCTCGACCGGGAACCGCTGTCGGCGGACCGCCTCCCGCCGGGCGTGACCGACGACGACGTGATCGTCGAGGACGTGACCGACACGACGGCGATGACCGAGGCGATGGACGGCGTCGGGGCCGTGATCCACCTCGCCGGCGACCCCCGTCCGGAGGCGCCGTGGAACTCGGTACTCGAGAACAACATCGACGGCACGCAGACGGTGTTCGAAGCGGCGGTCGACGCCGGCGTCGAGAAGGTGGCGTTCGCCTCCTCGAACCACGCCGTCTCGGCCTACGAGACCGACACGCGCACTCCCGACATGTACCGAACCGACGACGACTACCGCCTCAACGGGACGGAACTCCCCCGTCCCGGCAACCTCTACGGCGTGAGCAAGGCGGCCGGCGAGACGCTCGGGCGCTACTACCACGACAGCGAGGGCCTCTCGGTGGTCTGTGTCCGCATCGGCAACCTCACCGCTGACCACCCGCCGCGCAACTACGAGCGCGGACAGGCGATGTGGCTCTCCCACCGCGACTGTGCCCACCTCTTCGACCGCTGTATCCGGGCCGACTACGGCTACGAAATCGTCTACGGCATCTCCGACAACGAACGCAAGTACTACTCCATCGAGCGCGCCAAGGAGGTGCTTGGGTACGAGCCCCAGGACGATTCGGCGGCGTACACGCTCGCGGGCGAGCCGAGGGACGGGACGTAGTTTTCGGCGGTTCCGTACTCGGGACTGACGGAATCACACACCCTCGGGAGTCGGGTGTTCGGGGACCGTCGACGTCGTAGTCGTACAGGCCGTGAGTGGTCTGCATCCGTCGGATGGCGTCCCCCGCGGGGTAACCGACGCCGGGTGGCCAACCTACTTGTGTGCGAAGGCGCTCGTGTGCGTATGGATCGCCAGCAGATCATCGCTATCGTACTCGTGGGACTGATGGTGTTCTCGTCGCTCGCGTACGCCGTCTCGCTCTTTTGATGGCCGCTCATACGGATTATTGTAACTGGGTGCCGGTGGTGCGCCGAGACGGGCCGTCGAACCACCGGTACTGACTTACAATAAACGGTATCAGTCGGCGTCGAACAGTCCGTCTACGTCCGCGTACTCCCGCTGCCGTCGCTCGACGTGGTCGGCGAGGCGTCGGTAGACCAGGCCACGGTCGGCGTCCGCGGTCACGAACTCCAGGAGCGTCGTGGTGAACAGGGTCCGCTCGCCACCCTCGATCTCCTCGCGGGCGAACCCGATCGCGAGGTCGACGACCGCCGGATCGTAGCCGTGTTCATCGGCCAGTGCCGTCGCGGCGGCCGCCGCCGCGTCGAACCGCAGGTCCGCGAGCGCGAGGGGTCGCCCCTCGTGGCGGATCGGCGGCGGTCGGCGGCGCTCGGCGACTTCGGGGTCGGCCGCGAGGGTCGCGAGCGCCCGGCGAATCGGCGCGACGGCGACGCCCCGGTACGGCGAATCGAGACCAGCGAGGTAGTCGCCGGCGCTCGCCGCGAGGCCGGCGGCACCGCTCCAGTTGCGGGTCCGGGCGTGGTGGATCGCCGCCGTGAACTGGATCAGGCCGTGGAGGAACCGCTCGTCGTCGGTGCCGTCCGAACGGTCGAGCCACACGTCCTCCCATGGGTCGTGGGCGGCGTGGTACTCGCCGCCGTTGTAGAGGGCGATTCCGGCACGCAGCGCCGCGTCCATGCCCGCGGTTGGACACGGAGACGGAAAGTCGCGTCGTCGTAACGCACATACCCCGTCGAGTGGTATTGTATGACATGAACGAACCGAGCGGCGGAGACCTGACCGACGTCGAGCGCGAGGCGCTTCACGAGGTGGAACTGGGGGTCGAACACCTCCACCGGGCCCACGGCCACTTGGTCGCCTTCCACCACAGCACCGGGCGGGCGATGGATCACCTGGCGACCGCCGAGCGGCGACTCCGTGAGGCGGGCCACGAAGGGGCGGCGAACCGGCTACGCGACGAGTACCTCCCGCGGGGCGTGCTGCCGGCCTGCGACGACGAGGCGGCGGCCGGCCGGTGGTCGTACGACGTGCTGGAGACGTTCCAGGCGACGTTCCTCGAGGACGCGGTGGCGTTCGGCGAGGAGGTCCACGACCGGCTCGCCGACGGCCGACGGCACGTCGCCGAGCGACAGCAGGAACGGGAGTGGAAGGCACGGGCGCAGGACGGGGAGTGATCGCGGCTCGGGACTCACGGCTCCGCGTTCGCCGAGATGTTCGTTCGCCTCTCGCTACGCTCGGCGGGGTTGTGTCGGCCGCGTCCTGACGGAGTCCCACGCGAACGGCGAGGGACCGGCGGTCCCTCGGGCAGCCGGTGCGTAGCGCCGGCGACGGAAGGAGTAACCTGACGAAGTCAGGTCACGACTGAAGTGAACGTCCTGACGGAGATTTGAACCCGCCGAGACGGTCGACCTCGCTTCGCTCGGCCGCTGCGTCTCGTCTGCTCAAATCTTCCGGTGAGTTTTCCGCGGCACGGACGACTCGCTACGCTCGTCGTATTGTGCCGCTGAAAACGTCCTGACGGAGATTTGAACTCCGGTCCCTGGCTCCGCAAGCCAAGAGGATAGTCCACTACCCTATCAGGACTCATTCCTCCATACCCGGGATCGACATAAGACGGTTACGATCCGTGGCGGCGCTCGGCGGCGACGGTCAAACGGTGCTTTGAGGCTCCGGAAAGGGTATGGCCGCGCCGGGCGACGTGGGCGACATGGACCGACGGACCCTGCTCGGGACGGTGTCGCTGCTCGCGGTCGGCGGCTGTGCCGGACCGCCGGCCGAGCCGTCGCCGGCCGAGCCGTCGCCGGACGAGCCGCTCCGACTGAGCGACGCGTCGATCCGGGATACGGGGCGGTGTGACGACCCGGAGACGGCGTCGGTCGACGTCTCGGCGTCGCGGGTCCGGGTAACGGGGTGTGTGACGGGACCGAACGGGTGTTCGATCGCCAGTTTCGGTTCGGCGACGGTCGAGGGTTCCCGGTTGGTCGTGGTCGTGACGACGCGCCGCGACGCGCCGCCGGAGGTCTCCTGTACGGAGGCGCTCGTCCCCCGTGGTTACGTGGCGACGGTCGACCTGTCGAGCGGGCGGCCGCGGTCGGTGCGGGTGATCCACGACGCGGCGGGCGGGCGAGAGCGAGTCGCGGACGTGGCCGTGGATTCATAGGCGAAGGCGGGGGTATCGCGGGACGTGAGCCGCCATGGAAAACGCCCGGAATCGGCGGATGAGACGGCGACGTTCGGGCAAGGACAACGCTTAACCGGAGGGTTCGCCTGTTGCACGGTACGATGGGTGTAATCGAGGACGTCTACGAGGACCTCGACACCGACGTGGCGTTCGAGGAGTTCGAGGCCGCCGTCCACGACAAGGTCGAGCAGATGGGGGGGCTCGCCGACGAGGAGACGGCGGCGATGCTCATCGCCCACGAACTCGAGGACGAGGAGGTGAGCGGCGTCGCCGACATCGATCCCGGGATGGACGAAGTGAAGTTCCTCGCGAAGGTGATCGGGGTGGGCGACCTGCGGACGTTCGACCGCGACGGCGACGGCGACGGCGACGAGGACGGCGAGGACGCCGACGAGGGCCGCGTCATCAACGTCGACGTGGCCGACGGCACCGGTCAGGTGCGGATCTCCTTCTGGGACCGGATGGCCCAGTCGGTCGCGGACGGCGAGGTCGACGTCGGCGACGTGCTCCGGATCAAGGGCCGGCCACAGGAGGGGTACAGCGGCGTCGAGGTGAGCGTCGATCAGGCCGAGATCGACGAGGACGCCGAGGTGGACGTCGAGATCCGGGACACCTACCGGATCGAGGACCTCTCGCTCGGCCTCTCGGACGTGAACCTGCGGGGCCGGGTGCTGGCGACGGACTCGGTCCGGACCTTCGACCGCGACGACGGCTCGGAGGGGCGGGTCGCCAACCTGACGCTCGGCGACGAGACGGGACGGATCCGGGTGACGCTGTGGGACGAGCGCGCCGACCGCGCGACGGAACTCGACGCCGGAACGAGCGTCGAGGTGGTCGACGGCTACGTCCGGGAGCGCGACGGCGACCTGGAACTCCACGTCGGCTCGCGGGGCGCGGTCGAGGAGATCGACGAGTCGATCGCCTACGACCCCGAGACGACGCCGATCTCCGATCTGGAACTCGGGCAGACGGTCGACCTCGCGGGCGGGGTCATCGAGACCGACCCGAAGCGGACGTTCGACCGCGACGACGGGAGCGAGGGGCAGGTCCGGAACGTCCGACTCAAGGACGAGACGGGCGACATCCGGGTCGCGCTGTGGGGCGAGAAAGCCGACCTCGATATCGACCTCGCGGACTACGTCGTCGTCACGGACGTCGAGATCCAGGAGGGGTGGCAGGACGACCTCGAGGCCTCCGCAGGGTGGCGGTCGACGGTGACGGTGACCGATCCCCCCGAGGACGCCGCCGGGATCGACGCCGGCGGCGGGAGTGGCGGGGACGGGGGCAGCGACGGGAGTCCGGGGCTCGGTGCCTTCGGCGACGGCGGTAGCGACGGCGGTGCCACCGGCGCCGACGCGGACGCCGACGTGACGGACGACGAACCGGCCGACGGCGAGACCGTCCAGTTCACGGGGACGGTCGTACAGGCGGGCGACCCGGTCGTCCTCGACGACGGGAGCGAGACGCGGAGCGTGGAGACGGACGCGGAACTGCGACTGGGGGAGGAAGTGACCGTGAGCGGACCGATCCGCGAGGGGCGGATCGACGCGGACGAGGTGTACTAGGAGGGGGTGAGTGCGGGGGTGGCGGACCGCCGTCGGCGATACCCGATTACGGCGTGTAGGTCGCCTCCCCGTGGAGCGTGCCGGTCGGATCGTCGACCTGCAGTTCGACCGTCCGCGGATCGCCGGTGGTCGTGGTGTTCGGCGTGGTGTAGTCGAGGCGGTAGGTCGGGGCGGTGATCTCGTCGACGAGATCGGAGAGGATCACGTCGAAGTCGGCCGAGGCGATGTCGATCCACGTGCCGTCCACGAGATTCGCGACTTCCCGTTTGGTGATCTCGCCGTCCCCGAACGTGAGGTCGGTCGAGACCGCGTAGTAGGTGTATCCGCTGAGGTACCCCTCGATGTCGGATCTCGTGAGATCGGTGAAGGGTGCGTCCGTGCCCTCCTCATCGACGTGGCCCGAGGCGTCCGTGATGTCGATGATGATCCGCTGGGCGCCCGACCGGTACGTCGAGAGCGCCGTGCCGCTGTCGGGGGAGAGATTCCGCGTCGCCACGCCAAGCGCGTCGAGGTTGTCCTCCGGGAAATCGTCACCCCCGGTGGCGAAGAGACCGTTCACGGCGGTCTGAATCGCGTCGGAGTCGGACGTGAAGTCGAGGTCGGTCTCGACCGTGTCTTTGAAGCTGACCAGCGCGTAGCGGGCGTCGATACCCTCCGCCTCGACGTCGTCGATGAACGACGTGATCTGGGACTGGAGCGTGCTGATCTCGTCGCCCATGCTCCCCGTGTCGTCGAAGACGAACACGATGTCGGCTTGGCGTTCCCCGGGGTTGAACGTCGCCGTCACGTCCTGATCACAGCCGCCCTCACAGAGCGCGAAGTCCTCGGAGACGAGGTCGCCCGCGTTGCCGGCGGCGGTGTCGACACGCACGAACGTACTCAGGTCCGGGAACGCCGAGGCGTCCGTGTTCAGGATGGACACCTCCGGATCGGTGGAGACGGTCGTGTCGAAGCTACACGGCTCGCACTCGGTGTCGACCGTCTGGTCGTTGTGACGGCACTGCTCGGTGTAGAAGCCGAGGTCGAACGAGACGGAGTCGCTCTGGATCTCGTTGGCGTGGTCGACCGGGAGCCACCACGAGAAGCCGATGCAGTGCTTGCTCCCCCCCGAGAAACAGTTGCGTCCCATGCCGCCGCCCTCCGACGCGGCGATGTCGCCGGTGAGGGGGATGCCGTCGCCCGAGGCGGCATCGGTGAGGAAGTCGGCGAGCGAACCGCCGGTGACGAGCCCCTCCGGACTGGTGCCGCGTTGCTGGATGTTGTCGCAGTTGTCGTCGTACCACACGGCGACGCGGATCTCCTCCAGGAGTTCGACGTCGCTGTCGGGGATCGCCGACGTCTCGGTGACCACCTCGTCCGTCGGCCCATCCTCGTCGGGATCGTCCGCCTCGGACTCGGTGGTGCCGTTTTCCCGTGCCTCCTCGAGGTCGCCCGTCAGCCAGACGAACCCGGGGTTGTCGCACAGGTGGAAGCTGAACGTGACTTCGCCGTAGTCGCCCGGCTTGACGTCCTCGAGGTTGAGGAGGGGGAGCGGGCCGGTACCGTCCCCGTCGTCGACGTCGTCGAACGTTGCCTCCCCCCGTCCCGACTCGCTCGAGTTGTTGAGCGTCCGGAGCGACTCGCTCGCGGTCGGGTCGCGGTCGTCGGGCACGTCCGCGAGGTCGCTGTCGGAGCCACAGATGGTCGTCGCGGCGTCCTGGATCCCGTCGTCGTCGGGGTCCGGATACGCCTCGATCGACGTGTTGTCCATGTATGCGTCGAGCGAGGAGTCGCCGTCGGTGCCGACCGAATCGTCGGATCGGACCCAGACGTCCGGCGAGGTGGATCCGATCGGGAAGGCCGTCCACGTTCCCGGAGTGCTGTCCGTCGGCGGCTCCATCCGCGTCTCGACCGACCCCCCGTCGACCTGTGTTTCGTCGGTCGACCAGTCGGAGTAGTGCTCCTCCCAGTCCATCTTCAAGTCGAGCGTCCCGGCCACCAGCTCGTTGTTCTCGAACGTTTCCTGATCGCTGAAGTACGCGCTGGTACCGAGGCCGGCACCCGCCGACGCGGCACCGATGGTACCGAGCGCGGCCAGCGCCTTCCGCCGTGAGAGTTCGAAGTCGTCGTTCATGTGTGCCACCCCCTTTCGGGGACGCTCACCGGTGGAGTCGAACCACCGCCGACCGCCGGTCGCCGGAGTGAGCCTATCGTGTTACGACCACCCATACCCATAGCTAATCGTCACTTTGTGTCGGTTAATCCGGAGTTTTCCGAGCTAACGGTCGATTATCGGTCGGCGCACCGGCGGGCGACGTCGCCCGAAGATAACCCGACGGGAGCGGGGTGCACCACCACGACCGGCGGGTTCGGCGCGGCGACGGCGGCGACCGGCGCCGTCGATCGGGGTCCCGGCCGGCCGAACGCCACGCTGACGGAAAGGATTATACGCGCCACGGACGCCTATCGGAGTATGAGCGTCGAGTTGCCGTTCGCCCCGGTGGACACGATCATCCGTCGGAACGCGGGCGACCTCCGGGTGAGTGCGGGGGCGGCGGAGGAACTCGCCCGGCGCATCCAGGATCACGGGGCGGACCTCGCCGCCGACGCGGCCGACCACGCGACGGCGGACGGGCGAAAGACCCTGATGGCCGCCGACTTCGGCGTCGAGCAGGTCGTCGACAGGGAGTCGCTCGAACTGCCCGTTGCGCCCGTCGACCGCATCGCCCGGCTCGAAATCGACGGTCGCTATCGCGTGTCGATGGACGCACGGATCGCCCTCGCCGACATCCTCGAGGATTACGCCGACAACGTCGCGGCCGCGGCGGCGACGCTCGCGGATCACGCCGACCGGCGAACGATCCAAGCCGAGGACATCGAGACGTACTTCGCCCTCTTCGAATAGATGCAGTTCGGCTACACCGAAACCTGTCTCGGGCACGACACGGGCGAGCGGCACCCGGAGACGGCCGACCGGCTGCGGGCCATCCGACAGCAGCTCTCGCGCCGGCACGCCGTCGAGTACGTGGCGGCCGATCCGGCCTCGATATCGGCCGTCACCGCGGTCCACGACGAGGAGTACGTCGACGAGCTACGGGAGTTCTGTGCGAACGGCGGCGGGAACTGGGACCCCGACACCGTCGCCTCCGAGGGGACGCTGGACGCCGCGCTGGCGAGCGCGGGACTGGCACAGTGGGCCGCCGAGCGCGCCCTCGCGGGCGACGACGGCCGCCGGACGCCGTTCTCGCTCGGGCGGCCGCCGGGCCACCACGCCGTCGCGGACGACGCCATGGGCTTTTGTTTTTTCAACAACGCCGCCGTCGCCGCCCAGACGGTCATCGACGACGGGGCGGCCGACCGGGTCGTCATCTTCGACTGGGACGTCCACCACGGCAACGGGACGCAGGACATCTTCTACGACCGCGACGACGTGTTCTACGCGTCGATCCACGAGCAGGGGCTGTATCCGGGGACGGGCGACGCCGACGAAATCGGCTCGGGCGCGGGGGAGCGGACGACGTTCAACGTCCCTCTCGAATCGGGTGCCGGCGACCCCGACTACCTGCTCGCGTGGGAGACGATCGGTGCGGCGGTCGAGCGGTTCGATCCGGACCTCCTGCTCGTCAGCGCGGGGTTCGACGCCCACCGTCACGACCCCATCTCGCGGATGCGCCTCTCGACGGAGGGGTACGCCCTCCTCACCGACGCGGTGCGGGAGACGGCCGACGCCGTCGGCGCCGGCCTCGGGTTCGTCCTCGAGGGGGGCTACGGTCTCGACACGCTCTCGGAGAGCATCGCGACCGTCCACGAGACGTTCGACGGGCGGTCGCCGGTCGGGGACGACGACGAGCCGACGGCGGCGACCCGCGACCTGCTCGACGACCTGCGGGAGCGCCACGACCTGTAGTCACGGGCCGGGATCGAAGTAGCGGGCGAGAGGGACGCCGAACTCGTCGGCCAGCGCGGCCACGTCGTCGCCGACCAGCAAGTCGTAATCCGCCTCCAGGGTCGTCTCGACGTGGGCGCCGAGTGCCACGTCGAAGATGGCGTCGCCCGCGAGGAGGTCCCGGGGCGTCGTGACCTCGCGCTCGCGTTCGACGACGTAGCGGTCGGCGTCGAGAAACGGGCCGTAGGTGTCGGTCCCGGCGTAGGCCTCGTAGAACCCGGTCGCGTGCTCGCGGACGTGAACCGGGGGGCCATCGTGGCGCTCGATGGCCGGGAGTTCGTCGACGGCGAGTTCGACCAGGAGGACCGCCCGTTCGTCGGCGAACGTCGCGGAACGGAGGGGGTCGAACCCCCGGCGTTCGAGTTCTCCGACGATTCCATCGAGGGACTTGCGAAGCTGTGGGTAGAGCTGGTCGTCCACGAGGTCCGGCGTCTCGAAGACGACGGCCACCGGGGTCGTGCCCCGGCGGTCGAGGTGGGCGCGGACCGCGTCGGGCTCCAGGGGGTCCGGCTCGGACGGGTGGAAGGGGTCCTCGCGGGGGTCGGCCAAGAACTCACGGGCGTGGTGCTGGAGGCGGGCCACGTTTTCGGCGGCGCAGACGGCGGCGACGTTGCGCTCCGGGTCGGTCGGGTCGACGACGACGAGCGGGTCGTCGAAGGTCGTCGTCCCGTGGGCTTCGGGGTCGTGCCGGACGGGCGGCTGCCAGTCGGCCGCGGCACGGAGGAGCGCCTCGAACCCACCGTACTCGAGGACGAGGAGTTCGGAGAGGTAGCCCGAAAAGCCGCGAGTCCGGAGGTCGCTGCCGTAGGCACCGATGCCGGTCAGGAAGGCCTTGAACAGGCGCACGTCCCGTTTCAGGTCGGGATCGAGGCGTTCCTGCAGGTAGGCGTCGTGGAAGGGTGTCCGGTCGACCGCCGACTGGATGGCCGTCGCGTCGTCGACATCGTAACAGGGGACGAGGTCGACGTCGAACCCCCGTACGTCGCCGGTGACGTAGGGGTGTTCGGCGTACTCCTCGTGGCCGTCGGGGAGGGCGGCGCGGCCGACGGCGAGCCCGTAGCGCTCCAGTTCGTCGCGTGCGAGGTCCGGCGGGAAACAGACGAAGAGGTCGATGTCGCGGTCGTCGGCGAGCCACGTGCCGCGGGCCGTCGACCCGACTTGGACGATCCTGGCGTCGACCGGTAGCTCCGAGAGGGCGTCCCGAACCCGAGCGGTCAGGTCGTCGACGGCGGCCCGGAGTCGCTCCCGCTCGGCCGGGGCGGGCGTCACGCGGTCGGCCACGCGCGAGAGCACCGCCTTCGAATCGCTCATGGAGGGGTCATCCGTCCGGTCGGGCGAAAGGGTGTCGGTCGCGTGTGACCGACCGACGGGGACCGGGTAAAAACGAAAGCCCTTTGAGGCGACTTCGACTATCGGAAATCGAGCCGTCGTAGCTCAGATGGTAGAGCACCTCGCTGTTAACGAGGTGGTCCCAGGTTCGAGCCCTGGCGACGGCGCCTCCTTCGACGTTACCCGCGGAGTCCCCGACTCATACTGTGTATTGTACGTCAGTACCGGTGGTTCGCCGGACTGTCCGAACCACCGGGACACAGTTACAATACTCCGTATCAGCCCTGCCACGTCCACCGCGAGTCGAGGACGTAGCGGTAGACTCCGCTGACGACGATACCCACGCCGTTGGCGACGAGGTAGGGGATGGTCACAGCGGAGACGAGGGCGTAGAGCACGCCGACCTGGATCGGGATGGCCGAGCCACGGACGAGGTTCGTCCGCAGGAGTCCCCGGCCGTACTCGCGCCAGCCGTCGTGTCGGGAGTCGTAGAACGTCCAGCGGTTGTTCACGCCGTACTGGAGGATGATCGTCGTCTCGATGGAGAGGACCGCCGCGATCAGATACTGGACGTTCCCCCACTCGACGAGCGTGCCGAGCAGGGCCGTCTGGAAGCCGGCCGCGGCGGCACCGACGACGAAAAACCGGCGGATCTGTGGGGCCTCCGGACCGACCAGGATCGCCCGCAAGAAGCGCCTGAGCATCGTCAGCGATAGCCGAGGGCTTCGAGTCGTGTCTCGATGCCCTCGTCGACGCCGGCCGCGGAGTCGTCGCGGTCGACCTCCTCCAGCATCGTCACGTGGTCGAGGACGGCCTCGCGGAGTCGGTCGCGAGCGGCGACGGCCGACGGGTCGTCGTCGTCCGCCAGGTCGGTTCGTTGCACGGGATCCGACCGGCGGTCGTAGAGCTCCTCCGCACCCGTCTCGGCGTTCCGGATGTAGACCCAGTCGGCGTCGCGGGCGCTCACCAGCAGGTCCCCCTCGTCGAGCGACCGGGGGATCGGTTGCTGGGTGACGTCCTCGCCGCGGACGGTGACCGTTACCACGGGGTCGTCCGGCGGTGCGACGTCGTCCCGGATCGTCGGAAGGAGACTCTCACCGACCCACTCCGGCGCGGGGTCGACCCCGAGCAGGTCACAGACCGTCGGTGGAACGGCGTCGAGGCCGACGTGGTCGGGGACGCGGCCGGCCGGGAGGCCGGGAACGTCGACCAACAGCGGGACCTGGACGAGTTCGTCGTAGAGCTTGGGATAGTGCGCGAGGTGGCCGTGGTCCATGAACTCCTCGCCGTGGTCGCCGGCGACGACGACGGCGGTGTCGTCGGCGAGACCCGCGGCGTCGAGCGACGAGAGCAGGCGATCCAGGCTGTCGTCGACCTGTCGGACCGCAGCCTGATACAGGGCTCGCAGGTCGGCGAGGGTGCGCTCACCGACCGACCACCCCAGCCCGGTCCGGACGTGGGCGATCAGCATCCGTGCCTTGCCGACGCGGCGGTCGGTGATCTCCCGGAGGTACCGCGGCGCGGGGACGTACGGCGTGTGGGCGTCCATGTAGTGGACCCACAGGAAGAACGGCTCGTCGCTGTCCTCGACGAACGAGGTGGCCGCGCGCTCCACGTCCAGCATCCGCGAGGCGTCGGTGAAGGGTTTCTCGTCGCTGCCGCCGCGGAGGCGGTTCCCGGCCCGGCGGAACGGCGAGGTGACGAGTTGGAGCCACGCCCCCCAGGTGGGGTGGGCGGCGACGAACTCGCCGGCGCGGCCGTCCGTGCCGCCGCCGACGAACGCGTCGAAGTCGTCGAAGCCGTCGTCGTACCCCCAGTGCTCGGTGAGGAAACCGTTGGCGGCGTTGAAGCCGCCGGTCGCGACGCCCGCCGATCGGAGCCGTTCGGCGAGGGTCGTGGTGCCGTCGACGCCGATCCGGCCGGTGTCGGCGAAGGCCGGCCGGGAGGCGAGGATCGACGGGAAGGACATCGGCGTCCAGTTGCCGTGAGCGAAGGCGTTCTCGAAGACGGTACCCCGGTCGGCGAGTTCGGCGAGTGTCGGCGTAGCGTACTCGCCGCCGTAGGGTTCGATGGCGTCGGCACGCAGGGAGTCCACGGTGACGAGAAGAACGTTGGGGACGGGCGTGTCTGTCATATGAGCGGTTGTCGGCGACAGCGATGGCCGTCGATGGAGCCGACCCGACACCGTCGACGACCGCTGTTACCCCGAGTTTGAACGACGACCGTACTCAAGGTTTTGATCGTCGGCTGTCAACATCGGCGGGTGACGTGGAGCGATCCGGCGGACGGAAGACGGCGTCCGGCACGTTCAAGACGCCGGAGCGTGGACGAGCGTAGTAGGGCCCTTAGCTTAGTCCGGTTAAAGCGCCCGGCTCATACTGGCCCGCGACGGCACCGTCGCGGTCATGGGATACCGGGTGATCGCTGGTTCGAATCCGGCAGGGCCCATCCGGAGAACTCTCAGTTCCGGGCCGATTAGAAAACAGGCAATTCGAGGCTTCTAAGTCCTGTTTTCGGTGTTTCAACCACCATCGAGTAACCCCCGCTGAGACGAATGTCTACTGTTCGCCTGTTGGGGGACCTCGCCGTCGGGCGAAACTCCAACTCGAAAATAGCGCACGATTCCGCTCCGTCGCGAAGTCGTTCTCGGTTCGCTGGTCGGTCTCGCTGCATAGTCCAGTCGCTTCTCTCCCGGTAGTAGGTCGACACATGTCGCCCACCCACCACCTCACCCTCCCGTATAGGTGGTGTGTGCGGAGCGAGCGGCTGAGCGACCCTCCTTGTGGGGGTCCGAAGCCGCTCGACCTCGACCGTCCACCGCAAGCGGCGGAGCGGCCCCCTCACATGGGGGCCCGGAGCCGCGCACGCCGCCGATCGGCGGAGAGGCGGCGAACGAGATGCGGTGCGGTTGCCGTAGACTCCTCGGTATCGCCCAGTGACTGACTCGACCGGCCCGGTATCGGATCGGTCGCACGCCCTTCGTGAGTTGCTACTATACCGATGAGTACCGCTGGCTCCATCTCCGACGGATGTAACACATCCCCCCTTAGTAACTACCTCCTCGAAGAGTTGGAGTCAGAGGGCCTGCTCGGCCGTGGGCAATTACTCGATGGGTCATACACTGACCGCGATCAAGATCGCGCACGTCTCCTTCAACTGGTCGCAGAACACCCAGAGGGTATTATACGCTCTCGTCTCGTCCATGTCGGACTATACGGAATCCGGCTCTACGGTACTGATCCGTGGCGAAACACCGCCGGGTTCGCTGACCTCGACTACTATAATGCGCAAGAGCGCCACGACACGGCACTCGACAAGATTTCAGAGAAAACCTCGACCGTGAATCAGCTTGACGGTAGCGACTCAGAGTACCAGTTTACGTACAGATTTACGAAAGCCGCTGAGGAGGCCGATTTCGTCCGTCTCGAATCCTCAGGCTCGACAACTACCGTCCACCCGACACTGCGGCTTCTTGACTTGATTTCATCAGGCATTAGTGAAACAGAGAATCCCGACGACGGAACAATCTCCGATCGTAATTTCGTTCGTAGAATGCTTTCCTCCGTAGATTCGCACCTTTCAGACGCTCAGAAAGCAGCTTCCGCTGAGGGACTTCTTCGTTACATCCGGCGCATCGATGACTATCGGCTGGCTTTCGATGTCCACGTTCGCTCTCGGAAAGGCACTGAGACGCGCAGGATGACCAAGGAGTACAAGACTCGGTTCAACTCCGAGGATCGTCACGGCCGCTCGTTTGCACGGTTACAGGATTCACTAGACGCACGCACCGAGCCCGGCGCTACTGCGGCCTTCATGACGGCCACAACTGATCCTAACCTACACGACTCGCTGCTCGATTCGATACAGAATATTAATCCGAATTTCCACCGGCTTCAGCAGTACCTCTCTTCGGACCCGTCGACGAAAGATGATACTCGGAAAGTTGGTGTTCCCGGCTGGCGTCCGGACTTGGATGGCGAAGTTACCGGTCGGCCGCGTGAAACGCTCGACTACCTGAAAGTCCTCGAATTCGCCTCCGGTGGTCTTCCACATCTGCATACGCTCTATTTCAACCCTCCGCGGCGCGAATCTGATGGGATGCCGTGGCTGATCGACAAAGGGGAGTTGTCGCAGAAATGGTCCGATTACGGGCAGGGTTCCATTGTCGACGTTCGGCCGCTGGTGTTTCGAGACGACCTCCGCCCAGCTGGTGACCCGGACGATCCCGATGACGACGGTCTTTGCCACCTCGTTCCGTATGTCGAGTCCTCACTTGAACAGATAGGCGCGTCGACGTTCATACAAGGGTGTACCGAGGAGACAATCCTCAACTGGTACCGCCGAGAGCACGATCTCGATGGCGTACGATTCAATTCATCTGAGGGATGGGTCGACTGGTACCGCTACGGTGATAACGACCTCTCCCGCGAAGAGGCCGCGAAACGGGCCGGAAAGCACGATCTCGTCGATATGGAAGGCGATAATGAGGTTATTTTTCAGAAAACTGCTGGCTCATATCTCGGAAAGTATCTGAGTGCTACCTATGGGGCGCTTTCAAACGTGACTGAGTCGTTCGAAGACCGAGAAACGCTAACATCTGGAGAAGACGACTCGAAAGAGGCTGTCTGGAAACTGGCACTCTATTGGGCGACAGATAAGCAATTCTGGTCCACCTCACGCGGTATTGAGCGAGCAATTGATCCGGAAGATCAGGGGCTAGAAGATGATATTCGCGAGGCTGCTGAGTGGGCGGCTCAGGATACGGTCCTTAACCTATCTCATGCATACGCTGAAACGTGGGTTCATGAGCCCAATCTCGACGAACTCATCGAATCTGGTCGGGCACAGGCTACACTCCGCGAATTGGCTACCGACTACTGGATCTCGATTGATTACTGTGGTGCTTTCCCATACTGGGATATGCCTGTACAAACGTCACAAGCGGTGTCTCTGGAAATTCTCGAAGAGAATGTAAACGATCCAGATAGTCCCTCTATCGCCGAGGATGCTGATCGACCACCACCATTAGCACAGGTCTGGGGAGAAGCTTAGTGCTGCTTCAACTGTTGACTTGCAAGTCTCTCAATTGCTGTAGTGGTATAGGTGTGCAAGACTCAGAGGATTGAGCTCAGCACGCTGATCGTATTTATTTCGTGATGTTAGTGCTGAACTATCCGTATACCGAGTCGGCAGACTGAACGCTCAAAAATTAGGTCAGGCGTCCACAAAATATTAGATACTTAATAAATAAAGGGTCGGACTCGTCGCTAATTTACTCTTCACCGACGGAAAGAAGCTGTAATATACTTGGATATTAGACGCAATAGTGAACATTACATGATTAGTTTCACTGAATGGCTCTCTGAGAGCGTCTCCACACTCCGGAATGGAGACCGATCACTACCGGCACGGCTTCTACGGCCGGCTTATTATATTTATGTCGGTGGATTACTCACCCTCAACCAATACGTCACGTACGGGACGAATATTTACGATCGGGAGTGGGACGTGCTTCTCATCCTTGATGCCTGTCGAGTCGATGCATTACGCGAGGTTGCAGAAGAATATGATTTTATTACGGAAGTTGAATCGATGCGTTCCGTCGGAAGTACCTCTTTTGAGTGGTTAAGCCACACATTCACTACTGAATATCGAGATGAAATCAGCCGAACTGCCTATGTGACCGGAAATGCCTACTCTGAGCGAGTGTTCGGACAGGGTGGTGAAACTGGATCGGCCGCAATACCCTTTGGTCCAGCGGAGTACGACGTAGTCGCTCCCGACGAATTCGGTTATTTAGAGGAGGTATGGCGTGCCGACATATCCGATGAATGGATTGTTGGCGAGGGTGAACAGACTGGGCGGCATCCCCGATATATCACAGATCGAGCGATTTCCGTTAAACGTTCTATCGACCCGGAGCAATTGATGGTTCATTATATGTATCCACACGATCCGTTCCCATTAGCTGGAGAGGATCTCTATCGACCATTCGAGGCGCTTAAGTCCGGAACCGCCTCGCGGGAAGAAGTGTGGAATGCTTATCTTGATACGCTCCGCTTGGTTCTCGATAGCGTGGAACTGCTGTTAGAAAATATAGATGCCGACCGTGTAGCAATCACTGCGGACCATGGCGAGGCGTTCGGTGAGTATGGCTTCTATCGACATGTTATCGGCTGTCCGATACCCTGTATGCGTCAAGTACCATGGGTCGAGACAGTAGCGACCGATGAGGCAACTTACGAGCCGACGGCACCTGCTCCTGAAAGCGATCTCGGCGTTGAAGAGCAATTAGAACACTTGGGCTATCTGTAGCGGGTGATTCAAATTGGAGGCTTTCGCGCTAAGTATGCGCTGTGTATCTTGCAGGGTTTCAAAAATATGAACTATATTTGGCAAGTTGATAGCGGGGTAGTGTACCTGCAAGTTCGGGGGTGAATCTACACTGAGTCTGTTTTTAGGGTGGTAGACCTTGTAGAATATAGCCCGCACCCAGCTTGGATATTTTATATTTTCCTCGACTTTCTTTTTCAACTAATCCACCGGCGTTTAATGCATTCAGACGACGCGAAACCCCTGCACGGGACCGATCAATATTGTCCGCGATCACCGCCGGCGTGAGAGTGAGATTCGACCGCATCAAGACTAACAAAATGTCTCGATCGGTCTCTGTGATCCACTCGTAATCTTCTCGATCCTCCCTGAGCCACATCTCTTCTGCTTCAGAAAAATCAGGAACCCCATCTATGACTATCTCAGTAAATCTTTCAGGAATCTCGGGGTCGTCCTCTTCTTCGCTGTCGGCCATATGACTTCGATCACCGCCTACACAAAAAGATGTTTCCCGTTGATTGACCTCCAAGTGCTGATCATTAATTAGTGATAAACACTAAGTGACCTCGGATTAAACTCGGTGCCTGAGAGCTACCTAGTCGGTCTGTGGTGATTCCGTAGGTCTGTGAGAAAGGCCGTGCTGGTACCACGGCCACGGTAGTTCTCGTGACCAGTATGCACGGAACCACCGCGGGGCTTTCCAGCCCCAAACAATCGGACGTATCGATCAGTGAAAACTCCGACGGGAATTGTTCCTACTGCGGAGATCATGCAGATGGGATTGACGCACTCCGGCGGACAGCCGTCTGTCAACGTTGCGCCCGAATACTGTCTGAGTGGGGTCGCTGCAAGAACTGCAAGAAAACAATCACTCCACAATCCCCCAATAGACTCCCGTTCTATGACCGACTTGTCCACGGTTACTTCGCCCACTTTCTGTCTGCCCATGTGGATCGCTCAGAATGGGGCCCTCAGGAGGAGCAATGACCGACGACCTCCAGCCGCTCTCGCCACCCGAGGGCATCGAGATGTACCTCGAAGCTCGTCGCGACGAGTTGAGTGATGGAACTCTGAGCGGTCAGAAGTACCGTCTTGATTCTTTCCTCCAATGGTGCAAGGAGGAAGAGCTAGAGAATCTGAACGAGCTTGACGGTCGCGATCTCTACCGGTTCCGTGTCTGGCGTCGAGAAGGCAACGGTGACGGTCGTGAGCCGATTACACAGGTGACCCTTCGAGGTCAGCTCTCGACGCTCCGTGCATTCCTCCGCTTCGCTGAGGAGGTCGACGCAGTTCGCGAAGGTCTTCGCGCGGACGTGCCGCTCCCGACAGTGAGTAGCGGCCAGAACGTGAGTGATACCACTCTTAGCCCCGATCGAGCGGGAGATATTCTGGAGTATCTGAATCGCTACCACTACGCAAGCCGTACACACGGGATTCTGCTCCTGATGTGGCACACCGGCGCGCGGGTTGGTGCGATTCGCTCGCTGGATCTTGCTGATGTCGATCTCAGTAACGATCGACCGGGTATTCAGTTCCGGCACCGTCCGGAGACTGACACGCCGCTGAAAAACAAGGAGAAGGGGGAACGCTGGAACGCGATCAGTCCAAACGTGGCTCGGGTTCTTCAGGACTACATCGACGGACCACGCGAAGAGATGCGCGACGAACACGGCCGTTCTCCGTTGTTTACCACCGAATACGGTCGTCCATCTCTGACCACGTTCCGAGATGCGGTGTATCGAGTCACCCGTCCCTGCTGGCGCGGGGCCGAGTGTCCGCACGATAGAGACCTGGACAACTGCGAGGCGACTGATCTGGTTCACGCGAGTAAGTGCCCCTCGTCTCGATCTCCGCACGACGTTCGGAGCGGTCGGGTGACTGCATACCGTCGCGAGGACGTTCCCCGACGAGTTGTCTCTGACCGGCTGAACGCGAGTAGCGATATCCTCGACGAACACTACGACCGTCGGAGTGCTCGTGAAAAGGCAGAGCAACGGCGCGATTACCTCAGAGACCTATGACGGATCAGGTTTCAACCCACCAGGGGAGCAGTAGAGAAGCGAGGGGTAGCGAAAGCGCAGTACGTCGCTCCCGGCAGGGCCCATGAGAACCGCCGAGCGACGGCGAGGCGTGTTCGAATACCCCCGCGGATTCGAAGCAGGGAGTGGAGCGGGCGACGCGAGCGGAACGACCGAGGTTCGAATCCGGCAGGGCCCATCCAGAGTTTACACGATTCTGAGCTAACGGATTCAACCGTGTGACTGCCTGAAACCCATATTTCCACTTTTGCCGAGCCGAACATAAATTTCTGGCAGTCTGGAGTTCAATCATACTGTGAATGCGGGTCGCCGCTGTCGTGCCTTCGTTGATCACTGAGAGCGATACCCCCGTAATCATTCGCTCGTTGTGGGGGGCAACACGCGTTTGGAGCGCCGTTTCCCCTGTTATCCCTCTCTCGCTGTGGGGGCTCCACAGCTGCGAACTGCTAGTAGGTCACCACGGCGACGCATCAGATGTACACTGACTATCTGCCACGAATGGCGTGACCGATACAGAGGATGTAGTCAGCACGGGGACTGCGTTATTTTCTCAAAATGAATCCTGAACCAACCGATAGAACTTGCCTGCGTAGTTATCGACCGTCTCGGATTGCCACCGAGAAATATCAGAAATACATCAAAACGGGTACCCTCCCCTACGCTAATAGTAATTCAGGGACCGATGCAAGGACACCGAGGAAGACAACGAAGGTACCGACGGCTAGCATTCGAAGTGTTCCTGCTGAACGTCGTCGGTCCGGTGGCAGCGACTCGGCGACTCCGGAGAATCCAAGCCCGATAGCAAAAAAGACGAAAAAGTCAGAAGCGTTGAGCACGACAGCAGTGTACACCCAAATAAGGAGGCAGATGAACGATAAGAACAACATGATGAGCCCCTTCCTTCGTCCATCTGGCTCACGGAACACCATCTGTGGAAGTGACTCCATATGTACCAGCAATAGTTCGGCCCTGTAAAGCGTGCGGATAACTGAAAACCGGCCTGTACTTTCTCTTTCATCTGCATCTTCCACCGATCTATTTGCCAGCTCCAAATAGACACCACTGTTTCACTGTGCTCGGTAAGAGCTCCAATAATATGATACAAAATGAACGTACATGCTGAACGATTCGCGCAGGCGTCTTTACCGATACGAGCGCTGTATTCAGCAGCGTCCACAAGATCTCCTCAGTTTCTGTTAGTAGTGAGTTGCGAGATACAGAGAGTGAATTCAGCAATCAGATATGGTCTATGCCGAGCGAATTTTTCTATAGAACCACACATTCATAATATGGATTCCCGTGCTGGCGAAGCATCTTTGCTGACGCACCGTCTATGTCAGTCTATCACCAGAAAGAAACTCGAATCAGAGGTTAGACAACTTTATGAGCACCTTGCAGCGACCCGAGAGCGCCCCATCGAACGGGAAGCGAGCCGGTGGATCGGCGAAGCGGAGGCCATCACTGATGATCTGGTCGGCCCTGAGATCGCAGATCTCGATTCAAGTGTGATTCAAAATAGGATTGGACATGTCGCAGAACTACTCTCGAACATCGAAGGGACTGGCGATTCAACCGCCAACGAACACGTTGAAGCAGCCCGCGACCTCGCCACCACGATTCTGGAACCCAACACGGAGTAATCAGAGTTTTGTAAAAACCATCGCTGATCCGTATGTACCTCTACAAGATACGCGCTCTGTATTCAGCAGGACTGCTGAAACCTATCACCAAGCGATGGTTTCAACAAGGCCGATCTGTTGGCGCACCCGCCAGGGAATCATAGTAATGTGAAACCAAGTCGAACATTTATAGATTTGCCAAGGGGCTGACGAGAGGGGCTACCATCGTCGCTCCTTCTGTGGGTCTCCCTACGAGTAGTCCTAGTTGAGTCGTGTTGGTAGTGAAGAGCGCGATTCGGACCGGGTTACACCGTGCGGTGTGTCTCTACTGTTTCTGGGGCGTATCCAGCCTTCTGCAGGTTCGTGAGGACTTGGTTGATGGTTTCGAGGGTGTCATACAGGTTTTCTGTGGTGCGGCCGCTGCTGAGAAACCCGTTGCTGTCAGTGTTCTCGACGAGGAGGTTGGTGTGGGCGACGTCGTTGCGTAGGTCAGTGACATCGTGAAGTCGGGAGTCTGCACCGCCTTTCGTCGAGAAGCCGCACGCTTGCCAGCAGGCTTCGACGCTGGTGACGATGGTTTCGAGCGTGGAGAATTGTGCGTAGTGGAGTTCGGCTAACGCGACGTTGGCGGCTTGTGCGTCTTCGTACCGGTCTTCGATGTCGTCAAGTTCGTCTGCGGTGACCGGCGTGGTTTTCCAGTCCGGTTTCTTGTCGAGGATGAGTTCGCGGAGGTGTTCTTCGAGGTAGGTGATGCGGTCGAAGAGGTAGATGCGCGCTGGGGCGGTGTTGAGATCGGCGCGGGTGAGGATACCGGTGACGTGGTTGTGGCCGCCGAGAAAGTAGACTGGGTTCTCAATGAGTGCGGACAGGATGTCGGTGAACGAGGTGTCTCCGCTGATCATGTAGCCGATGGTCAGTGGGGTGAGGTGGTCGTCGAGGGTATCGCCGTCGTCGTCGGTTGTGACGTCGTCTTTGTGGATGAATCCGATTGGGTCGTCGTTCGCGTAGACCGGGGCGGCGTCGTAGCCGTTCTCAGCGAGCCACTCGGCAGCGGTACTTGGTGGCGTATCATGTTGAAGATGCTCGACAGAGCGAGTGGCGAGTTCGGCTGCGGTGCAGTCGTAGAGATCGCGGGGCATATCGCTCGGTGGGGAGCCGAGGGTAGTCAAAATGAGGGTGAAGAAGTGAAGGGGAGAAGTGCCGATCCACCACAAAATTAATGTCTATAGGACATATATTTCTATTTAATTATGCTTGAAGGGCATTTTGAATCGGCGGGGGCGAGTATCGAATACGGTGCTACTGGCTGCCTCTTCCCCGTCGATGAACTGGATGCGACAGTCCTCCAGTACCGAGATGCCCAGATCGCGCTCGACGATGTCAATGGATCAGATGTCATCGTCGTCGCCCCGACGAGTCTTGCAACCAGTTACTTCCTCACCCAGCACGCACTCACCGCAATCCCGGTCGACAGTCTCTCCACTGCGGTTCAGACCCAGCTCGCTAACGAACTTGACGACCCCGTAGATACGTTCGAGCTCATCCAGATCGGCAAGTGGAACCGAGACAGTCCAAACCACTCGCTCACTGAATTCACGAGCGTCTGAACCCGGTCTGCAGACGCACAGAACCCAGAAATCCCCACCAAACGACTTCGAATGACTGAGACACTCGCCGATGAGTATCCGGAAGCCGCCCCGTACATCCAGCAAGCTGTCGACGAACACGGCGAAGACTGGGTGCTGGAGAATTACTACCAGCAACTCTACCCGCTTGGGAGACTCATGAAGATGCCCGAAAAGGACGAACTCCCGTTCTACGACGCGGACAAGCACGACACGATGACGGAGAAGGAACGGATCGAAATGTATCAAGCGTGGGCCGAGTATCGAGAAAACCTCCGTACCGGAACGAAACCTAACGAGTGACTCCCACCCTACATTTTTCTCAGCGGTAGTTCTTGAGTGACGTATGGATTTGGATCGGGCGTGTGGTGCCCTCCTTGGGCTAGCGTGTGGGGATGCGCTTGGCCGGCCAGTCGAGTTTACGTCTGCGTCGGAGATCAGTGCTAAGCACGGCCGGCTTGACGAGATGGTCGGGCACGGCACGTGGAACCAGCCAGCCAGGGTGAAAGTAGAATGCTAATCTGCAGTAGTGCGTGGCCGGTTTCGGCCTGTTGAGGATGAATCTGATAACGAACGAAACAGAGTCTCGGACAGTTGAGTGGGCGACACCCACGCCAGGTGGTGGTGAGTATCTGGATACCTTGGTATTGAGCCGTGACCAAGCACGTGAGTATGGTGACGAGCTTATGATGTCCTTACAGGTGGATGGAGGGATGCTGCAAGAGCGGGGGATAGATCCCGCTGAGCCGTTTGCGTGGAAGATTGAAGACGGGGAGTTGCTGATAAGCAAATCTCACGTCAATCGTTCGAAACCGTTGTAGAGAGCGACCGAGGCGATGCCAAGTACGCCAATCAAGTACTAGACTACCGAGCGAGACGAAGGGTAGGCGACCCACGGTGGTGGTCGGTCGCGTCGATCGGAATCGAGACACTGGTCGTTCTCACGGTCGCTAGCGGTCATAGTGAGTCGTTTCTGCTGTCACCGATTATATTCAGAGAACAATTCTCGAATAGCCTATTTCTAGTTAGCCTATTCTAGATTAGTCTATTCGAGTGTTTTATTTGACTGGACGCCAGTCAGAGGATATGGAGCGCTTCGTGGATCGGGAGGACGAACTCGGCCGGCTTCGAGATTGCTATGCGTCGGATGACGCCGACATGGTCGTGATTTTCGGGCGTCGCCGTCTTGGGAAGACCGAACTCGTCCGTGAGTCACTGGAAGGCCGCGATGACGCCGTCCTGTACCAGGCAACTGAAACAACTCAACAGATCCAACTGGATGCGTTCGTGGACGTGGCGGCAGAGTCGTTTCCAGGAATCGACCGGATCGAGGATGAGTGGGAATCACTACTCGGGTATCTCGCTGACCAAGATGCGGTCGTCGTGCTGGACGAGTTCCCATACCTGATCGATGCCGACGAGAGCCTCCCATCGGTGATCCAGCGACTGTGGGATCAGGAGTTGCGTGACACTGGCGTGACCCTCGTCCTCATCGGATCCTCGATCAGTATGATGGAGGAGGCGACGCTCCTCGGGAACAGTCCGCTGTACGGCAGGTTCACTGAGAAGATCGATCTCCGGCAGCTCGATTTTGTCGCCGCGCGCACGTTCTTCCCCGAGAGCTATACCCCCGAACAACTGCTGCTCGCGTGGGGTGTGTTTGGCGGGACCCCGTACTACTTGGACGGCGTCGAACTGGACGACGACCTCGGAACGGTCGTTCAGCAGTCGCTGCTGTCACGGCAGGGATTCCTGCACGACGAGCCGGAGTACGTGCTTCGCACCGAATTGACCGAGCCGAACCGGTACTTTGCCATTCTGAAAGCGATCGCGGCCGGGAACGCGACGTCGAACGAGATCGCGCAAACGATCGGGATCGACGGCAAGCAGATTTCGACGTACACGCAGAAACTGGAGCGGCTACGACTGGTCGAACGTGAGGTGCCGGTGACGGAGGACAAGACGAAGTCACGCCGCGGACGGTACCGGATTCTCGATCCGTTGTTCAGGTTTTGGTTCCGGTTCGTCTACGGCAACGAAGACCGGTACGAGCGGTTGGGCGTCGACGCCTACGAGACGGTCATCGAACCGGAGCTTGCGGACTTCGTGAGTCGGGAGTTCGAAAACCGCTGTCAAGCCATCCTTCCTGAGTTCTATCCCGATCTGAGGTTCACCGATATCGGCCGCTGGTGGTACAACGAGTACGAGGTGGACGTGGTTGGGTTCGCTGCAGACGGGACGATGGTGACGGGGGAGTGCAAGTTCACGTCCGCGCCGCTCGATTACAGCGCGCTCGCCTCGCTCGAAGAGCATACTGAGGAGATTCGATGGTCGCCCGATGGGAGCGAAGTCAAGCACGAGTATGCCCTGTTCGCCCGAAACGGGTTCACACAATCCGTTCGGGATGCAGCGGCCGACCGCGACGATCTGCGGTTGTTCGACCTCGAGCGGATCGTCGACCCAAGGGCGTCGCACTAGAGGAGTCGAAGGGTTCGAGGTCGGTCATCATTGGTCTGTCTGGGTGAAGGCGACAGAGGACGAATTCAAACCACGCAGTACAGCGACTGAAAGCGTTAAAATCGCTTGCTGGCAGGGGACGAGTTTCTGGATACGCCCCGGCAGGCTCCATCCCACTTTTTACTCGGTCGCGGTTCGAATCCGGCAGGGCCCACCCCACCGTTTCCTCGATCGCTCCGTCGCCGTCGACCGGCTTCGAGGCCTGTGATCACCCTGACGAAAGGGTGGTCGTCCTCGTCTCTCCACCCATCACCGATCGTCGAACAGCGCTTGGAGGTCGTCCCGGAGGTAGACGATGTCGTCGTAGCGGTCGCCTTTCGCCTTCGCGAGCGCGTTCGACAGGACGTTGCCCAAGGCGTCGGGAACGTCCGCAATCTCACTCGGCGGCGTGGGCCGGTCGTTTTTGACCATATCTATCACCTCGAACGGTTGGCCCTCGAACGGTGGTCGTCCCGTGAACAGTTCGTAGAAGACGGCGCCGAGTTGGTAGACGTCGGTGATGTCGTCGGTGGACCCGTACGCGTCGTCGAACTGTTCGGGAGCGGCGTACGCCACCGACATGCCTTCGACGCTTTTGGAGTGTTCGAGCAGGTGTTTCGAGAGTCCCCAGTCGGCGACCTTCGGCACGTCCCACGCGTCCGCGACGGAGCGAAACAGGACGTTCGCCGGTTTCAGGTCGAGATGGGCCACCCCGCGAGGGGTGTGGCGTGTTCGGCGTCCGGTCGGACGCGGTATCCGCTTGCGCCGTGCATCCCATCCGTCTCGGAGAGACAGCGGGGATGCCCCCAGTCGCCGGTTTCCCGGCGTCCGGGCACGGGCCGTGCCATCGGCCTGCCTGCCTTTCGTGCCACGGTGAGCGAGCACAAGCGGGCGAGGGTCGCTTTTTACCTGCCGTGTCACCACGGCCTCGGAGGCGCCCTCTCGGGAACGGTGTAGTAGCCTTCGTCGTCCGGGCGGACCCCAATCCAACCGCCAGTTTTTGCCCGTTGTGCTTGACCACGGATACGCTGTCCGAGGGCTTAATTCCGGGTGGATACGACGAAGCTGTCGGATTCATCCCCGCGCTAAAACACGGCGCTTTCCCCTCGAACTTCCGTAACGAGTTTCGACGGAACTGCACCGTATGGAGTGTGAGCAAATCTCACGTGGGGAAGTACGTTCGCCCCCATCGGGACGGCGTGGCGTTGTTCACGATCGACACGCAGAACGACTTCACGCGGCCGGGCGCTCCGGCGGAGGGCGAGGGCACCGCCGAGGCGGTGTCGCGGATGCGGCGTCTCGTGGAGGCGTTCCAGGGGGCAGGAGCGCCGATCGTCCGCGTCGTGCGCCTGTACGAGGCCGACGGATCGAACGTCGGCCAGTGTCGGCGGGCGGGGATCGAATCCGGCGCGGGAGTCGTCCGGCCCGGAGGGCGCCGAACTGGCCGTGGAGTCGAAGCCGTCCGCGGACGTGCGCCTGGACGCCGATCGACCGTTGCGAGGAGAGTGTATAGTAGCGATTGAAACTGTTTGCCCAGCCGATCGTACGCAGTACTGCGATCGGCCGTGCAATGACTTTCAATCGCTACTATAGGCGGTGGGGCCCGCGGAGTGGACCGCGTACAAGCCTCGGTGGAGTGCTTCCCGCCGGACGAACCTCGACGACTTCCCCGCCGCCCGGTCGATCGACACCGTGGTCGTCCGTGGCTGTCACTTCCCGGACTGTCCGCGAGCGACGAGTTGGCGGACATCGGCGTGGCGGTGTGGGAGACCGCGGACGTCGTCGGATGGCTGTCGGGGGAGAGAGTCCGGCTGCCACGCCGATACCGTCGCGCGGCTGTCGTCGATCAGGTGGCGTGGTACGCCCGAAAGGGAGGGTCGACCGAAGCGCGGTTTTTGGCAACTCGCCCCCGGATCCGATCCGGTTCGCCGACTCTCAGTACCGGAGGACGGCGTCGGCGATACCGGCGGTCTGTCCGAGGCCGACCAGCGCGACCCCGACGAGCGTGAGCGACGGGGCGGCGGCGTAGACGACCGCACCGACCGCGGCGACCGTGCCGCCGCCGAGGTACGCCGGCGCCGGACCGTCGATGGCGCGGCCGGTGTGGAGCAGTCCGAGCGCCGGGAGGCCCATCCAGGCGTACAGGGAGACGGCGAGGAGGGGATCGCGGCCCGTGACGAACCCGGCGACGCCGAGGACCGTCGCGGCGAAGCCGACGACGACGATCGTCCGCCACGTCCGGAGGACGCCGGTGGACATTTCGGACCACCCGGTGATGGCGAACGTCGCCAGCAGGGCGGCCATCACGACGTGGGCGACGAACATCGCGTGGGCCGAGACGAGGTCGGCGTGCGCGCCGGCGACGACGATCCAGGCGAGGGGGACGAGCAGTCCGGGGCCGGTCTCGCGGAGGCGACGGAACATGGCGGGGTGTGGGGCGGGCGTCGCAAAGAACGCTGTCGTCGCGGACGAGGTTCAAGTAGGATCGGGCGGCCACGGACGTCCGTGATCGCGTTCTCGGCGCTCGCCCGGGCGGCGTACTGTCCGCGTCAGCACTACTACGCCGAGCACGACGAGGAGGCTGATCGACCGCCCCCGGCGGCCCGCGAGCGGCAGTTGCTCGCCTTCAGGTATCCGGAACTCAGGGCGGCGGACGACGCGACGTTGTCGGCCGAACCGATCGAGCCCTCGCCGGCGGCGTACCGCCGTGTGCTGGATCGGGTGGCCGAGCGGGCGGACTGGGCGGAACTGATCGACCCCGCGGCCCGCGAGGTGGTGCTGGAGGGGCGGGAGTGTCGGGGTGTGGCACACAAGCTCCTGTCGGGGGACGGACCGCCGACGCCGACGTTCGTCTCGCCGGGGCGACCGCCGGAGCAGGGGGTGTGGCGCCCCCAGCGGGTGCGGGCGGTGGCGATGGCGAAGGCGTTGGCGTGGGAGCGCGAACGCGAGGTGCCGTCGGCGCTGGTGGAGTATCCCGCCCACGGCGTCGTCCGGCGGGTCGAGCTGACGACGCGGAACAAGGCGGCGTTCCGGCGGACGGTCCGGACGGTGCGAGGGATGGAGGGGCCGCCGCCGCGGATCGACGACGAGTCCAAATGCGAGGCCTGCGAGTACCGCGAGGAGTGTGGCGTCCGGTCGCGGTCGCTCCGGTCGTTGCTCGGCCTCGGTTGAGCCTACGGGAGCCACGCCTCGATCTCGTCGGCCATCGCGCCACGGCGGTGGATCACGCCGCGGTCGGGGTCGACGACGGTGCTCTCGGTGCCGGGCGTCTCGCCGCCGTCGACGACGACGGCCACCCCGTCGCGGACCCGGGGATCGAGGTCGGCGACGCGGGTGACACTCGACGCACCGGAGCGGTTGGCGCTGGTGGCGGTCAGCGGCGGCGTCCGGTCGAGGAGCGCGAGCGCCGTGTCGTGATCGGGGACGCGCACGCCGACGCGATCGCGGCCGGCGGTGAGCGCGTCGGGCAGCGTCGGCCGCCGTTCGACGACGACGGTGACGGGGCCGGGGAGAAAGCGGCGCATGAACCGCTCGGCGCGGTCGGTCGGCCGGGTGTGTTCGAGCGCCGCGTCGACGTCGGGAACGCCGAGGGAGAGCGGCTTGTCCCGCGGCCGGTCTTTCAGGGCGAACACGCGTTCGACGGCGTCGGGATCGGTGGCGTCGGCGCCGAGGCCGTAGACCGTCTCGGTGGGGTAGACGACGGCCCGGCCGTCGCGGACGGCGGACGCGGCGTCGTCGAGCGCCATCAGTCGACGAGCGCGCGGATCTCGCGTTCGAGGTCGTCGTACGGCGGGAAGTCCGGCCACTCCTCGGCGACCCACGCGTACTGGACGGTGCGGTCCGTATCGATCAGGAAGGTGGCGGGACGGGCCTCGGCGACGCCGGCCATCCCGTCGAGGTCGTGGGCGACGCCGTAGGCCTCGGCGACGCCGTTCGCGGGGTCGGAGAACAGGTCGAAATCCATGTCCCGCTCCTCGATGAGTCGCTTGTGGGCGTACGGCGTCGAGATGGAGACGCCGACGACGGTGCAGTGGTCGCCGAGTTCGCGGTCCCGGAGTTCGTTCCAGATGTACGTCGCGGGGAAGGAGCCGTCCATCGGGTGGAAGACGAGACAGACGGGACCGTCGGCGGTCAGCGCGGAGAGGCTGGCGTCCTCCCAGAACTCGGCGTTGACGAGGGGGCGGGTGAAGTCGGGCGCCTCGTCGCCCTCGGCGACGTGGTCGGTCGGGGGGAGGTCGACGACCTCGAAGTCGACCATCAGTCGGCACCCCCCGTGGCGTCGACGAGTCCATCGCCGTACGTCGATTCGAGGTAGTCGACGACGTTGGCGGATTCGGACATCGTCACGCCGGTTCGCTCGTCGACGATGGCGGGGACGGGACGCGACCCCGCGACCCGCTTGACGACGTCGCGTTCGGAGTGCATGGGTTCGACGAACCGCGACGTGTACTCGAGGTCGAGAGCCTGGAGCGTCCGGACGACACGCTCGCAGTACGGACACGCCTGCAGGCGATACAGGGTGATCGGGGGGTCCTCGTCGGACATGGACACGCGTAGGGCTGGCGACGGCCTAAGCCCTTCGCTCGGGCGACGAGGCGGCGTGAGGGCAACGCTTAATTCGGGGCCGTGAGTAGGGAGAGTAGTTCCATGGGTTTGTCGCCGACAGCGAGCGCCGCGGGAGTCGGACATCCGGCACAGATCACCGACGTCGTGCCAGTGACCGATACGACCGTCACCATCGGCGGATCGATCGCGATCCTCGTGTTGATCGGTCTGTCGGCGTTTTTCTCCTCCTCGGAGATCGCCATGTTCTCGCTCGCCCGGCATCGGGTCGAGGCACTCGTCGAGGACGGCGTCCCCGAAGCCAGGGCGGTACAGGAGCTGAAATCCGACCCCCACCGACTGCTGATCACGATCCTCGTCGGCAACAACATCGTCAACATCGCCATGTCCTCCATCGCCACGGGGCTCTTTGCCATCTACCTCTCCCAGGGGCAGGCGGTGCTCGCCGCGACCTTCGGGATCACGACGCTCGTCCTCCTGTTCGGGGAGAGCGCGCCGAAGTCCTACGCGGTCGAGAACACCGAGTCGTGGGCGCTGCGGATCGCCCGGCCGCTCAAGTATTCGGAGTTGGTCCTCATGCCGCTGGTGATCGTCTTCGATTACCTGACCCGGGTCATCAACCGCGTGACTGGGGGACGGTCGGCCATCGAGACGACCTACGTCACCCGCGACGAGATCCAGAACATGATCCAGACCGGGGAGCGCGAGGGTGTCATCGAGGAGGAGGAACGCGAGATGCTCCAGCGCATCTTCCGGTTCAACCGCACCATCGCCAAGGAGGTGATGACGCCGCGACTGGACATGACCGCGGTCCCGAAGGACGCCGACATCGACGAGGCCATCGAGACCTGCGTCCAGAGCGACCACGAACGCATCCCGGTCTACGAGGGGAACCTCGACAACATCATCGGCGTCGTCACCCTGCGTGACCTCATCCGGGAGAAACATTACGGCGAGGGGGACGGCGACCTGATCGACGTGGTCCAGCCGACCCTCCACGTCCCCGAGTCGAAGAACGTCGACGAACTCCTGGAGGAGATCCAGGAGAACCGGATGCGGATGGTGATCGTCATCGACGAGTTCGGCACCACGGAGGGGTTGATCACGCTGGAGGACATGGTCGAGGAGATCGTCGGCGACATCCTCGAGGGCGACGAGGAGGAGCCCTTCGAGTTCGTCGACGACGACGTGGTGATCGTCCGCGGCGAGGTCAACATCGACGAGGTGAACGAGGTGCTGGGTCTCGATCTGCCGGAGGGCGAGGAGTTCGAGACGCTCGCGGGCTTCATCTTCAACCGCGCCGGGCGTCTGGTCGAGGAGGGCGAGACCATCGACTACGACGGGATCACGATCCGGATCGAGCAGGTGGACAACACCCGGATCATGAGCGCGCGAATCACGATCCACGACGAGGAAGACGACGAGGGGACCGCCGAGGAGACCGAGGCGGAGGTCGAGGGATAGGTCGGGAGCGTCGGCCGATCAGAGCGCGTCGATGAGGGTGAAGGCGGCGAAGGCGACGACCAGCGCGAGGACGAGCGACCCGATCCACGCGAGCACCGTATAGAGCATCTTGCGGCGGCTGACGCCGCTGCCGCCGGCGGCGTAGCCGGACCCGATGATCGCCGAGACGACGATCTCGTTGAACGAGACGGGGATGCCGAAGGCGACGGCCGCCTGTGCGATGGCGAAAGAGGGGATGAGCGCCGCGATGGACCGCCGCGGGCCGAGCGAGGAGTAGTCCTGTGCGAGCGCCTTGATCATGCGCGGGGCGCCGGTCCACGAGCCGAGCAGGAGGCCGAACCCGCCGCCCGCGAGCACCGCCGGCAGGGGGATCGCCAGGTCGTCGAGCAGCGGGACGAGGGGGCCGATGGCGAGGCCGACCTGGCTCCCGCCGGCCGAGAAGGCGACCAGGCCGCCGAGCGTGAGCAGGAACCGCCGCTGGGTCGCCTCGGGATCGGTGACCAGTCCCCGGAAGAGAACGGCGGTCACGAGGAGCGCACAGGCGAGAGCGACGGCGGGCGTGCCGCCGGGGACGCCCGTCCCGAGGGTGCCCGCGATGGAGCCGGCCCCGCCGGACGGGCCGAGCAGGGCGAACTCGATGGTGGCCACGAGGGCGCCGACGAGGCCGCCGAGGGGGGCGATGACGTACCGTTCGGGGACGGAGGGCGAGCGGAGGAGTCGCGCGGTGCCGTAGGCGATGCCGCCGCCGACGAAGGGCGTGAGCACCCACAGCGTCGTGATCTGTCGGTACTTCGCCCACGCGGGGTCGCCGCCGAGGGCGAGGCCGACGCCGACGACGGCGCCGGTGACGGTGAAGGCGGTGGCGATGGGGTAGCCGGTGAAGACGCCGATGGCGACGAGGATGGCCGCGGTGAGCAGGCCGACGATGGCGGCGGTGGCGGTCAGCGAGACGCCGCCGATCAACTCGGTGCCGACCGCCTGGGTGACGTTCGCCCCCTGGAGGACGGCGCCGGCGAAGCCGAGTAACCCGACGACGAACCCGGCCCGCATCACCGAGATGGCGTTCGCACCCACCGCGGCGGCGAACGGCGTCGACCCCGAGGAGCCGGCGCCGATCGCCCACGCCATGAAGAGACTCGCCAGTGCGGCGACCACGAACGTCAGCAGCGTTCCGGTAGCGACCATCGGTTCGTGCCGTTCTGGGAGAGGGGGGTACTAAGGGGTACCGGGCGACGGACGAGCGATCGGTTAGCGGTAGCCCTCGTCGTAGCCCTCGCGGAGCGAGAGGAGCGTCCGACGGACCAGCAGGTAGCCGAAGAAGACGAGCAGCAACATCAGCCCCGCCAGCGCGAGGAACACCGGGTCCCCGAGGAGTCCGGAGAGCTGAAGCGTGACGGCGGAATCCGACATGGGACGAGGGTCGGACGGATCGCACAAAGCCGTTTCGCCACGTCTGACAGAGTCAAATGAGCCTTTGAGCCTACGATGTTTATATCATGTCGTCGGACGTACCGGTAGTTGCGTGGTCCCCCGACCCCGCTTCGGCCCTCCACTCCGACGCTTCGGCCCTCCACTCCGACGCTTCGGCCCTCCACTCCGACGCTTCGGCCCTCCACTCCGACGCTTCGGCCCTCCACTCCGACGCTTCGGCCCTCCACTCCGACGCTTCGGCCCTCCACTCGTGTTTCCCGACGACGGTCAGTCCCGCAGCGGCACCCGGATCCGTTCGATCACGTCGCCGTCGGGCGTCCGGACGACGCCGACGAGTCCCGACGCCGGACGGTCGACGTCCCGAACCACCGCCGGGAGGTCGTCGTCGACGCCCCAGAGTTCGGCGTGGCCGGGGCGGTTCCCGCGGGGGTCGGCGTGGCTCCCCGGGTTGAGGAGGGTCGGCCCGCCGTCGTCGGCGTCGACGACCGTCGGCCGGTGGGTGTGTCCCGAGACGACGAGTGCGGCGCCGCGCTCCCGCCCGAACAGCGAGAGCCCGGTCGCGCCGCCGCGTTCGGTGTGGGTGACTGCGACCGGAACGCCGGCATAGGTCGTCGAGGCGGCCGCCGGCAGTCGTGCGCTGACGGCCTCGACGTCGGCGTTGCCGTGGACGGCGACCAACCGGTCGGCGGCCGCGCGGAATGCGTCGAGGACGGCCGGCGTCGTGAAGTCGCCGGCGTGGATCACGAGGTCGGCGGCGTCGACGGCCTCGCGCGTCCGCCCGGTCAGGTGGGGGTCGTCGGCGCCGTGAGTGTCGGAACAGACGACGAGCATGGCCCGAGGGAGGGGCCGCGCCGACAACACGGTTGCGGTCGGAAGGTTGAATCGGGGGCCGGCCGAGTGAATCGATATGGCCGGCAGCAAGTCCGTGGTCCTCGCCGCGCTCGTCGCGAACGGCGCCATCGCGGTGCTGAAGTTCGGCGCCTTCCTGCTCACCGGGAGCCCGTCGATGCTCTCGGAGACGTACCACTCCATCTCCGATACGGGCAACCAGGTGTTCCTCCTGATCGGCATCCGGTACAGCGCCAAGCAACCGAGCCGCGGCCACCCCTTCGGGTACGGGAAGGCGCAGTTCTTCTACAGTTTTCTGGTGTCGGTCCTGCTGTTCGGCATCGCGGGCTGGGAGAGCCTGAAACACGGCTACGACGCCATCCGACACGGCCACCAAGCCACGCCGGGGACGGTGACCATGGCGGGCGCTACCTTCGATACCGTCTACGTGAGCGTCGCCGTCCTCCTCGGCGCCATCGCCTTCGAGACCTACGCGTTCGTGAAGGCGAACGCCGAACTCCGGCGGCAGATGGAGGAGTACGGCTGGACGAACCTGGTCGAGGCGTTCCGGTCGACGAGCGACGTGACGACGCTCACCGCGTTCACCGAGGACGCCATCGCCCTCGGCGGCGCCGCCCTCGCGCTCGTGGGGATCGTCCTCTCGCGGGTGACGGGCAACCACATCTACGACGCCGTCTCCGCGGCGCTCATCGGCCTCCTCCTGATGGGCTTCGCGCTCGCGTTGGCGTGGGAGAACAAGCGCCTCCTGCTCGGCGAGAGCGTACCGGCGGACCTCGGCGACGACTTCGAGTCGCTCATCCGGGAGCATCCGGGCGTGACCCACGTCGACCGGTTCCGGACGATGTTCGTCGGGCCGGCCGAGATCCTGGTCACCGCCGACGTGAGCTTCGGGGACGGCCTCGACACGACGGCCCTCGACGAAGACATCGGCCGCATCGAGGAGAAACTCCGGGAGCGCGACGACCGGGTGGAGTTCGTCTACGTCGAACCCGAGCTGTAGGGGGTCTAGTCCGCCGACTCGACGACGGCCGCGATCCGATCGAGCGCCAGCGAGACGTCCGTCCGGTCGACGTCGAGGTGGGTGCAGAACCGGACGGTCGTTCCGCCGAAGGGGACCGCACCCACGTCGCGGGCCGCACAGGCGTCGACGAACGCCGCGGCGTCGAGGCCGGTCCCCGCGACGTCGGCGACGACGATGTTGGTGTCGGGCGTCGGCGCCGACACGCCGTCGAGGGCGTCGAGGCCGGCGGCGAGGCGTTCGGCGTTTTCGTGATCCATCGCGAGGCGGTCGCGGTTCGCGAGCGCCTCCAGGCCGGGCGCGGCGACGATGCCGGCCTGGCGCATCCCGCCGCCGTGGCGTTTCCGCTCCCGGCGGGCCGCCGCGACGAACGCCTCGCTGCCCGCGAGCATCGACCCGACCGGCGCGCCGAGTCCCTTCGAGAGACAGAAGAGGACGGAGTCGACGGGGGCGACCATCTCCGCCGGGTCGGTATCGAGGGCGACGCAGGCGTTGAACAGGCGGGCGCCGTCGAGGTGGACCGGCACGTCGTGGTCGTGGGCCGCCGCGGCGGTCTCGCGGACGCGCTCGACGGGGACGGCCACGCCGCCGCGGGCGTTGTGCGTGTTCTCCAGCCAACAGAGGTCGGTCCCCGGGCGGTGGAGGTCCCGCTCGTGGCAGTGGGCGTGGATCTGCTCGGGTGGGGGGACGGCCCGGTCGCCGGCGTCGACGGTGCGGGTCTGGAGGCCGGCGTTCGTCGCGAGGCCGCCGAGTTCCCAGCGGACGACGTGAGCCTCGCTATCGACGAGGACCTCGCTCCCGTGGTCGGCGTGGACCGAGGCCGCGACCTGGTTTCCCATCGTCCCCGTCGGGACGAACAGGGCGGCCGCACAGCCCACGACGTCGGCCGCCCGCCGCTCGAGTTCGTTCACCGTCGGATCGTCGCGGTAGACGTCGTCGCCGACCGCGGCGTCGCGGGCCGCGTCGCGCATCGCGTCGGAGGGTGCCGTCACCGTGTCGGAACGCAGGTCGATCATGACCCGAGTCCGGGGGCCGGCGTGAAAAGCGTGCGGTCGGCGGGGCAGCCAAGCAGCCGACGGCCGAGCAGGGACGCGTACCCCGCGGCCCCGAACAGCGCGAGGAGGTCGCCGCCGACGGCCGGACGACCGCACGACGTCACTCGGACCGGGGCGCCAGGACGATCAGGGCGACGCTCGGCTCGACGGCCCGGGGTGAGATCTCCTGCTCGCCCTCGAAGCGGGCGATCTCGCCCGCCGTCAGGTCGTGTGTCCGGTCGCCGAGTTGCAACTCGACTTCCCCCTCGACGAGGTAGAGGACGATGTCGCGCCCGGGGTGAGAGTGGGCTGGAACCGACTCGTCCGCATCGAGGGAGAGTCTGACCGTCTTCGGCTCCCGGTCGGGGAAGACGTTCGCGTGGGGCTGTCCGTCCAGTTCGTCGAGGGTATGCATCGTGGTCATTGTGAGTGGGTTGATCGCCGTCGTTCGTCGACTGGCGGTTCGCGTGCGGTGGCCGACGGGACGGCCGCCGGTCCGGAATCGGTGTCGGTCGTCGTCACGCCGACTCACCCCGACAGACGTCACAGCCGATCGACCAGACGGCGATGATCGCGACGACTGCCGGGACGTGGGCGAGCACCAGCAACGGGAGGACGAGCCGACCGAGCCCGAGGCTCTGCCCCAGCGTACGAACGCCGGACCCGAAGACCGGAAGGGAGAGGAGCGCCGAGAACGTCACCGCGGCCCTGATCGTGATCGACCGCTCGTCCAAGGCGTGCCGGAGGTGGCGGAGGTGGCTCCGGATCACGGCGCTACCACCCCGATCGGGGGGCCGAGACGCCCGGTCGCCCGCTCCGATCCGCTCGTTTTAGGCTGGCCTAAAATCATGCGGATGCGACTGCGCGGGGCTGTCGGAAAAGCGTTGGCGCGAACATGTTCTAGTCAGGCCACGCACCTCCCGGCGTCGCCGTCGGCCGCCGGACAGCGCCCGAGACAGGCCGAATCGACGAGTCCCCGGAGGCGAGCGATGCCGTCCTGCGGGAGCGCCACCCCGATGTCGAAGGCCGTCTCGTCGTCGAGGGACGTCTCCAGCATCGAGTCGAAGAAGCCGACGACGAGGTACCGGCGGACGTACGGGAGCGCCTCGCCGCCCACGACGTCCGCGGGTTCGAGGCGGGCCGGACGTTCACCGGCGACGTGGGCGACGCGGGGCGCCACCACTTCTCGACGTGCGGACCCGCGGCGACCACCAGTCCTCCGTCGTCGAGTGAGGGCGCGACGGGAACGTCGTTCGGCACGACCCTTTCGCGGGCGGCGGCGGGAGGTCCGGTCGATGACGGACAGTTACGACGACCTGCCGCTGGTCTACGCCTGTTCGGGCTGTTCGAGCGCCGCACGGATGGCGAACGACCTCGCGGTGCGACTCGACCACGAGCGGCTGGCGGAGATGTCCTGTATCGCGGGCGTCGGGGGCGACGTGGAGCCGCTGGTGGCCACCGCGACGGCGGACCGGCCGACCTCGTCGTCGACGGCTGTCCGCTCGAATGCGCCCGGAAGAGCCTGGAACGACACGACGTGACGCCGGATCGCCACGTGAACCTCGCCGAGCGAGGGGTCCCCAACGAGTATCACACCGACTACGACGGCGAGCGGGCGGCGGCGCTGTTCGACGACCCGACCGAGACGGTGGCGGAACTGGAAGCGACCGCCTGAGCGGCCCTACTCCTTCGGGAGCCGCGCGACGAACTCGTTCTGGCCGACGCGGTCGACCGTATACCCCTCGGCGTCGAAGGAGTCCACTTCGGCGTTCATCTGGTGGTACAGCGGCGTGGGTGCGTGGTCGTTGACCAGCGTCAGCGCCTCGCCGCTCTCCAGTTCCTCGAACGCATCGAAGATCTTCGGATGGCGTTTCGGCGGCGGAATCTCGCGGAGGTCGAGTCGTCGTTCGGTCATCGCAGTGTAGCCGTGGGCGGGACGCCGTGTGACCCTTACCGCGAAGGCCTTCGGGTCGGGCCGGTGGCGGCCCGGGACGTCACCCGGCGGCTCACCCCGCCCGACCGCCCTCGACCGTCCGGCGGACGCTCCGGAGCGACTTCCCGAGGAAGTAGCCCACGAGTGCCCCGAGCAGGCCGGTTTCCGGGCTGCCGAGGGCGAGGCCGGCGACGCCACAGAGCGCGCCGAGGGCGAGTCCCGGGCGGGCGGCGAGCGACGACGGCGGGAGCACGACGCCACCTCCGTTCCGGAGGGCGGAGAGCGTTCGGGCGAACCGGTTCGCGTCCCTAGACGAGCGAGAAGATCAGGAACGGGAGGACGAAAAGCAGGACGAACAGGGCGAGGAGACCGAGGCCGTAGCTGACGGCCGTGGCGGCGCCGGCGGTCCACGCGGGGTGATCGAACCGATCGAGGGAAACCATGGCGGCGATACGACCACCCGACCCATAGTAGTGACGTCGACCAAGTGGGTGCGACGGCCCATCGTCGCCGGTTCGTAGCAACATTTATTCCGGGATTCGAGAACGTCTCTAGTCATGGCCGTCCAAGGCACCGTAACCAGACCGACGTTCTGGGGCATCGGACACGTCGGCGAACTCGTCTTCTACCTGCTCTCGGCCGTCGCGATCCTGACGTTCGCGTACGGCGTCTACCGGCGAATCGAGCGATACACCACCGGGCAGGCGGACCGGATCGACCGGCTCGACGACCTGCCGCGCCGGGTCGTCGACGCGGCGCGGGTGGTCCTCTCGAACCGGACGCTCCTCGACCGCGACGTCGTCGGCGGGCTCATGCACGCGTTCATCATGTGGGGATTTCTCACACTGCTGATCGGGACGACCATCCTCGCGGTCGACATGGATATCTGGACCAAGCTGTTGGGCCAGCCCTCCTTTTTCGTCGGCGACTTCTACCTCTCGTACTCGCTGGTGATGGACGCGATGGGGCTGCTGTTCGTCGTCGGTCTCGGGGTCGCGCTCTACCGGCGGTACGCCGCCCGGAAGTGGCGGCTGTGGGGGAAACACACGGGGCTGGAGGACGACCTCTTCGTCTGGGCGCTCTTCCTCCTCGGCGTCGGCGGCTACCTGACCGAGGGGGTTCGCATCCTCGGCACCGGCTTCCCGTCGTTCGAGACGGTGAGTTTCGTCGGCTGGTTCGTCGCCGAGGTGCTGGCCGCCGCGGGGATGAGCGCGGCGACGGCCGAGGCGGTCTACCCGGCGGTCTGGTGGTCACACTCGCTGCTCGCGCTGGCGTTCGTCGCCGCCCTCCCCTACGGCAAGCCGTTCCACATGCTCTCGTCGTACGCCAACGTCGTGACCCGCGACGAGAAGGCGGGCGCGCGCCTCCCCGGGATCCCCGCCGACCTCGACGCCGACACCGGCGCCGAGGCCGTCGAGGACTTCACCTGGAAGGAGCTGCTCGATCAGGACGCCTGCACCAAGTGTGGCCGCTGTTCGTCGGTCTGTCCGGCCGAATCCTCGGGCCGCCCGCTCGACCCGCGGGACGTGATCCTCGACCTGAAGGCGTACCGCGAGCAGGTGGAGGCGGGCGAGAGCGAGGAAGTCGACATCGTCGCCGACGGCGGGACGAGCGTCATCGCCGCCGAGACGATGGAGTCCTGCATGGCGTGTATGGCCTGTATGGACGCCTGTCCGGTCGAAATCGAACACCTCACCTCCTTTACGCGCATGAACCGCCAGCTCACGGACCAGGGCGACGTCGACTCGAACGTCCAGGACGTGTTCGACAACGTCATGCGGAAGGGCAACACCTTCGGCGAACGCCCCGAGGAGCGCGCCGACTGGACCGACGACCTCGACTTCGAGGTCGCGGACGCCCGCGAGACGGACGTCGAGTACCTCTGGTACGTCGGCGACTACCCGAGCTACGACGAGCGGAACAAGCGGGTGGCCCGCTCGCTCGCTCGGCTCCTCGAACGCGCCGACGTCGACTACGGCATCCTCTTCGAGGACGAGAAGTACGACGGCAACGACGTCCGCCGCCTCGGCGAGGAGTTCCTCTACGTCGACCTCGCCGGCCACCACGTCGAGCAGTTCGAGGCGGTCGACCCCGAGGCCATCGTCTGTACCGACCCGCACTCGTACAACACGTTCGCAAACGAGTATCCGGAAGTCGAATACGAGGAGTTCGCGGACGACCCGCTGATGGAGTTCGACTACGACGGCGAGTGGAACGCCGACGGCGCGGTCGACGTCCTACACTGGACCCAGGCGGTGGAGGAACTGGTCGCCGAGGGCGCCCTCGGCCTCGCGGGCGACGAACTCGACTACACGGTCACCTACCACGACCCGTGTCACCTCGGCCGGTACAACGACGAGTACGAGGCGCCGCGGGAACTCATCCGGGCGACGGGGGCGACCCTCGCGGAGATGCCCCGGAACCGCGAGGACGCCTTCTGCTGTGGGGGCGGCGGCGGCGGCCTCTGGATGGACCACGACGAGGAGACCAAGCCGAGCGAGGAGCGGATGCGCGAGGCACTCGAAGATACGGACGCGGGCGACGCCGTCGAGAAGTTCGTCGTCGCCTGTCCGATGTGCATGACGATGTACGAGGACGGACGTAAGACCGGCGGCTACGAGGACGACATCGAAATCGTCGACGTCGCGGAACTGCTCGTCGAGGCGGTCGAAGGCGCCGACTAGCGAGCCTCGGCGTTCCCCATCGCCCGGTCGCGCGCGTCGTCGGCCCGGACCTCGATCTCCGCGGTTCGCTCCTCGATCACCGCGACGAACGAGGGGTCCGCGATCCGATCGAGGTTGTGTCGGGCGGTGCGAAGCGACGCGTGGAGCGCCGCGTCCACCAGCAGGACGCCAGTGACGGCGTCGGCGACGGCGGTGGGGCTCCCCCGTTCCGTCACGTCGACCGCCAGTTCGAGGACGGTCAGACACGCCTCGGCCGTCGTGATCGGGACGCCGGTGGCCCGCTTGAGGCCCGCTTCGTCCGGGCCGTCGGCCGCGGCGAACAGGCCGTCGACGACGGCCGCGTCCGCCGCGGCGAGGTCGCTGAGGTGGTCGCGCTCGGTCCGGAGGTCGTCGCGCACGTCGGCCAGCGTCCCCCCCGTCGTATCGGCGGAGTGGACACAGACCATCTCGCACAGCGCCGTGCCGAGGGCGCCGGCGACGGCGGCGCCGGTCCCGCCGGCGGGCGCCACGCGGGCGGACGCGACGTCGTCGAGGAACCGGTCGAGCGCTCGCGTGTCGAGTGTCACCGTATCCGTCGGGTTCGCGTCGCCGGCACGTAAGCGGTTCGCGTGGGCGCTGTGCGAAGGCGGGCGACGTCCGTGGTTCGCGAGCGAACCGGTCGGCCGCGGCCTCTACCACGGGCGGACTCCGAAAGGCTTTGCCGCCCGCGACGGAACGGCCGTGCATGGACCCGCGCATTCGCACGCACGCAGAGATCATCGTCGACCACTCGACGCGGATCGAGGCCGGCGACGACGTGGTCGTCAGCATGCCGGCGGTCGCCGAGGACCTCGCGGTCGCGCTCCACGAGGTGCTCGGCGACCGGGGGGCGAACCCGGTGTACCTGAACAACTCCGAGCGGGCGAGCCGGGCGTACCTCCGCGCGAGCGACGACGAGGGCTTCGAGACGCCCGCCCACCAGCTCGCGCTCTACGAGGAGACGGACGCGGCCATCATCGCTCGCGGGGGGCCGAACGCCTCCGAGCAGAGCGACGTGACCCCCGAGACCAACGCCGCCTACCGCCGGGCGATGCGGCCCGTCCTCGACGAGCGGCTGGGGACGCGCTGGTGTCTCACGCAGTTTCCCTCCTCCGGGCACGCCCAGCTCGCGGGCATGAGCACCGAGGCGTACGAGAACTTCGTCTGGGACGCCGTCACGCTGGACTGGGACGAACAGCGCGAACACCAAGCGCGGATGGTCGACATCCTCGACGGCGCCGACGAGGTGCGGATCCGGAGCGGCGAGGGGACGGACGTCCGGATGTCGGTCGCGGGCAACCCCACGCTCAACGACTACGGCGAGCACAACCTCCCCGGCGGCGAGGTGTTCACCGCGCCGGTCAAGGAGTCCGTCGAGGGCGAAGTCCACTTCGACATGCCCCTCTACCGGAAGGGCAAGGAGATCGAAGGGGCGCGAATCCGGTTCGAGGACGGGAAGGTCGTCGGCCACAGCGCCGAGCGCAACGAGGCGGTGCTCACGGGGATTCTGAACACCGACGAGGGGGCGCGCTACCTCGGCGAACTCGGCATCGGGATGAACCGCTCCATCGACCGGTTTACCTACAACATGCTGTTCGACGAGAAGATGGGCGACACCGTCCACATGGCGGTGGGGAACGCCTACGCGGACACCGTCGGCGAGGAAAACGAACGCAACGAGAGCGCCGAACACGTCGACATGATCGTCGACATGTCCGAGGACTCGACCATCGAGGTCGACGGCGAGGTCGTCCAGCGGAACGGAACTTTCGTCTTCGAAGAGGGCTTCGAGTAGCGGGTCGGCCCGACGTGGCCGCGTCCGCGGACGGTCCCCCGACGTAGCTTTTTGTCGGCGACGGACGTCGCGGGTCGTATGTCACGCACGGGGGAGAAAAACCGGTGGCTCATCGCCGCCTCGGCGATGCTGATCCACCTGTCCATCGGCTCGGTGTACGCCTACAGCGTCTACCAGCGGCCGCTCCAGGAGACCCAGGGGTGGACGGTCGGTGACGTGACGCTCGGTTTCACCGTCGCCATCTTCACCCTCGGGCTGTCGACGGCGCTGTTGGGTCGGTACGTGGAGCGGTACGGCCCGCGGATCTCGGGGCTCGCCGCGGCCGTCGCCTTCGCCGGCGGGACGATGCTCGCCGGCGTCGCCGTCCGGGTCGGGAGCCACGTCGGGTTCGTGATGACCTACGGCGTCGTCGCGGGCGTGGGACTCGGCCTGGGCTACATCAGCCCCATCTCGACGCTCGTGAAGTGGTTCCCGGACCGGCGGGGTCTGGCGACGGGCCTCGCCGTCATGGGGTTCGGCGCCGGCGCGCTGGTGACCGGGCCGCTCGCGAACCACCTGATCGAGGCGACGGACATCCCGACGACGCTGTTCGTCCTCGGGGCGGGATACTTCGTCGCGATGGCGGCGGGCGCGTGGTATCTGGAGAAGCCGCCGGAGGGGTGGATGCCGGCGGGGATCGACCCCGACGCGGTCGTCGAGGCCGACAGTCACGGCGTGATCGTCGCCGCCGACCTCGAACAGCGAACCGCGAGCGAGGCGATCCGGACGCCGCAGTTCTCCCTCGTCTGGCTGATCGTCTTCATCAACGTCTCGGCGGGGATCATGCTCCTGTCGGTGGCATCGAACATGACCCAGTCGATCACGGGCGCGAGCGCGGCCGTCGCGGCCACCGTCGTCGGGCTGCTCGGCCTGTTCAACGGGCTCGGCCGCATCGGGTGGTCCAGCCTCTCGGATTACATCGGCCGGACGACCACCTACGGCACCTTCTTCGTCGTCCAGATCCTCGCCTTTCTGGCGTTGCCGAACGTCACGACCGTCCCGCTGTTCGCGGCCGTGCTGTTCCTGATCGTCACCTGTTACGGCGGCGGGTTCGCCTGCCTCCCGGCGTATCTCGCGGACCTGTTCGGTACGAAGGAACTCGGGGCGATCCACGGCTACACCCTCACGGCGTGGTCGATGGCCGGGGTCGCCGGCCCGACGCTGGTGGCACGGATCGTCGAACTGACCGGCTCGTACGACCTCGCGTTCTACGTCGTGGCCGGGATGCTCGGCGTCGGCCTCGTGTGCGTGGGACTGCTCCGCTGGCGGGTGAGCGTCGTCCGCGAGGCCCAACTCGTGGGGACGCCACACGGGACGGAGCGGTAGGCGCCGGGAGTCGTTCCACCTCAGAACGCGGTCCGGAAGAACACGGTCGTCCCGACGCCGAGGAGGAGCGCCGCGAGGACCGAGCCGGTCCGCCGGGCGGCGATCACCGTGACGCCGGCCGCGAGCCACGTCGGCGGCCCGGCGGTGACGACGGCGGGCGCGAGGATGGCGACGACGACGGCTCCCGGGAGGGCGTCGAGGGCGGCCGCGGCGCGGTCGGAGAGGTCGACGCGGCCGAGCAGCCAGAGACCGCCGGCCTTGGTCAGGTAGGTGACGACGGCCATGGCGAGGACGACCCCGACGGTGAGCGGAGCGAACGGCTCACCCGTCACGCCGGATCACCACCGTCAGCGCGCCGGCGAGTGCCCCACAGGGGACGTACCACCGGCCGGGGAGCGCCGCCTCGGTCAAGACGGCGACGGCGGCGGCGACCGCCCAGGGAGCGACCGTCGACCGGCCCTCCCAGAGTTCGGTCGCGATGACGAGGAAGACGGCCGTCAGCGCGAAATCGAGGCCGTAGCGGGCGGGGTCGCCGACGAGGCTCCCGGCCGTCGCACCGACGACGGTGGCGACCACCCAGAACGACCAGACTGCGAGGCCGGAGCCGAGCAGGAAGGCGCCCTGCCGGCTCCCGGATCGGAGTTCGCCCATCGTCAGCGCCCAGTTCTCGTCGGCGGTGAAGAACACGCTCGCGTAGGCGTGCCGGGGCGCGAGGTGACGGAACCACGGTCGGAGCGCGGCGCCCATCAGCAGGTACCGGAGGTTGACGACGAGCGTCGTGCCGACGACGGCCACGACGGGGACGGGATCCGCCCAGAGTTCGACCGCGACCAACTGCGCGGCGCCGGCGAGCACCGTCGCGCTCATGAGCGTCGCCTCGGCCACGCTGAGGCCAGCCTCGCGCGCCAGCACCCCGAAGACGACGCCGTAGCCCGCGACGCCGAGCGCCACGGGGACACACCGGAGGTAGCCGTCGCGAACGCCCGTCGGTCCGAACCGCACCTCGTCGACACCACCGCCATCGGGATCGGGATCGCTCGACATCGTGGACCGATCCTGCGGGCGCGGGAGCGTAAACTCTCGGAGAAGCGTGTTTCTCCCGGCGTGCGGACAGGTCAGTCAGGCGCTCCGTCGTGGAGACGGGCGTCCGTCAGGACCGTGCGGACGGCGGCGCGACCGGCGGGGGTCGGGGCGTAGCCGTCGTCACCGTCGGCGACGAACCGCCCGCGGAGCTGGCGGAGGTGGTAGTTGAACTGTCCCTTGTCCGCGACGGACGTCGCGGCACGGAGCGACGAGTAGGCGAGGGGACCGTCCGCTCGGACGAGCGCGAGGAGGATTTCGAGGCGGTGCGGATGGGAGAGGACCGACAGCGTCTCGGCGGCGGGGTCGACGGCCGCCGTCGACGGCGGCGCCCCGGGGGCCGGCGCGTCGCTCCACGTCCAAGTGGGGATCGCCATACGAGCGCGTCACGGAAGCGACCGGCAAAACGGTTCCGGTGCGGCGGGCCGCCCGCGGTCGGTCCGTCTACTCCTCGTCGAGGTCGAGTTCGAACTGCTTGTTCTCGACGGCGGCGTTGAGAACGACGCTGGTGTTCGACTCGCGGATGTTGGCGTCGGTCAGCAGGGTCTTGATCTGGTCGTTCATGCCGTCGGTGTCGGGGAACTTGCCGATGGCGATGACGTCGTAGTCGCCGGTGACCTCGTAGACGCTGGTCATCTGCTTCTGGTTGCGGAGCGTCTCGGTGACGTCGGGGAGCGCGCTCCCCTCGACTTTCAACTGGAGGATGGCCGTCACGTCGTAGCCGATCGCGTCGTAGTTGACGCGCGGGGTGTAGCCCTCGATGACCCCCTCGTCCTCCAGGTCGCGGAGGTGGTTGGAAACGGTCGTGACCGAGACGTCGAGCTCCTCGGCGAGGCTCCGGAGACTGGCGCGTCCGTCGCCCAAGAGTGCGTTGATGAGCTTGGCGTCGAGATTTTCGTACGTCATGGCAGTTACGCACGTCCCGGGGGGTATAGAAGTTTACGAATATCCAATTCCGATCGAAGCGAAGATGAATTTGCAGACAACAAAAAGGGCTTAATACTAGGAGTATAGATTACAGCTGTCCAGAACATGACGGACGAAACTGCGGCGGCTGACGGCGGTTTGACGGCGGAAGAACAGGACGTCATCGACGAGATCGACGAGGAGAACGTCGACTTCCTCCGGCTCCAGTTCACCGACATCCTCGGAACGGTGAAGAACGTCTCGGTCCCGGCGAGCCAGGCGGAGAAGGCGTTCACGGAGGGCATCTACTTCGACGGATCCTCCATCGACGGCTTCGTCCGCATCCAGGAGTCGGACATGCGGCTCGACCCCGACCCGTCGACGTTCGCGATCCTCCCGTGGCGCGACGACGAGGAGGGCGCGACCGCCCGCCTCATCTGTGACGTGATCGATACGTCGACCGGGGAGCCGTTCTCGGGCGACCCGCGTGGCGTCCTCAAAAGCGCCATCGAGCGGGCGAACGAGATGGGCTACGAGGTCAACATGGCGCCCGAGCCCGAGTTCTTCCTGTTCGAGGAGGACGAGGACGGCCGCGCGACGACCGTCACCAACGACGCCGGTGGGTACTTCGACCTCGCGCCGAAGGACCTCGCCGGCGACGTCCGGCGGGACATCATCTACGGGCTGGAGAGCATGGGCTTCGACATCGAGGCCTCGCACCACGAGGTCGCCCAGGGTCAACACGAGATCAACTTCACGTACGACGACGCGCTGTCGACCGCCGACAACGTCGCCACCTTCCGTGCGGTCGTCCGCGCCATCGCGGCCGAGCACGACCTCCACGCGACGTTCATGCCCAAGCCCATCGCACGGATCAACGGCTCGGGGATGCACACCCACATGTCGCTGTTCACGACGGACGGCGAGAACGCCTTCCACGACGGCGACGACGAGTTCAACCTGAGCGACACGGCCAAGAGCTACCTCGCCGGCATCCTCGAGCACGCCCCGGCCATCACGGCCATCGCCGACCCGACGGTCAACTCCTACAAGCGGCTGGTTCCGGGGTACGAAGCGCCCGTCTACGTCGCCTGGTCCGACCGCAACCGCTCGGCGCTCATCCGCAAGCCCGCGGCGCGCGTGCCCGCGGCCTCCCGGATCGAGCTCCGGTCGCCGGACCCGTCCTGTAACCCCTACCTCGCCTTCGCGGCCATGATCCACGCCGGCCTCGACGGCATCGAGCGCGACCTCGACTGCCCGGAGCCGGTTCGGGAGAACATCTACGAGTTCGACGAGGAGAAACGCGAGGAGTACGGCATCACGACCCTGCCCTCGAACCTCGGCGAGGCCGTCGCCGCCCTCGAGGAGGACGAAGTCATCCAGAACGCCCTCGGCGACCACGTCTCCGAGAAGTTCGTCGAGGCCAAATCCCAGGAGTTCGGCGAGTACATCGTCGAGGTCTCCGACTGGGAGATCGACCGCTACCTCGAGAAGTTCTGATAGCGATTATTGTAAGCCAATGCCGACGTGTTGCCGAACGGGGCGGCAACACGCCGGTAAACGGTTACAATAATCGCTATGACCGCGACCGCCCGCGACCTTTTTCGACGCGTCGACCGCCGAGCCGCGGCTCGCGCGTTCGTCGACGATCAGCGGAGGGCAATCAGTCCCGGAAGCGCGAGCAACAGCGCCACGACGCCGCCGGCGATGCCCGCCGTGGCGGGGAGCGAGACGCCGCCCTCGAGGACGAGGGCGACGACGGCGGCGACGGCGGGCAGGACGGCGAGCGAGGCGACGAGGCGCCGCGTGGAGTCGGGCGCGGCGACGACCCGGTCGGCGGCGAGATGCCAGCCGATGAGTCCGCCCCCGGCGGCGGCGACGGCGACCACGGTGTCCTTGACGACGGCGACGGCGACGGCGACGACGCCGACGCCGACGGCGACGCCGAAGACGCGGCGGGTGTCGGCGACGGTCACCCGCTCGGGGACGACGCCGGGCCCGAGGCGGAGGGTCGCGGCGAGGAAGGCGAGGCCGGCGGCGACGCCGGCGACGACGTCGACGAGGTAGTGGACGCCGATGACGACCCGGGAGAGCGCGACCAGGGCGACGAGCGTGCCGGCGGCCGCCACGAGCGTGCGCGAGCGCCGCCGGGCCGGGAGCAGGGCGACCAGGGCGCCGTAGACGACGGTCGCCCCGAGGGCGTGGCCGCTCGGGAAGCCGTAGCCGTCGACCCCCGCACCGGGCGGGCGGGGGAGCGCGAAGGCGTGTTTGAGCGCGAGCGTGAGCGTGAAGGCGCCGAGCGCGAGGCCGAGGGCGGCGGCCATCCGGGGGGCGTCGACGTCGAGTCGGTTCGCCAGCAGGTAGGCACCGACGACGAGGACGAACAGCGTCAGCGGATCGCCGAGACGGGTCACGAGGCCGGCGAGCGCGACGACGGCCTCGGGCAGCGTCTCGACGACGGCCGTCTCGCCCACACCCCGGTCGGCGACGCGGGCGGGGAGCGACATATCTCGTGGCTGTGGGTGGAGCGTCATATATTCCCGCCTTCCGGTGTCACCCCTCAGCGCCGGAACCGACGCACGGCGTCGAGCGCGCGGCCGGGCGTGTTCAGCAGGGAGAGCCCGGCGCCCACGAGGACGAACAGCGCGTAGAGGCCGAGCGTCGAGAGGAAGATGACGATCATCGCGACCAGCGCGATCAGGTCGGAGAGGAGGTAGAAGGCGCCGAGGGTCATGATCGTCCCGTAGAGGAGGACGAGGTAGGGGCCCCAGCCGCGGGCGTGCCCGCGGCGCATCCGGCGACGGACGTACGCCTTCAGGTCGTCCTCCAGTTCCGGCCGGTCGACCGTCCGATCCTCGACGTCGGCCTCGAAGGCGTCCAGGTCGGCACGGACCGCCTCGACCCGTTCGGCGAGGTCCTCGATGTCCGGTGCCGGGGAGGGCTCCGCGTCGCGTCGCGTGTCGTCTCCGGTCATTGCCGTCGTCACGTCGTCTCGGCCCCGCGGATGTTGTACCTGCCGGTTCGGGGCGGTCGTTCGTCCCGCGAGGACGGCGTTGAGCGTCGCGCCGACGAGCAACACCATCCCCGCGAGGTAGAACCACGTCACGAGCAGGAGGACGGCACCGAGAACGCCGTAGACCGCGAACCGACCGCTCGTCGTCGCGATGGCGGCGTAGAGCGCGAAGGCGGTCCCGAGGAGCGCCCAGCCGAGCGCCCCGAGGAGGGCACCGGGCACGGCCTCGCGGGGTGAGAGATCGACCGCGGGCGTCACGTAGTACACCGGGAAGAGGGCGGCGAGGAGAACGGCGAAAAAGAGCAGGGGAGCCCCGACGGACGCCACGGGCAGGCGGAGGACGGCGACGGCGCCGATGAGGGCGATCCCGCCGAAGGCGCCGACGCCGACGGCGACGAGGGACGTCACGCCGGCACGGACGCTCCCGAGGAAGCCACGGGGGGTCGTGCCGTAGATCCGGGCGAAGGCGGTGTCGACGCCGCGAAAGAGCTTGAGCGAACTCCAGAGGAGGAGGGCGACACCGACGAGGGTGACTCCGCCCTGGCCGGTCGTGTTCGCCAGCGCGTCGCCGACGAGCCCCCGGCCGACGGGGAGGAGATACCGGCCGGCGAGGTCGACGACGGCCGTCCGAAGCGACGGGCCGCCGACCGTCGTCGCGACGAGGGTCGCAAGCACGAGCAGGGGGAGCACGGAGACGAAGGCGTAGTAGGCGATGCTGGCGGCCAGCGTGGAGACGTCCCGGTCACGAACCTCGCCGGCGACGGCGCGCGCGACGGCGAGCGACCGAGCGAGTCGAGCGGACACGCCGCCCGATTCGGGCGGCGAGGGCAAAAGACCGTGGTCGCGCCGGCTCGCGGCGGCACCGCCGTCCGCCACCGGCGCCGTCAGCGCCCGTCCAGCCACGTCGCGACGAGCAGGAGCGTGAGCAGGCTAAAGGCGAGCAGGGAGAGGTTCGGGATGGTGAGGCCGACCACGGGCGCCCGCCACTGCACGGCCGCACACGGCCCGGCGAGGGTACACCGTGCCGTCGTCGCCTGCAGGACGGAGTGGTACGCCGCGAGACCGAGGCCGGGGAGCGCGAGCGGCAGCGCGGTCCGGTAGACGTCCGGCCGCCGGTCGAGGGCCGCGACCCCGAGGACGACGACGAGCGGGTACATGAGGATCCGCTGGTACCAGCACAGCGTGCAGGGAACCAGCCCGAGGCCGAGGCTGAACCAGAGGCTACCGGCCGTCGCCACTGCCGCGATGGCCGTCCCGAGGGCCAGTCGGCGCCGCGTGTCGGCGGGAGCCACGGGCGGTCAGGGCGCCACGCCGACCGTCAGGAGCGTCCCCCACTCCCGGTAGCGGTCGACCATGTCCTCGCGACGGTCCCAGTCGTCGGTCGGGAACGCCGCCGCCGACGGGATCTCGATCTCCCGGTCGGGGATCGTGTCCTGCTCGGCCACGTGGAGGCCCGCCGCGCGGAACGCCTCGCGGTACCGCTCGCGGTCCCAGAGTTGCATCTCGACGTCGACCTGCTCCTGCCACCGGTGGGTGTGTTCGCTCTCCTCGAAGAAGTTCACGGCACAGAAGAAGGTGCCGCCGGGACGGAGAACCCGTCGGATCTCAGCGAGGGTCGTCGCCGGATCGGTGGCGTAGTAGAACGCCTCCATGGACCAGACGTGATCGACGGTGCCGTCCCGGAAGGGGAGATGTTGGAAGTCGCCGGCGAGGAAACCGAGTGTCGGATCGTCGGTGTACGATCGGGCGTTGCGGACCATCGCCGTCGAGGCGTCGAGACCGACGCCGGACCCGATATCGCGCGTCTCGCGGAGCGCCCGGAGGGCGTAGCCCGATCCGGTGCCGAGGTCGAGGACCGTCTCGCCCGCCTCGACGGGCATCCGCGCGAGCGCCTCCTTGGCGGTGTGCCAGTGGCGCTCCTCCATTCCCCTGTCTTTCCCCTCGGCCGCCCACGCGTCGAACTCCGCCTGTACGCTCATCACCGGATCACGAGGGGAGCGAGCCACAAACCTCTGCTGGAACGCGCGGCGATCACAGCAGCCCCTTCACGGTGTTGATGACCGTCCACGTCGCCTGCTTGACTGGGTTGCCGTCCTCGCCGTCGATGACGACGCCGCGGCGGTCCGCTCCCCGTCCCGCCGGACGGTCCGTTCCGCACGGCGTCGACGTCGTTGCCGGCGAGCCGGTCGAACACGTGCCGCTCGGGGGCGTCGTCGGCCCGCTCCCGTCGGTCGTGTTCCACCGGGGGCTGCTGGGCGGGGCGCTGCTGGCGACGGTCCTCTTCTGGCAGGCCGTGTTTCGGGATCCCCCCGTTTCCCCGTCGGATCGTCGGACTGCGGCGATAGCCGTCGTCCGGCACGGCGGCCCGTTGCTGGGTCTCGCCGCCGTGCGGTGACGCCGGTCGCCCGATTCCCACACGGCGAGAAGTGTCATCTATTTATTAATATTGGAGGGTCGAAGCGTCACCCGAGCCATGCCCGTAGCTGATCTCGCACGCGACGACGTCGTGACGGCCGACGCCGAGGCGTCGGTGGACGAACTCGCATCGACGCTGAAGGAACGGAACGTCGGGAGCGTCGTCGTCACGCGGGACGACGAGTCGGTCGGGATCGTCACCGACCGCGACCTGACGGTCCGGGTGCTCGCGGCGGGGATCGACCCGACCGACACGACCGCTGCGGACGTGATGACCGAGGATCCGTGTACGATCGACCGGCGGGCGGGGTTCTACCGGGCGACGGAGCTGATGAGCGAACACGGCGTCCGGCGACTCCCCGTCCACGACGAGGACGGCGACCTGGTGGGGATCCTCACGGCGGACGACCTGACCGAGTTGCTGGCCGACGAGATGGACGGGGTCGCGGAGATCATCCGCGCACAGCGTCCGCCGTACTGATACCGTCCCCGTGTCGCGGGGTTCGCCACCCGGGAGTGGCGGCCGTCGGTGTCGACTGACGGGCCCACGGGGCGGAACCGCCGTCAGTCCGCGGTCGCGACCCGGATCGCCTCGACGTCGGCGTCGGTCTTGAACGTCGTCCCGCCGTAGTGGGCGCGGGAGGCATCGTGGCCGGCCGCCCGGAGGTCGGCCAGGAACTCGTCCATCGCGTTCGCCGAGCGCCCCCACTGCTTGCAGAGGCGGTGCTGGTCGTAGTGGGTCGGCTCGTCGAGTTCGGCCGCGACGGTCTCCAGCATGCGGCTGGCACGGTCGGCCTCGCCCATGTCGTCGGTCAGCGCGTCGCGGACGGCGGCGACGAATTCGGGGTCGCGGATCGCGCCGAGCCAGAGCGGCCCCGCGGTGACGACCCGGCCGCTCCCGCAGGTCGGACACGTCTCAGGTGGGTGGGCGATCAACCCCCACTCCGCGTCGCGGGCGAGGCAGTCCTCGCAGTGGTGGACGTAGCCGAGTTCGTCGATGCACTCGTCGGCGCGGGTGGCCCGCCCGTCGAGTTCGAGGTAGGTCCGGGCGTAGTGTCGGGAGACGTGCGAGCAGACCGGACGGGCGGCGGTGTCGTAGCGGGCGGCGGTCCGCACCATCGCCGAGAGCAGGACCCGAAGCCCCATCTCGGGATGGTAGTCCGTGTTGCGGGGGACCGCGCCGTACGAGCGGACGCCGCTCTCGAAGTGGGCGCCACAGAGCGGCGCGGTGTCGGTGGCGGTGACACAGACCAGGTCACGCGCGCCGACGAACGCGGCGTCCGCGAAGGGGACGGGCGTGCCGAAGGGGTCGAGATCGATCACGTCGAACGTCGACTCGTGCATGAGGGCGTTGGCGTTTCGCTCCACCACCGCGACGTCGTCCGCGAGGCCGGCGCGGGCGGCGTTCTCGCGGGCGAGGGCGACGGCGTCGGCGTCGGTGTCGGCGGCGGTCACGGCCCAGCCCTCGCTCGCGGCACGGAGCGCGCGGACGCCGCTGGCGGTCGTGGCGTCGAGATAGGAGTCGGCGCGGGGTTCGCGGTCCCGGTAGGCCCGGAGGACGGCCACGGTCACGTCGCGGTTCAGTTCCTGCGTCGGGTTGTAGAAGACGCCGTCGCCGCGGCCCTCGCTCGCCCCGTCGCGGGCGTCGGGCACCTCGAACTCCACCTGCCCCTCGGTGACGCGCATGGTTGGCGTGGGCGGGGCGGGCCGAAAAGCGCCGCGGTTCGATCGGAGTGGTGTCCGACGCCAGTCCGCCGGTCGTCCGACCGACCGAACCCCTTTAGACGGCGAGGCCCGAGGATTCGCGTCGTGAGCGAGGTGGAGGACTGGCGGGCGGCGCTCGCGTCGGCGGGAGAGCTATCCGGGCCCATCGTCGACGCCATCCTCTCGGCCCACGGCGACCGGGGCCAGCGGGCCATCGAGGCCGTCTCGGAGGAGCGCGTCAAGCAGTACCGGGATTTCACGGTCGTCGTCGGCCACGACGACGAGTACATCGTCGAGGACGGCGGCTGTACCTGCAAGGACGCCGAGTACAACCTCGACACCGACGATCCGAGCCAGCGGTGCTGGCACGCGCTGGCCGTCGAGGTGGCCGAGCGTGTCGACGCCGTCGACCACCACGACATGTGGTACTCCGAGGTTCGGGAGTTCCTGTAGTCGGCGAGCCGAGAGGAAGAACTTTCACCCGGCCACACCCACCTCCGTCATGCTCGATTACGTCGACCTGGAGACCGACCTCGATCAGGAGGAGCGACTGATCCGGGACACCGCCCGCGAGTTCGTCGACGAGGAGGTCCGCCCCGACATCGGCGAACACTTCCTCGACGGAACGTTCCCGACCGATCTCATCCCGGAGATGGGCGAACTGGGGTTTTACGCGCCGAACCTCGACGGCTACGGCCTGCCGAACGTGAGCGAGCGGGCCTACGGACTCCTGATGCAGGAACTCGAGGCCGGTGACTCGGGCGTCCGCTCGATGGCGAGTGTCCAGGGGGCGCTGGTGATGTACCCCATCCACGCCTTCGGGACGGCCGACCAGAAGGAGCGGTGGCTCCCCGCTCTGGGGCGGGGCGAGGCGGTGGGCTGTTTCGGCCTGACCGAACCCGAACACGGCTCGGACCCGTCGTCGATGGCGACGACCGCCGAGCGCGACGGCGACGGCTACCGGCTCTCGGGGTCGAAGACCTGGATCACGAACGCGCCCATCGCGGACGTGGCGGTGGTCTGGGCGCGGGACCGCTCCGCCGAGGGGAGCCCGGTCCGGGGCTTTCTCGTCGAGACGGACCGCGACGGCGTGACCACCCAGCCGATCCACGAGAAGCTCTCCCTGCGGGCGTCGATCACCGGCGAGATCAGCCTCTCGAACGCGTGGGTCCCCGAGGCGGACGTCCTCGACGTCGAGGGGATGAAAGGACCGCTCTCCTGTCTCACCCAGGCCCGGTACGGCATCGCGTGGGGGGCGGTCGGCGCCGCCCGGGACTGCTTCGAGACGGCCCGGGAGTACGCCACCGAGCGCGAACAGTTCGGCAGACCGATCGGCGCCTTCCAGCTCCAACAGGAGAAACTCGCCGAGACGGCGACCCGGATCACGACCGCCCAACTGCTGGCCCACCGGCTCGCGGACCTGAAAGAGCGGGGTGACCTCCGGCCCCAGCAGGTGTCGATGGCCAAACGCAACAACGTCCGGATGGCCCGCGAGGAGTCCCGGCGCGCCCGCGAGATGCTCGGCGGCAACGGCATCACCGCCGACTACCCGCCGATGCGGCACCTCGCGAACATGGAGACGGTGTACACCTACGAGGGCACCCACGACATCCACTCGCTGATCCTCGGCGAGGACCTGACGGGGCTGTCCGCGTTCGAGTGACGGACGGTCGTGTGTGGTGTGTGCCCATCACCCACGTTTCCAAGGGCGCCCTGGCCGTACGACCGAGGTGAACGGCCATGTGTCCCGCCACGTGCCACGGTCCCGACGGCCTCGACCTCTCCCGGGAGGAGGCGTGGGTCCTCCACGTCGCGATCCTGGCTCACGTCGAGCGACGGGTCGAGGCCGGCCGATCGCCCGACCGGGGGGTCGCGCTCCTGGATCGGGTCGAGGCGTGCGAACCACTCGATACGGGCGATCGCTCCCTCGTCCGCGGCGCGCTCACGACGTATCTGACCGACGCGCCGGAACGCGACCGCGAGCCGGCGCGGTCGATCCTGTCGACCCTCGACGCTCAGCCCTCGTCGAGCCAGTAGTCGACGTCGTCGTCGCGGCGGTAGTAGCCTTCGACCGTTCGCGGGTCGTCGCCGCCGGGGGGCGATCCCGCGTAGACGCCGATCTTTCCCGAGTCGGGGTAGACCGTCACGTCCGGATCGTTCATCGTCGAGACGGCCAGATACCGCAGGGGGTCGTCCCCGTCGTTGACGACGCGGTGAGCGCCGTCGGAACCGACCGGGAAGGCGACGTAGTCGCCCGATCGGAGCGACTCGACGCCGTCGGCGGTTCGGAGCTGTCCCGCTCCCGCGAGGACGTAGACGGCCTCCTCGTTGCCGGTATGAAAGTGAAAGGGCCAGGACTTCTCCCCGGGCGGTAGTTCGTAGAGCGAGCAACCGAGTCGGTCGCCGCCGGCGGCGGTAGCGAGTCGCTTCCGCCGGAACCCCGTCTCGCCGCGGTCGACCGTCTCCCAGTCGAGGTCGGCTTCGTTGACGCGCATGGCGGCGGTTCGGGCGCCGCCGTCAAATGTCGAGGGGTGCGACGGCGGCGCACCGAGCGCCGCACGCGGCCGCGGAGCCGGGGGTCCGCAAAAAATATATAATCTATAGAGTGCTACAAATGACAAGGTATGTCACAGTTGGGGATGTCCCGGTGGGACGAACGCCACGCGGCGCTGTCGGCGTGCGTGGGCGCGTACTTCGCGGTGCGGCTCGCCCAACTGCTCGTCAGTCCCCTCGTGCCGTCGCTCCGGGCGACGTTCGGCGTCTCCCGCGGGACCGTCGGGGTGATCCTCACCGGAATGTGGCTGGTGTACGCCTGTTCGCAGGTGCCGAGCGGCGCCGCGGCCGACCGCTACGGGCCGCGCCGGGTCGTCCTCGCGGCGTTGGGGTGTACGACCGCCGCCGCGCTGGCGCTCGCGGCCGCGCCGTCGGTACTCGCGTTCGGCGCCTTCGCGCTCGCCCTCGGCATGGGTGCGGGGCTCTACTACACGCCGGCGACGGCGTTGCTCTCCGAGCGGTTCGACGACGTGGGTCGTGTCATCGGCGTCCACCGGATGGGGAGTCAGGCTGCGGGCCTGGTCGCACCGGTGCTGGCGGCGCTTCTCGGCGCGCGTTTCGGCTGGCGGGCCGCCGTCGGGAGCGGTGCGCTCGTGGCCGCGGGGTGTCTCGCCGCCGTGGTCCTGCGTGGGTCGGCGACGTCGCCGTCGGTCGCCACGGCGACGGACGGCGGCACGACGGTCGGGCCACGGACGCTGCTCGGTGTCCTCGCTCGACCGTCCGTCGCGTTCGCCGCCGGACTGGCCGCCGTAGGGGAGTTCGCCGCGCTGGCGACGCTCTCCTTTCTGCCGACGTTCCTCGCCGAGCACCACGGGGTGTCGACGTCGGTGGCGGGCGCCCTCTTCGGGGGGTATTTCCTCGTCGTGGCGTCGCTCCAGCCCGTGAGCGGGTGGCTCTCCGACCGCCTCGGCCGCGACGCCGTCACCGGGGTGCTGTTCGCCGGCGGCGCCGTCGGCTACGCGGCGCTCGCCGTCGGGGAGGGACTCGCCGTCGCCGGCCCGGCCGTGATACTCGTCGGCGCCGCGATGGCGTGGGGGCCGCCCGTCCAGTCGCGGGCGGTCGACGCCCTCGCCGACGCCGAACGCGGCGTCGGGTTCGGCGCGGTCCGGACGGGCTACATCCTCGTCGGCGCCCTCGGCCCGGCGGCGGTCGGGGGGCTCGCCGACGCCGCCGGCTGGGCCGTGGGTGTCGGCCTCCTCGCCGGGATGCTCGGGTGTGCGACCGTCGCCCTCGCACTCGCCCACCTCGTCGGTCACGAGCGCCGACCGCCCGGGTCGTCGACGTTCGGCCTGTTCGTCGCCTCGGACGGGGACGGGACGTGAGCCCCGTCACGCGACGGCCCACGCCAGCAACGCCACGCCGACGAGCGTCGCCGGGGCGTCGCGCCACGTCGGCGAGAGCGCGGGGAGGGTCGGGTTCCACGCGAAACAGCGGGCTTGGAGGGCGAGCGCGAACCGGTCGGCACGGCGGAACACCCGCCGGAGGCCCGTGACGCCGATCAGCCGGATCCGCTCGCGGAGGGAGCGCTCGGAGCCGAGGCGGGCGTGCATCGCCGCCCGGACGGTCGCGAGGTCGTCGCGGAGGACGGGGAGAAAACGGAGGACGAACCCGACGCCCGCACCGAGGACGACGCCGACCCGTCCGGGCAGCAGCCACTGGATGGCGACCCGCGACTCGCGGACGCGGGTGGTGCGGATGTAGGCCGTGGAGACGAGCAGGAGGAGGAGGACCCGGTAGCTCGCCAGCGCGGGCGTGACGGCGTCGGCGACGACGAACCACGGGGCGCCGAGGGTCGCCGCCTCGACCAGCGGCCCGGCGACGAGAAAGGGCAGGAACGCGCGGTAGGAACGGAGGCTGGCGGCGACCGGCGTCGCGGCCAGTCGGCAGACACCGCCGACGAAGGCCGTCAGCGCGACCAGTCCCGCGGGCGTCGTGTGGGCGAACGCCGCGACGGCGACGGCCGCCTGGACGAACAGCTTGGTCCGGGGGTCGAGGCGGTGGACGTAGGTGTCGCCCGCGACGTATCGGAGGTTCATGGGGGGCGGACGCCACGCTCGGCGAGCGCCGCGGGCGAGGGATCGGCGTCGTCGAGGGCGACCGCCCCGTCCGCGAGGACGACGATCCGGTCGGCGAGCGCCGCCACGTCCCGCAGGTCGTGGGTGACGACGACGATCCCGACCCCCTCGTCACGGAGCGCCCGCAGTCGGTCCAGAACCGACCGCCGGGCGGCCCAATCCAGGCCGGTGAACGGTTCGTCGAGGACGAGGTGGTCGGGATCCATCGCCAGCGCGCCCGCGATGGCGACCCGCTCCCGCTCGCCGCCGGAGAGTTCGTCGATGCGCTCCTCGCCCCGGCCGGCCATGCGGACGGCGTCGAGGGCGTCGGCCACGCGGCGGTCGATGTCCGCACGCTCGAGCCCCAGGTTCTCGGGGCCGAAGGCCACGTCCGAGCCGACGGTGGCGGCGACGAAGCCGTCGCGGGGGTCCTGAAACACCATGCCGACGGCGGAGCGGGCGGCGACCGGGTCGTCGTCGACGGGGCGGCCGTTCACCGACACGGTCCCGCGGTCCGGTGTGAGCAGGCCGTTGAAGCCGCGGACGAGCGTGGTCTTGCCGGAGCCGTTGGCGCCCGCGAGGACGAGGAACTCCCCGTCCCCGACGGCGAGGGAGACGTCGTCGACGGCGAGGACGTCCTCGCCGTACCGGTAGGTGTACCCCTCGACGGTGATCGTCATCGGGCGACGAGGGCGTCGCTGCGGACGATGGCGACCGTCGCGGCGACCTTCAGGCCGGCCACGGGCAGGAAGGGGACCACGACGGCCGACACGGCGGCGACGAGGCCGATAGCCTGGACGAGGGCGTAGCCGACGGCGCCGGCGGCGTAGACGACGGCCGTCCCCGCGACCAGCGCGAGGACGAGTCGCGGCACGGGGATAGCGTCGGGCGCGGTGAGGCCGTCGAGCCCGTGGGCGACGGCGCCGACGGTCATCGCGGCGAGCGGGAAGCCGATCAGGAAGCCGCCGGTCGGGCCGAGGACGACTCCCAGACCGGCGTTGCCGCCGGCGAAGACGGGGAGGCCGATCAGCCCCGCGAGCAGGTAGAGCGTGAAGGCCACGCCCGCCCACAGGGGGCCGAGGACGACCCCCGCGAGGTACACCCACAGCGTCTGGAGCGTGATCGGGACGTTCGGCGCGAGCGGGTGGACCATGTCCACGGGCGCCGTCGCGCTCGTCGCGGCGGCGAACAGCACCGCGCGGGCCACGTTGCCGGTGGCCTCCTCGCCGACCAGTTCGACCGAGTCCGTTGCGGTCGTCATACCGGCCCGACGCTCGTAAATCACTTAGTACGTAGTGGTTGACGGGACGGGTCGCCGACGGGTTTTTACCGCCGAGCGGGTTTCGTGTCAGTATGGACGACAAGACCGCGGAGCTACGGGACGTCTTCCTCGATGCGACGGGGACGGAGACGGTCACGGAGCGCCAGTCGGCGGCCCGCGGTTCGCTCGTCGACGCCGTCGATCCCGAGCGGGTGACCGCGCGCCTGCGGGAGTTGCTCGAGACGATGCGCGAGCGGTACGACTTCGAGACCGGCCTGGAGACGGAGGCGTACCTCCACCTCGTCGACGGCTTCCACGCGGGGGCGACCGACGCGGACCTCGCGGAACGGCTCGGAACCGACGTCGGGACGGTCGTCCGGGCGCGACTCGACTGTCACCTCGTCCGGGCGGACGACCGTGATCACCCCGCCTTCGCGGCGATCCGCGAGCGGATCGTCGACGGGGCGGACGACGAAGCCGTCGCCACGGACCTCGACTGCGACCCCGAGGCGGTCGCGCACGTCCGTCGCGTCGTGGCGGCGGACCGCGAGGCCACCCGCGCCAACGAGCGGTTCCGCGACGCCTTCGCCGACCTCCTGACGGACGCGGACCTCTCCGGGCGCCTGGCGCGTGACTCCCGCGAGGACGGCCTCCGCGAGGCGACCGAGGACATCGAGACGGACGTGTCGCTCTGACTCCTTGCGAAGACTCTTAGGCGATCCGGAACCAGTGAGTGTCAATGGCGCAGTCGTCGCAAAACCAGGAGTTGATCGACCGGTTCGTCAGGTTCTACCGGAACTACTACCGCGACGAGATCAGCCGCCTCGCCCAGCGCTACCCCAACGAACAGCGGTCCCTCCACGTCGACTACGACGACCTCTACACCTTCGATCAGGACCTCGCGGACGACTTCCTCTCCCAGCCGGAACAGATCGGCGAGTTCGCCGAGGAGGCCCTCCGGGTGTACGACCTGCCCGCGGACGTATCGCTCGGACAGGCCCACGTCCGCCTGCGGAACCTCCCCGACACGGTCGACATCCGCTCGATCCGCGTCCACGACAACCACGTCGGACGCCTGATCGCCGTCTCGGGCATCATCCGCAAGGCCACCGACGTCCGCCCGAAGATCACCGAGGCCGCCTTCGAGTGCCAGCGCTGTGGCACGATGACGTACATCCCCCAGTCCGACGGCGGCTTCCAGGAACCCCACGAGTGCCAGGGCTGTGAGCGACAGGGCCCCTTCCGCGTCAACTACGACCAGTCGGAGTTCGTCGACTCCCAGAAGCTCCGGGTCCAGGAGTCACCCGAGGGCCTGCGCGGCGGGGAGACCCCCCAGAGCATCGACATCGACATCGAGGACGACATCACCGGCGAGGTGACCGCGGGGGACCACGTCACCGTCACCGGCGTCCTCCACATCGACCAGGTGACGGAGGGCAACGAGAAGTCACAGCTGTTCGACCTCTACATGGACGGGGTCAGCGTCGAGATCGAGGACGAACAGTTCGAGGACATGGAGATCAGCGAGGCGGACAAGCGAAACATCGTCGAACTGTCGAACCACCCCGACATCTACGAGGAGATGGTCGCCTCCGTCGCGCCCTCCATCTACGGCTACGACGAGGAGAAACTCGCGATGATCCTCCAGTTGTTCTCGGGCGTGACGAAGGAACTCCCCGACGGCTCGCGGATTCGGGGGGACCTGCATATGCTGTTGATCGGGGACCCCGGGACGGGGAAGTGCCTCGATGGAGAGACCCTGGTGACGCTGGCTGACGGTCGTGAGGTGCCGATTCGAGCCCTCGTCGAACGGAATCTCGACGATCCGACGGCCGTGGACGACGGCGTCTACGACGAGACGGACATCGATGTGGCCTCGGTCACGAAGGACGGGACGGTCACGACACGGCGAGCGACGAGAGTGTGGAAACGGGAGGCACCCGAGCGCCTATATCGGATCCGGACGACGAGCGGTCGGGAAATCGAAGCGACGCCGTCGCATCCGCTGTTCGTACAGGACACTGGGCACCTCGAAGCGACCAGAGCCGACGAACTCACCGTCGGCGACCGTGTCGCAGCACCGCGAAAACTCGACCTCAAGAGCAACGACACGCTCGATATCGGGTATCGGGAATCAAAAGCCCCGAACGCCGTCCGTCTCGACCTGCCGGATCGGTGGACACCCCGTCTTGCACGCCTCGTTGGATTCATCATTGCCGAAGGACACGCGGTCCGCCACGACGACAACACCGCAGACGTTCGGATCACCAACCAAGACGACGAGATTCTGTCCGACGTCAGTCGGGCTCTGGACGACCTCGGACTGACGTACACCATCGATGAACCGCGGACGGGTACCTCTGCAAGCAGAGTTCGATGTACGGCCAGCGAGTTCGTCAGTTTTCTCGAAGGCCTCGAGCCGGCGATCCTAGAAGGATCCGGGGAGCAGCGAGTCCCGGAGGCCGTGCGTACTGCGAGCGAAACGACCAAGCGGGAGTTCCTCCGCGCGTACGTCGACGGCGAAGGACACGTCTCGACGAAACAGCGTGAACTCACCGTCGCGTCTATGAGTCCTGAACTGTTGGAGGGGATTCGATCACTCCTGTTGGATTTCGAGGTCCAATCGACGCTTGAACAGCGTTCCAACGGCAGCTATCGTCTCCGAATCAGCGGTAACAGTTTCGAGAGATACGTTCGCCGAATCGGCTTCGTCACCGATCGTAAGACGGTAGCAGCGGAGGCGTTCGAGTCGGTCCGCAGTAACACGAACGTCGATACTGTCCCCGACATCGGCGACGACCTCCGGCGGATCCGCGAACGGCTTCACCTCTCGCAGTTCGACTGTGGCGTCCCGCGAACGACGTACCAACACTACGAACGCGGCGACCGGAATCCGAGCAGAGGGAGCCTCGAAACGATCGTCGAGGCGTTTCGGGAACGTCTCGACTGGCTCCGAGCGCAACGAGAGCAGTTGCAGGACGGGAACTGGGAGGCCGTCGAAACGGTTCGAGACGATCTGAACCTCTCCCAGACGGAACTCGCTTCTGGGATGGACATCTCCCAGACCGCGGTGAGCTATTACGAACGGACTGACGCCGTACCTGATGGTGGAAGCGTCACCAGTGCAAAGAGTGTGCTACTCGACAGCATCGACGAAGCGCTCGACGTCTCGGAGACCGTCGAGAAGCTAGCGGCGTGCTGTACTAACGACGTGATCTGGGAGCGGATCGAGTCAATCGAAGCCGTCGAACCGGACGACGACTGGGTGTACGACCTCGAAGTCGTCGGCACACACACGTACCTCGCCAACGGGCTCGTCTCACACAACTCGCAGTTGCTCTCGTACATCCGCAACATCGCCCCCCGCTCCGTCTACACCTCGGGGAAGGGCTCCAGTTCCGCGGGGCTCACGGCCGCCGCCGTTCGCGACGACTTCGGCGAGGGGCAACAGTGGAGCCTCGAAGCGGGCGCCCTGGTGTTGGCCGACCAGGGCATCGCCGCGGTCGACGAACTCGACAAGATGCGACCGGAGGATCGGTCGGCCATGCACCAGGCGCTCGAGCAGCAGGAGATTTCGATTTCCAAGGCCGGCATCAACGCCACCCTCAAGTCCCGCTGTTCGCTCCTCGGCGCCGCGAACCCCAAGTACGGCCGGTTCGACCAGTACGAACCCATCGGCGAACAGATCGACCTCGAACCCGCCCTGATCTCGCGGTTCGACCTCATCTTCACCGTCACCGACCAGCCCGACCCGGAGGAGGACGCCGCCCTCGCGGAGCACATCCTGCGGACGAACTACGCGGGCGAGTTGAACACCCAGCGGACGGAGGTGGCGAACGCCAACCACAGCCAGGAGGAGGTCGAATCGGTGACTGACACGGTCGATCCGGCCATCGACCCCGAACTGCTGCGGAAGTATATCGCGTACGCCAAACGAACCTGCTATCCGACGATGGACGACGAGGCGAAGTCGGCCATCCGCGATTTCTACGTCGACCTCCGGGCGAAGGGCGCCGACGAGGACGCTCCGGTGCCGGTCACCGCCCGCAAGCTGGAGGCGCTGGTGCGGCTGGCGGAGGCGAGCGCGCGCGTCCGGCTCTCGGATACCGTCGAGCGCAAGGACGCCGAGCGCGTGATCGACATCGTCCGCTCCTGTCTGCAGGACATCGGGGTCGACCCCGAGACGGGCGAGTTCGACGCCGACGTCATCGAGACTGGGACCTCCAAGAGCCAGCGCGACCGCATTAAGAGCATCAAGGACGTCATCGAGACGGTCGACGCCGAGTACGAGGGCGAGGCCGGCGCGCCGCTCGACGCCATCGTCGAGCGCGCACAGGCCGAGGGCATCGAGGAGGAGAAGGTGATGGATCAGATCGAGCAGCTGCGCCGGAAAGGCGACGTGTACAGTCCGAAGACGGACCAGTACAAGGTGGTCTGATGGACCGCATCTCCGCGATCAGGAACGTCGAGGAGGCGCTCCGGGCGTTCGAGGCGGGGGAGGCGGACCTCGCGGCGACCGAGGAGCGCGTGCTCGCCGCGCTCCGGACGTACGCGACGGAGTTCGAGGACGGGAGCGGTCTCGGCGCGTACGTGGGCCGCGGGGCGGAGGCCGTCGAGGACGTGGTGGTGATCGCGTCGTCGCCGGCCGAGGCGCGTGATCGGATCGCCGACCACGCCCCGGCGGCGCCGTCGTCGTTCGACGTCGAACGCCTGGACTGACTGCCGGTACCGTCAGGATTAGGTGATCGGTCGCGACACGGGACGGCAACGGTGCTACTCGTCGTCACGTACTCGCGGGACGCACGCACCACGCTCCGGAACGTCTGTCGCAGCCACGAGGGGACGGTGGTCCGACGGTTCGGGCGGGCAGCGCTGCTGGAGGAGACCGAGCTGGGAGCGTTTCTCGCCTTGCGGCTCCGGGCGAAACACGGCGACGATACGCAGATCGAACGCACGCACCCGTTCAACGAGTTCCAGGCGGTCCCCGATCCGGTGCGGACCGCCGCCACGGCCTACGAGGATCGCGAGACGCCGAGCACGCCGTACGCCAAGTTCGCGGCGGGGACCGAGCATCCCGATCCGGAGGCGATGCGCGATGCCGACCTGTAGGCGGGGGCGAACCGAAGGGGAACGACACGGATGCGGGTGAGGATCGACGGGGACGTCCACGAGGGGCGTGCGATCGACCTCCGCGGTGTCGACACGGCGGCGCTCGTCCGGGCGATCCGCGGTGCGGAGGCGCCGATCCGGGTCGAGTGCCCCACGCCGGGAGCCGTCCACGAACACGTCGCCCGGCTCCCGCCGTCGGCGTTCGACCGGCGGGCGGCGCTCGCCGACGCGGCACGGGCGCGGGGTCACGAGGCCGAGACGGCGGCCGAACTCGAGACGGCGCGGCGGGAACTGGCCGCAGCGTCGCCGCCGACGGTCGACGTCCGGGAGGCGCGTCGGCGTGTCGCGGCGGCGGGCGCCGAGGAGGAGCGCCTCCGGGAGCGCGTCGCCGAACTCCGGGGGCGGATGCAGGCGCGGCGCGAGACGGGCGCCGGCACGACGGCGGTCGAAGCGCAGTTGGAGGCGGCGACGAGCGACCTCGCGGAGGCCGAAACCGAGCGAATCGCGGCCGAACAGGCGCTCGACCGCGCGGAACGGGCGGCACGGGAGGCCCGCGACCGGCGCGAGAAGCGCCTCGAACTCGAGGATCGGGTGGCGAACCTCGAACGGCGGGTCCGCGAGGAACTGGCGGCCGCGGTGTGGGGGGCGTTCCGGTCGGCCGTCGAGGCGGTCCCGGGGAGCGCGACGGTCGGCGAGTCGCCCGGGGACTACGACGGCGACGCGACGACCGCCGCGCTCGGTGTGGCTCGCCTCGCCCCCCTCGACGCGCCGGTCGTCGTCGAGAGTCTCGACCGCGTTGCGGGGGCTGCGGCGGCGGCGACGACCCTCGACGCGCCGGTGATTTATGTTCGGTGACGCGGCCAGTCCGGGTCATGGAGTCCGACTGGACGCTCACGCGGCTCGACGGCCGCGACGACGTCGCCCTCGTGACGGTCGAACTGCACAACCCGTCGCCGGTCGACCGCCGGGTCAGGGTGACGAACCGGCTGTCCGGCCCGCTCCTGCCCCCGCGCCGCGCCGGCGTGCCGGAACGAGGATGGGACGCCGACGGGTTCACGGGCGTCGTTCCCGCCGGCGACCGCCTCGCGCTCGGGTACGCCTGCCCGGCGCCCGACGAACGCCCGCCGGTCGAGATCAGCGACGAGGGGCGGGCAACGACCGAGGAATCGGGGGCGACGGTCGCGGCAGCGATCCGTGGGTTGGCCGAGGCGCGCCCGCCGGCCGACGCGCTGCCGGACGGGCCGGCAACGAGCGAGGCGGACGGGACGGACACGGGGGACCGGAACGGCGGGTCGGAGGAGCGGACCTGCGAACCGCCGTCACCGAACGGGGACCCGCCGGCGACCGAGTGCGAACCGCCGTCACCGAACGGTGGGTCGCCGACGGTGGCGCCGCCGGCGGTCGAGTCGTGGCTGGCGGCGGCCGAACGGCGGATCGAACGCGGCGAGCGACTGACGGACGCGTCGGCCGAGACGGTCGCGTCCGCGCTCGACGGCGGCGACGTCGCCGACCTCGGCGACCGGATCGCGGCCGACGCCGAACGGCTCCGGGCCGTCGCGGAGCGGGCGGAGGGACTCGCGGAGCGGGCGGGAGCGGTCGACGTGCCCCACGCGGCCCTCCGGAGGCTCGCGTGATCGTCGCCGTCGCCGGCGGGAAAGGTGGCGTGGGGAAGACGACTGTCGCGTACAACCTGGGGGCGGCACTCGACGCCGTTGTCGTCGACGCCGACCTGGGGATGGCCGACCTCCCCCGCGGTCGGGGGCCGGACCTCCACGACGTCCTCGCGGGGCGGGCGGCCCCGACGGAGGCCGTCCGCCACGGACGGGTGTCGTTGTTGCCCTGTGGTCGCTCGCTCGCCGGCGCCCGCGCGGCGGACGTCCGCGAACTCGCTGACGCGCTCCGGACGGTGGCGTCACGAGCCGGCGACGTGATCGTCGACTGCCCGGCCGGCCTCCGTGCCGACGTGGGGGTCCCCCTCGCCGTCGCCGACGCCTGCGTCCTCGTGGCGTCGCCCCGACGGTTCGCGTTAGCCGACGTGGTCCGAACGCGGGAGTTGGCGCGGGAACTCGACGCGGGGCTGGTCGGCGTCGTGCTCAACCGGACGACCGGCGACGACGACCCGCCGGTGGACGCGCTCCGGCGGACGCTCGGGGCGCCAGTCTCGGCGGTGCCGGCCGACCCGCGCGTCGGTCGGTCCGTCGACGACGAGCGGCCGATGGTGTCGGCGTCGCCGGATTCGAACGCCGCCGCGGCGTTTCGCTCGCTCGGCGACGCGGTTCGGACCTGCGAGCGGGAGCGTGGCGGTCACTCCGTCAGCAGCGCGTAGGTGTTGCGGACGGTCACGGGGGTGACGCCGGCCACGTCGGCGGCATCCTGCTGGGTGAGCGACGCGCCGGCCTCGCGGGCGGCCGTGTAGAGACAGGCCGCGGCGACGCCGCTCGGGTTGCGGCCCGCGATGTCGCCCGACTCGCGGAGGCGCCGCGCGTGGGCCTCGGCGTTCCGGCGGACCGCTTCGCTCACGTCGAGTTCGCTGGCGTAGCGGGGGATGTACTCGACCGGGTGGATCGGACCGGTGGCGATATCGAGTTCGCGGTTCAGCGCCCGATAGGCCGCGCGGTGTTCCGTCTCGCTGGCCTTGGCGGCGTCGACCACCTCGTCGACGGTCCGGGAGACGGAGCAGATCCGACAGGTGGCGTACACCGTCGCGGAGGCAAAGCCCTCCAGCGACCGGCCACGGAGCAGGTCCGCTTCCTGAGCCGACCGGAACAGCGAACACGCCGACTCGCGGACGTGCCGCGGGAGCGATAGTGCCCCGACCAGCCGCCTGATCTCCGTGAACGCGTAGACTTGGTTGCGCTCGCGTTTCGTCGATATCTGGGCCCGGTTGTGCTGGGTCCGCATCCGCGACAGCCGACGCCGCTTCCGCCCCTTGATCCGGGTCGATCGACCGATGTCGGTCGAGAGACCGCGGTCGTGTCGCGACTGGGTGAGCGGCGCGCCGGTCCGCTCGGGCGACGTCTCGTCGTCGGCGAAGGAGCGCCACTCGGGCCCGTGGTCGATCCGGTACTCGTCGACGACGAGCCCACACTGCCCGCAGACCGTCTCGGTCCCCTGGGTGTTCAGTCGCCCGCTGCACTCCGGACACTCCGTCCGTGCCTGGCTCATCACAGTCGAAAGTTGGTCCCGATGGAGTATTTAAACGGGGGCGCGAGCCGGGAAATTCGAGGGGTTCGCCGGCGAGAAGCGTACCGGTCACCGGTACGTTCTACCGTCGGCTCCGCGGATCGGCGGTAGGTTTTACAACCGAAGCGAGGCCACTGTGCGGCGATGGGACTGTCCGACATCGCCGCGGGGATCGAGGTACACGAGCGGCAACGGGAACGTGGGGTCCCGACGGTGGACGCGACGGGTGGCGACCTGGTCGCCCGCCTGGACGGCCACGCGGAGGCGTTGCCGTGCACGCCCGAGGCGGCGGCGACGGTGCTGGAGACGTACGCGGGGGGGACGAGCGTCGGTGACTGCGCCCGGGAGGCGGGGCTGGCACCGATGACGGCCGCCAAACTGCTCCACCGCTGTGGCGTCACGGGGCTGTCGCCGCTCGGTCCGACGGGACGTCGGATCGTCCGGGACTGGCTGGCGGGCGACCTCCCCCGGACGGAGGCGACCGAACTCGCGGGCGCCGACGAGGCGGACTTCGCGCTGGCGGCGTACGTCGAGACGCACGACCCGGTTCCCGACCTGGCGGACGCCGTCGAGGGCGTCTTGGAACCCGACGCGACGGCGACGGTCGACAAGCGGGACGCGCTGGCGGAGACGATGAGTTCCGTCGGCGACCTGCGGTAGCTACCGCGGGACGAAGTCGCCGACCGAGTCGAGCAGCCCGGTTCCGTCCTCGACCGAGGGGTCGGCGTCGAAGACGACGTCGGCCACCTCGGCGACGGCCGTCGCGACCGTCCCCTCGTCAAGACAAGTCGGCGCGGCCGTCACCGCCGCCGTCGTCTCGGGCAGGGCAGCGTCGGCGACCGACAGGTCGCCACGGGTCGCGACGACGGCGTCGGCACTCGCTCCGATGTCCTCGATTCGGCCACGGAGTCGCTGGACGGCGTCGCGTCCTCGCGTCGTCGCCGGCGCGACGACGACGGTTCGATCGGCGGCGTTCACCGCCGCGACCGACTGGTTCGCCGCCACGGGCGGCGTGTCGACGACCACGTGGTCGAACGCGTCGGCCGCGGCGGCGATGCGCGACTCGAAGCGCCGGGCCGCGTCGGCGGATTTCGCCCGGGCCAGGCGCTCGAACGGTGCCGCGGCGGGACAACAGGCCAACCGTCCGCCGTCGGCGTCGAGCGGCAGGTCGACCAGCCCCGCTTCGAGCGGCGCCTCCCGTCGGTCGGTGAGCAGCGCCGTCAGGTCCGGGTCGAGTCGCCCGGAGAGGTAGTCGGACAGCCCCTGTGTGGCGAAGGCGGCGTCGAGGACCGCGACCGACCGGCCGTCGGCCGCGAGGAGCGCCCCGAGTTCGACCGTCAGTCGCGTGGTCCCCGCCCCGCCCGTCGCCCCGACCAGCGCCGCCACCGTGCCGGCCTCACCGTCGCTCATACCACCGCATGCGGCGGCTTCCGATTAAAATGGTCGGACGGCGATCGGTGACGACCGGGCGTTCGTCGGCGTGGACGCCGACGAAGTGAGCGCGTTCGCGCGACAGGCGGGACAAGAGCCTTGTCGCCGACGGACCGAGGGCGAACATGGTCCCCACGGGAAACGACTCGACGGTCACGTGGGCGGCGCTCCCCGACCGGGAATCGGACCGGCTCCGACTGCTCCTCTTTCACCTCGGGGCCGGCGTCGCCGCCGTCGTCGGCCTCCTGCTCGTGGCGGTGCTCGTCGCGCTCGCCGTCCAGGGTGGCCTCGGGGGCGACACCGGGACCGTCCTCCTCGTCGTCGTACTCCTGCTGGTCGGGGGGCCGATGTCGCTGTGGTACCTCCGTCTCGCGTCGACGTACGGCACCGACCACGAACTCGGCGCGGTCCTGCCGAACGCGGGGTGGCTCCGTCGTCGCTACCTGCCGGTGGCCGCCGTCGGCGGACCCCTCCTCCTCCTGCCGTTGGCGCTCCGACCGGGGCTCCTGCTCGCCTACCCGCTCGCCTTCGTCGCCGCCAGGTGGGTCGTCGACCTGCGGTACACGGTCGGCAGCCTCGATCCGAAGACCGGACGGCTCCGGCGAGCGGTCGGCGCGGCCGCCGTTGAGCACGCCGAGGCCGAGCGACTCGATCCGGACGAACGGCTGGTGCGGACCCACGACCTCTCGCCGCTCCGCCGTGTCCATCGACTCCACGTCGGCGAGTACGCGGTGTTCGTCCTCCGGTATCGACGCCGGGGCTGGTGGGGTCGGCCGGTCCTCCTCGTCGTCCCCGCGGACGCGGCCGAACGGGTCGGCGCCGCCCTCGAACGGATCGTCCGGACGAGCGACTGGGGGGCGGGCGATGGCCTCGACCGTTCGGTCCGAATCGCGCTGGGGACCCTCGGAGCAATCTTCCTGTGTGCGACCGGAATCTTCGCCGTCTTCGCCGCCGAGCGGTTGGCGGTCGTCGCGTACGCGGTGGCGACGCTGGGGCTGTTCGGCGCGGGGATGTTGGTCGCGGCGATCCGGGGATGACCGCCGGTGTCGAACCCGTTATCCCGGTCGGGGCCGAAGGCCGACCGATGCTCGAACCCGGCGATCCGGCGCCCGACGTCTCGGCGCGCAACCAGGACGGCGAGTCGGTGACACCCGACTTCGGGGAGCCGACGGTCGTCTTCTTCTACCCCGAGGACTTCACGAAGGGCTGTACGGCCGAGGCCGCGGAGTTCCAGGCGGCGCTCCCGGAGTTCCGCGAACTCGGCGTCGCCGTCTACGGCGTCTCGATGGACGACGCCGAGCGCCACGCGGAGTTCGCGGACGCGGAGGGACTGCGCTTCGACCTGCTCGCCGACCCGGACGGGACCGTCGCCGAGGCGTTCGGCGTCTCGACGGAGCACGGATACGCCGACCGCCGCACCGTCCTCCTCGCCGACGGCGAGGTGCTCGCGACCTACGCCCCCGAGCCGGCCGGCCACGCCGCGGACGTCCTCGACGACGTCCGCGGGAAGTTCGTCGTCGAAGGGTAATCACCACGCCGCCTCGAGGACCGACCGGATCTCCGCGGGCGTGGGATCGATTCCGTCCGGCGCGACTTCCAATAGCCCGTCGTCGTTGATCTCGGCCGCGATGCCGGACAGATCGTCGTGCGTGAGACCGTCGATCGCGCGGAGTTCGGCAGGGAGCCCCAGGTCGGCGGCGACGTCCGCGACGGCGTCGACGACCGCTTCGGCGGGATCGGCCGCGTCGTCGACGCCGAGCGCCCCGGCCAGCAGGTCGCGGCGACCGTGGACCCGGTCGAAGACGTAGCGGAGGACGTGCGGCGCGAGGACGCCGTGGACGACGCCCTGGTGGGCGTCGTAGTCGTGGGAGAAGCCGTGGCCGAAGGCGTGGATGATCGACGCCCGGTAGGTGCCGGGCGTGGAGATGCCGTACTGGGCGAGGACGACCCCACAGACGGCGTCGTAGAGGCGGTCGGCGTCCATCGACTCGCTGGGGAGGGTCGGGAACCCCGCGGACATGAGCGCCAGCGCACGGGTCGCGGTGGCGTCGGTGACGGGCGTGGCGTACGGCGAGTAGAGGCATTCGACGGCCTTGTCGAACCCGTTCATCGCGGAGGCGGTGAGGACGGATTTCGGCGTCGTCTCGAACAGCGCGAGGTCGTAACAGAGCGCGGTCGGCATGAGTCGCGCGTCGCTCAGGGAGCCGTTGGGAATCTCGTGGGCGGGCGTGCCGGCGGGGTCGTGCGAGAGTCCCACGCCGGCGATCACCGAGAGGTCGGCGCCGGCGAGGGTCGTCGGCACCGCGACGACGGGCAGGGGATCGGCGTCGACGGGAACCGTTCCCGTCTCGACGGCCCGCTCGGCGGCGGCCGCGGGGTCGTCGTGGCTCGCCAGCGCGGCGACCACCTTGGCCACGTCGAGGCTGCTCCCGCTCCCGACGGCGACGAGGGCGTCGACCCCCTCGCGCCGGGCGCGGCGGGCGCCCGAAAGCCCCGTCAGCAGGTGTTTCTCGGGGGTCGTCTCGTCGAAGACGCCGGCCAGGCGGTCGCCGAGACCGGCCGCGACCGGATCCATCACGGCGGGGGTCGCGCCCACGTTCGATCCGGTGACGACGAGGGCGGATTCGAGGCCCCGGGCGGCCAGGACCTCGCCGAGGTCGGCGACCCGACCGCGGCCACAGCGGAGTTCGCCGGGGTCGTAGTCGAAGGTGAACTCCCGGTCGGACGGAGCGGTGGACATACGTCCCGGTACGGTCGGCCCGGTGTTAAGCGCGGGCACCGCGGCATATCGGCGCCGTCCGGCGCGTCCTGAGACGGGGCACCAACCTATATGCATCGGACGCCGAAACGGGCGAAATCGCATGCCCTCCAGACAGCGTCGGCTCCTCCTGGGAGCCATCGGTACGGCGATCGGTGGCAGTATCGCCGGCTGTCTCGGCGGTCCGTCCGCGGGCGGGTCGACGGACACCGGGACCGACGACGAACCGCTCTCCCTCCCTTCGGCAGTCACGCGCGGCGAACTGCCGGACGGCGAGGTTCGGCTGAAGGAGTCGGGAACGGTCAGCCTGCTGAACTTCTTCACGACGTGGTGCAAGCCGTGTCAGCGCGAGATGTCCGAGTTCCGGAAGCTCCGCGCGGCGTACGAGCCCGACCAACTGCATATGGTTTCGATCACGCCGGAGGTCGACGAGACGCTCGTCGAGGAGTTCTGGGCGGAGTACGAGGGGACGTGGCCCGTCGTCATCGACGGCGCGCTCGAAGCCACCGAGCGGTGGAACGCCAACGCGTACCCCACGAACCTCCTGTTCGACGCGGACGGGAAACCGGCGAGCGGCGACGACCCGGAGGTGCGGGCGCGCACGTTCGCGGAGTTCGACGGCCTCGTCGGGCCGCTAGTGGAGGAGTCCTGAATGCTCGGGGACGTGTCGGCGGCCCCGTTCGGGTTGGCGTTCTCCGCGGGAGCGGTAACGTTTTTCGCCCCCTGTGCCTTTCCCCTCCTGCCCGGCTACCTCTCGTATTTCCTGGGCGATACCGCGTCGCGGGCGGGCGCCGACGCGGCGTCGGGCGCGCTCGTCGGTCGGGTGCGTCGGCCACTCGTCCGGGCAGGGCTGATAAGCGTCGTCGTGAGCCTCGGCATCACGCTCGTCTACGTCGGGCTGGCCGGAACAACGGCCGCGCTCGGAGCGCGGGCACTCGCGGACATCGCGGTGCTCGAAGCCGTCGTCGGCGGCCTGTTTCTGATCGCCGGTGTCGCGATGGCCGTCGGCTGGCGGGGTCGCTCGCCCGTCCACGTCCGACTTCCGGAGCGGCGACGGTCGGTGGTCGGCTTTTTCGTCTTCGGCGTCCTGTACGCCGGGGCCGCCGCGGGCTGTACGGCGCCGCTGTTCGTCGCCGTCGTCGCGAAGGGACTGGCGTCGGCGCCGGCGGTCGGCGTCGGCATCGCCGTCGCGTACGCCCTCGGGATGAGCGCCGTGTTGACGGCGGTGACCGGACTCTCCGCGCTCGGCGGCACGTCGGTCGTGTCGGTCCTGCGCGAGCACACCGAGCGCATCTACCGCGTCTCGGGGGCCCTGCTCGCGGCGTCGGGGCTCGCGGAGATCTACTACTACTTCTACGGGTTCCCGGCGGTGATCCCGCGATGAGGGGGCCGGCCGTGCCGTTCGTCTGTCTGTTGGTGGTCGCCGCCGGCTGTGTCGCGCCGACGGGACAGTCGGGGCCGCCGCCGGGACTCTCGACCGACGACGTGACCGATACGAACGCGCTGATTCGGGCACACACGGACGCTCTCGACGACCAACCGTTCACCGTCCGATCGACCACGACGATGCGGCCACGGAGCGGGAACTACACCGTCGTCAGCAACCGGACGTGGCGCGTGGCTCCCGGCGATCCGATCCGTGGCACGGTGGTGAGTCGCCGGGACGCGGTGGGCGACCCACCGGAGCGCGTCGCCGCCGGCCCCGACAGCGTCGCCGCCTGGCGCGACGGGGCGACGACGTACCGACGCGTGCGCCGAAACGGGACGAGTGCCTACGGCCGGGTCCCCCTGTTCGACTCGCCGGTGAAACTGAACGCCGCGCTCCAGCGGACCCGCCTCTACCGGCTGAGCACCCGCCGGAACGCGACGGTCGAGCCGGTGTTACGGGACGGACGACGCCGCTACCGTGTGACCGCCGCGCTGAACGACACCGCCGTGGCCTCGAACGGGTCGCTGACGCTCCTGATCGATGCGGACGGCGTGGTCCGCAGGCTGGAGAGCGAACGGACCGTTCGGTACCGCGACGGGAAGCGCGACCTCTCGACGACCGTCCGCATCACCGGAGTCGGTACCACGACCGTGGAACACCCCGACTGGTACGGGGCAGCCACGGAGTCGGCGCGAAACGGCACCGCCGGCTGAGCGACGCCCGCCTCACTCCCCCTCGGCGCGCAGCCGCTCGACGATGGCGTCGGTGCGGTCCCGGTCGCCGAGGTCGGTCACCGTCGACCCCACGGCGACGGAACCGCCCTCGATCACGTCGGCACAGATCCCACCACGGCCGTCGCCGAGGGCTCTGGCGACGCCCGCCTCCTCGGCGAGTTCCTCGACGTGTGCGCAGGGCGGACGGGGACGGGTCCCGACGAGCGTCGCCTCGCCGAGTCGGAACCGGTGATCGAGGAGGTCGTGGACGTCGAGACCGGCGACGACGACGTTGCGCCGGTGGCGGCCGTCGGTCAGGTCGATACCCGCCTCGCGCTCGATTTCCGCGAGGGCCTCGCGGGCGACGAGCGTCACCTGACAGGTGTCGTAGGGGGAGTAGTACCCCTCGCCGGTGCAGTAGCGGTCGCCGCGCAGGCCGGCGTCGGCGACGGCCTCGACGCGGTCGACCGACGCCATGGGTTCGGAGCCTGCGGGCGCGACGAAGAGATCGGTGACGCGAGCCATACCCCATCTTGGCGGCCGTGACGCATAACCAGTGGGCTCATACTGTTTATTGTAAGTCATTACCGGTGGTTCGCCGAGACGGTCCGGCGAACCACCGGCAACCAGTTACAATAATCCGTATCAGAGCGTCCGCCCGACGAGGGTGACGAGCGGGACGAGGACGGCCAGGTACGCGGCCGCCGACACCGCCCACCCCCGTCGGATGGCGGGAACCCGACCGTCGGCGACCCGCGACCGGGGCAACACGACGACGGCGAAGAAGGCGACCATCAGGGCATAGAGCAGGCCGGCCGCGATCGCGGTGACGACGAGCGACGGGCCGAACAGGGCCGTGCCCGTCAGGGAGAGCCAGACGAAAAGCGGGCCGGTCAGGATGCCGGCGAGGTAGTGGACGACGGCGGCGAGACGACCGGGGGCATCGTCCGGCGGTCGGCCGGTCAGGACGCCGGCCGCGACGAACGGCGGCGTCTCCCCCTCCGGAAGGCGGGCCATCACCACGTCCATCACGAGCGTCGCGACCACGGCGGCGGCGACGCCGACCGGGAACAGCAACGATACGGCGGGCGACGCCGACGGCAGTGTCGACATGCGGGCCGTACGGACGCGACCGACTTCGACCTGACGGTGGTCGGGTGACGGCTGCCCGCCGATCACGAAGGTAATTTTTCCGATAGATAATGGGAAAGTACGCGGGATCGACCACGAACGAGCGCGAATGTCTCGGAAGTCGAAAACTAGCGTAAAGATCGTTATATAGGGATCTGTTCCGATTTTACGAATCCGTTGCCATCGTCGATGAGGGAATTGTCCGGATCGATCACGACATATCATATTGCAGAAAGTTTTATGGACATGTAGCTCATCGGACTAGTCGAGATGAGTGCCACCCACCTCGCCGCCGACGTGAGCGAGCGCGACCGACCGAACATCGACGTGCCCGAGACGCTCCGATCCGCGGAATCGAAACTCGTCTACGTGTTCCTCGCTGCCACCGACGGGGCGACGGTCGAAGAACTGCACGAAGCCCTAGACCTCCGGAAGATCACGCTCTTTCCGGTGTTGGACACGCTGGCCGAGCGGGACGCGATCAACCGCGACGGCGCACGGTACGTCCCGGCGGCGTAACGGCGTCGGCGGGGCTCCCGGCGGACTCGGCGTCGGGGCGGTCGATCCGCTCGTGGTGGCGGATCGGTTACCGTGGCAGGAATCGACCGTGAGAATCGGTGCCCGTGGCCAGCGGGCAGGTGATGTGGCATATCGCGAACCCAGGGTGAACGCCCACCGGGAGCGGATGGGCGTGTCGGCCATGGACGAGCTGATGGGTAGCATTCCCAGTCCGATCACCCTGAAGACTGACCGGCTCGTGTGGCGTTGACGATGCGGCGAGACCAGATCGTCGAATCGGTCACCAATCGCCCCTATTTGTTCGTATGTTCGATCACCTCTCGCATCAGGGTGCACGCATCGTTAGTATAAATGCGTTTGTTTGCATTTCCTTTGACTCATTTATCTGTATAATGAGGGGCGGGACGTCGCCGGTCAGGCGGACTCGATGGCCGCGGCCACCTCGGCTCGTTCGTCGTCGTCCAGCTCCGGACGCTCGTCGATCAGGGCGTGGATCGGGCGGCCGCCGTCGTCGGCGAACCGCGGGACGATGTGGACGTGGACGTGGGGGACCTCCTGCCCGGCCAGTTCACCGTTGTTGACGGCGACCGTCGTCGCCTCGGCGTCGACCGCCCGCTCCACGCGGCCGGTCAGGTCGTGGACCGCGGCGAAGACGTCGGTCGCGAGGTCCGCGGGGAGGTCGTCGAGGCGTTCGTGGTGTGCTTTGGGGATGACGAGCGTGTGCCCGCGGGCCAGCGGGTTGGCGTCGTGGAAGGCCACGACGGTGTCGTCCTCGTAGACGGTGTCGCTCGGAATCTCGCCGTCGACGATCGAACAGAAGATGCAGTCGGTCATGGGTGCGGATAGTGTGTCCACGCTAAAGAAACTACGCGGCGGCGGTCACCACGAGGCGCGACGCTGGAGGCCGGCGGTCAGGCCGAACAGGCCGAACCCGAGGCCGAAGAGCACGACGGCCGCGGCGAAGGTGAGCGCGGGTTGGCCGTTGGTCATCCCCTGAAGCAGGAGGACGCCGACCCCGGACTCGGCGACGAACCACTCGGCGACGACGACGGCGGCGAGGCTCCGCACGACCGAGAGTTTGACGCCGGCGAAGAGGGCGGGGACGGCGTGTCTGAACCGGACCGCGAGCCGACGCCGGGGGGCGGCGTCGACCAGGTCCAGCAGGTCGGCGTGTGCGGCGGGCATCCGCCGCAGTCCCGCGGCGGTGCCGACGGTGACCGGGAACACCGCCGCGATGGCGACGAGGACCACCGCCGCCTCGAAGGAGATGCGAACCCACACGAGCAGGAGGGGGACGAGCGCGAGGTCCGGGACCGCACGGAGGCCGATCAGCGACCCCTCGACGGTCGAGCGGGCCTCCGGGACCAGCGCGGTGGCGGTGCCGACGGCGAGTCCGACGGCCGCGCCCGCGCCCCACCCGACGCCGAACTTCGTCAGCGTGTCGACGCTCGTGGAGAGGAAGAGCGCGGGGAAGGCGGCGAGCGTGGCGGCCACGGCCGCGGGCGTCGGGAGGAGGGTCGTCGCCGCGGCGGCGACGTGCCAGCCACCGAGGAGGAGGAGGACGGACGCGACGGCGGCGGTGCCGCGGGCGGGGAGCGACGCGCTCCCGAGGACGCCGGTGGATTCGAGCAGGTCGGTCACGTCCGTGGCGTCGGCGTGGAGCCGGCGCTCGACGGCCGCCACCGCGACGAACAGCGCCACGCCGAACGCCGCGAGGACGAGGACGTACGCGAACAGGAGCGCGGTGTCGAAGCGCTTGGCCGTCGCGAGCAGTTGGTGTCCGATGCCACGCTCGGCGGCCAGGAACTCCGCGAGAATGACCCCCTGGATGGCGACCGGCGTAGCGAGTTTCAGCCCCGTCACGAACGTCGGGAGGGCGTTGGGGACGCGGACGTAGAGGACGCGTCGCCAGCGCGGGACGCCGACCGACCGGAGGAGGGTCAGTTGGCCCGCGGGTACCGACCGGAGGCCGTCGAGGGTCGCCACCGTCACCGGGAAGAAGGTGAGGAGGGCGGCGATGAGCGTCCGGGTCAGTAGCGTCGCGTCGAACAGGAGGATCAGGAGGGGGGCGAACACCACCACCGGGACGACCTGCACCCCGAGGAGGAGTGGCGTTCCGAGCAGTCGGATCGGACGGGAGACGGCGAGCGCGAGCGCGAGCAGGACGCCGACGCCGACCCCGAGGCCACCCCCGAGGATCACCTCGTAGCCCGTGTAGGCGACGTGGGGGGCCATCTCGGGGGCCCGACGGACGAGCGTCGCGGCCACCGTCGCGGGCGCCGGGAGCAACAGCGACGGCACGCCGACGACGACGGCGAGGGCGTGCCAGCAGAACAGGGCGGCGGCCGCGACCAGCAGCGCCGCCGACCGCCGCCCGAGGGCGGGTGCGCGCTCGGCGCCGGACAGCGAGCGCGTCCCACCCACGGGTCAGAACTCGTACTCCGCCGAGACCCGGTCGGCGTACGATCCGACGTAGGGGTCGTCGCCGTCGAGGTAGGCGTTGGTCCACGCGTCGTCGACGGCGACGTCCGCCGAGAGGAGGTCGGCCTCGGTCAGCGCGTCCGCGACGGTCCCCCAGGCCGTCGCGGACTGCCACCCCCAGCCGTGTTCCCGCACCGCGTCGGTCAGGATCAGGCGCTTCGCCGTGTGCTTGATCTTCGTCACGCCGAGGTCGTAGGAGGCCTCCAGTCGGGGCTGGGCGTCGACGAGGTGGTCCATCGCCCCCTCGGGGTTGTTCGACGCCCACGCCCACCCGCGGGCGGTGGCCCGGAGGTACGCCCGCAGGGTCTCGGGGTTCGACTCCACGAAGGCGGGGTTGGCGACGACCGACCGCCCGACGGTGGGGATGTGATCGGCGATCCACAGCATCGCGGAGTCGTGGCCGTCGCGGCCGAGCGAGATACCGTCGGGGAAGGCCCCGAGCGCGGCGTTGGCGTCGCCGGACAGCACCGAGGAGGTCAGCCCGCCCCACCCCACTTCGAGGAAGGACACCTCGCCGAGGACGCCCGCCCCCTTCAGGATGGCCTTCAGCAGCGCGAGGTTCGAGGCCGCCGGCGGGACGGCGACCGTCTTGCCCGCGAGCGACGCGGGCCCGTCGAGCTGTCCGCCGAAGGCCTCGGCGGTGGTGTAGACCACGCTGTTCGGACCCTGCTGGGCGGCGGCGTAGGCCTGGAGCGCCACGCCCTCGTCGCGGGTGCCGAGCGTCGCCGCGGCACTCGTCAGCCCCAGCGGATACTTCTCCAGGCCGACCTGTTTCGCCGTCGAGGCGCCGCCCTTCCCGGAGACGATGTCGACGCTCAGGCCCTCGGCCTCGTAGAACCCCCGCTCCCGGGCGACGAAGTGCCCGGCGTGGGTGGCGTTGGCCTTCCAGTCCAGGAGCAACTGGACCGAGGACCGCTCCGGCGTCGGCGTCGCCGCCGTCGTCGGTTCGGCCCCGCTGTCGCCGGCCGTCCCGCCGAGACAGCCGGCGACACCGACCGCGAACGTGGCGCCGAGCGCACCGAGCACGCGTCGTCGTGAGGGTGTCGTCGTCATGGTTGGATCTCCGACCGGCACCGAGGCCGGCCGATTCGTTCGGTGTCCGGTAGTTCGACGGTTGATTTAAAAATGTTTCGCGGGATGGTTTATACGTGGCGGGCGTCGACGAGGGCGGGACACCGGCGACAGTCCGGGTCGAGGACGAGGGCGTCGTCGGGGGTCGGGACGTCGGGGGCCGGCCATCGCCTACAGGGCGTCCGCGAGGGCCGGCGCCACGGAGACGGCGGTCACGTCGCGTTCGATGGTGTCGGTGGCGTAGATGGCCTCGACGCCGGCGCGTTCGAGTTTCGTCCGCGCCGCCCGCGCGAGCAGGGGGTGGACGCAGGCGACGTACACCGCGGCCGCCGCCCGGTCGTCGAGGACGGCGATGGACTCGCTCATGGTCGTCCCCGTGGCGACGATGTCGTCGACGACGACCACGTCCCGCCCCTCGACGGCGGCGTCGCCCGGCGTGATCTCGACCTCCGTTCCCGAGTGACGCACCTTGTCGAAGTAGTCGACGGCGCCGCGGCCGTAGGCGTCGCGCACCGACTCGGCGAGGGAGACGGCGCCCGCGTCGGGCGAGAGGAAAAGCGGGTCGGTCAGCCCCCCGGGCAGAGGGGTCGCCAGCCGCGACGCGGCCCGCACCACGTCGCAGGGCACGTCGAAGCAGTCGGTCACCGACGCCTCGTGGGGGTCGACGAGGACGACCCGGTCGGTCCCCGTCGATATCGCGCGGGCGACGGCCCGGGCCGACACGGGTTGCCCGGGTTCGAACGCACGCTCCTGTCGCCCGTAGCCCATGTAGGGGAGGACCGTCACCACCTCCTCGACGCCCGCCTCGCGGACGGCGTCCTGTAACTGCAGGAGTTCGACGTGTGCGGCGTCGGTGGTCGTCGCGGCGACGACGACGGCCCGGTCGGCGTCGGCGGGGACCTCGACCGACGCCATCCGTTCGCCGTCGGGGAACCGCTCGTAGCGGACCGCGGCCAGCGGCTCCCCCGTCTCCGCGGCTAGGGCCGCACCCAGCGCCTGTGACTCGGAACCCGGAACGATCATACGGGGGGGTCGACGGCCGGGCCGAAAACCGTTTCCGTTAGGCCTGCACCGCCAGCCGCGAGACGCCGGTCACACCCAGCGTCCGCGTCCGCCAGCCGTCGCCCGCGTCCGCCAGCAACGTCCCGTCGGTGGTCACCGCCACCGTCGCCGCCTCGGTGAACCCCACGTCGACGATCCGGTCGGTCGCAGGCGTCTCGACGGCCGACCACGCCGCGACGTCCTCGCGGACGAGGAGGCCGGCGTCGCCGACGGCCGCGGCCCGGTCCCCGTCGGCGCCCACCGCCGCGAACGCGCCGTCGCGTTCGTCCATCCAGCCGTTGCCCAGTCGGTAGAGGCCGTCACCGGTCGCCGCGAACGGCAGGTCCCGGCCGTGGACGTCGCGGACGTCGGCGAGGCCGACCGGCCGCAGGCCGTCGTCGACGACCCGGTGGACGCCGTCGGCCGCGGCGATCATCCCCGCGTCGACCGCGCGGGGGTCGTCGACGGTCCCCAGCCGCGTCCAGCCGTCGTCGAGGCGGGCGACCCGGCCGTCGGGGGCCGCCGCCAGCGGCGCCCCCTCGCGGTCGAAGCCGACGGCGACGGCGGTCCCGAAGTCGGTGGCTTCGTAGCTCCCCACGAGGACGTCCCCGTCGGTGGCGAGGACGCGGCGGTCGCCGGTCGCGGCCACGTCCCGGACGGCCGCCCGGTGGTCGAGGCCGAACTCGCCGACGAGGTCGGCCGAGAGCGAGGCGACGACCAGTCCCTGTTCGGCGGCGACCAGTATCTCGGTGGCGCCCGTCCGGTCCGCGTAGACCCGCTTCTCGTCGATGGTGACGTCGTGGCTCATACCCCACCTCCGTGGGGAGCGGTGAAAAACGGTGGTGGGCCGTCGTCGGCCATCGACTACGCGTCCGCCGCCGTCTCGACCGCCCGCGACCGAACGTGTTCGAGGAAGTTGTCGAACAGCCGCTTGGTCCGACAGGCCGCGGCGTAGGCGTCGGCGTCGATGCCGTCGACGACCGCCTCGATGCGAGCCTCGGGGAGGTCCTTCCCACGGGTGACCGTCTCGGCGCTCGATCGGTCGTACTCGGGGTGGAACTGCACGCCCCAGCAGTCGCCGCGCCGGAACGCCTGGATCCCCCGGTCGTTCTCCGCGAGGACGGTCCCGCCGGGGGGGAGGTCGGCCACGCGGTCGGAGTGGGTCTCGAAGGCGACGAAGGGCGAGTCGATCCCCGCGAGCAGGGGATCGGCGTCGACGACGTCGATCTCCCGGTAACCGATCTCGACGTCGTCCATCGCCTCGACGCGGCCGCCGAGGGCCGCCGCGAGCGCCTGGTGCCCGTAACAGACCCCGAGGACCGGCAGACCGCGGTCGACCGCCCGTTCGATCCAGGTGAGCAGGTCGTCGATCCAGGACTCGTCCCAGTAGACCGAGGCCCGCGACCCGGTGACGACCACGCCGTCGTAGTCGAAGTTCGGCGGCAGGTCGCCGACAGTCACGTCGAACTCGGCGAGGTCGGCGTCTAGCTCCCGCCGGAAGTTGCGGCGGGTGTGGTCGGCGCCGTGGGAGGCGTCCAGAAGGGCGAGACGGGGGCGCTGCATACGCACGGTGAGGCCGCCGAGACGGTTGGCTCTTACGCCCCGAGGAAGCCGAACAGTCGATCGTTGACCGCGCGGGAGCGCTCGATCCCGATCAGGTGGCCACCGTCGAGGCCGACGAACTCCCCCCGTGGCAGCTCGCGAGCGAGGCGTCGGCCGCACTCGACCGGCCAGACGGCGTCGTCGCGGCCGTGGATCACGAGCGACGGGACGTCGACCTCGTACAGCCGATCCGAGACGTCGAACGCCTCGACGGCGGCGGCCTGTGCCGCCCACGCCTCGGGGGTGGCGTCCTCGGCGGCGCGCCACTCGACGACCTGTTCGACGACGTCCGGATGGGCGTCGAGGAAGTCCCGCGAGAGGGCGGCCGCGAGCGACGCCTCCAGGGCGTCGGGATCGGACGGGTCGCCGTACAGCGGATCGAGGGTCAGGTCGGCGCCGACGGGGGCGGTGCCGAGGAGGGCGAGCGACCGCGGGCGCGAGGAGAGGCGCGCGAGTTCGAGCGCGACCATTCCCCCGAGGCCGGCGCCGACGACGTGGATCCGCCGACTGCCGTGCGCTTCGAGGACGGCCTGGACGTCGGCGACGAAGTCGTCGACGGTGTAGGGACCGGGCGGAGCGTCGGAGCGGCCGGTACCGCGGAGATCGGTCACTACCGTCTCGAAGGGGCCGGTCAGGCCCGCGTGTTGCCACCCCCACTGCCAGGCGCCGTAGCCCGCGTCGCCGAGGAGCAGGACCGTCCCCCGGTCCGGATCACCGTCGACCTCGTAGTACAGGGACACGGAGCCGTTGGACGCGGTGGACATGGGCGACCGTAGACGGGCGAACCACTTGAGGCGTTCCCGTCGGGCCGCGCCGGGTGACTATCGGGAGACGCGAGCGAAGAGCAACGACAGGCCGAGCGCGATGGCCGCGACCCCGACGGCGAGCAAGCCGCCGCTCAGCGCCAGCGACGGGACGTCGACGGGGTTCGCTCCGGTCACGAGCGCGACCGGCGACACCTGCCGAAGGAGCGAACTGCTGGGAACCGAGACGCCGACGAGCGCCACGATACCCGCAAGGAGCAGTCCGTACACCGACAGCGCGGACGGACTCGGGAGCCACGACGACTTCACGCGACGAGGTGCCGCGTCTTCGTACATCAAGGCTCGCCCCCGATCCTCAGGAGTGATACTCGGCGGCGTGACGACGGAGTCAGGCGTTTCGGATCGCCCGCAGGACGTCGGGAGCGTCGTCGAGGGCGTCGTCGAGGGCGTCGACGTCGGGGCCGCCGCCCTGTGCGAAGTCGGGCGGGCCGCCGCCGCCGCCGCCGACGCGACCCGCCAGACGGCCCACGACCTCGCCGGCGTTGAGGTCGACGTCGTCGGGGACGCCGACGACGAACTGGGCGCTGCCGCCCGCGGCGCTTCCGAGGACCGCCACCGCGCCCTCGTCGACGATGGCGTTCGCGGTCGCACGCAACTCGTCGGCGTCGGCGTCCATCCGCCGAATCACGGCCGAGACGTCGCCGACCTCGACGGCGTCGGGATCGGCCGCCGCCGCGCGCACCTCCGCGAGTTCCTCCTTCAGGCGGTCGATCTGCTTACCCCGTTCCTTCCACTCCTCGAAGAAGCGCTCGGCCGTCTCGGGGACGTCCTCGGGATCGACGTCGAGGGTGTCGGCGGCGGTGTAGAGGGCGTCCTCGGTGCGCTGGGTCGCCTCGATGGCGGCCTCGCCGGCCGCGAAGACGAGGCGTTCGACCCCGTCCTGGATCGGCTCGGTTCCGAGGATCTTGATCGCGCCGATGTCGCCCGTCCGGGAGACGTGGGTGCCCGCACACGCCTGCACGTCGTCGTCGACGTGGATGAGGCGGATCTGCCGTCCCGGGGGGACGCCGCCCTGGTACAGGTCGAAGCCGTGTTCGGCCTCCGCCTCGTGTCGGTCCGGCCACTCCTGGGTGACCGACAGGTTGTCCGTCACGACCTTGTTGGCGACGCGTTCGATCTCCTTTACCTCCTCGCGGGAGAGCCGCCGAAAGTGGCGGATGTCGAGCCGTGCACGGTCGGTCCCCTTCTGTGCGCCCGCCTGCCGGACGTGATCGCCGAGCACCTGCCGGGCGGCGTGGCCGACGACGTGGGTCGCCGTGTGGTGTCGCATCAGGCTGAACCGGCGGTCGGCGTCGATCCGGCCGCGGACGAACTCCCCCTTGCCGGGGTCGTCGGCCGTCCGGTGGAGGACGACGCCGTCGCGGCGCCGGACGTCCGTCACCTCGACGGTCGTCTCGTCGGTCGAGAGCGTCCCGGTGTCGGCCGGCTGTCCCCCGCCCTCGGGGTAGAACATCGTCTGGTCGAGGACGACGTCGTAGCCGTCCTCGCGCTCGAACACGTCGAGGACGACCGCCTCGAACTCGATCCGCTCCTGGTCGTCGTAGAAGAGCCGCTCTGTCTCCGGAAGGTCGGCCAGCCGCTCGTCGCGGTCGGTGACCGACTCGGTGTCGCCGCCGCCCTCGTGCCGGGCGGCGACCAGCCCGTAGAAGTCGTCGGGCACGTCGACCGCGGCGCCGTACTCGTCGGCGATGTCGGCGACCATGTCGGGCTGGATACCGTGGGAGTCGTACAGCTCGATCAGCGTCCCCCGGGGGATCGGCTCGTCGCGTTCGGCGTACTCCTCGGCGATACTCTCGACCTTGCGACGGCCGCGTTCGAGCGTTTCCCGGTACTTTCGCTCCTCCGTCCGTACCATGTCGCGGACGGTGTCGCGGTTGGTGTAGCCCAGGCGCTCGGCCTGCATGTCGACGAGTTCGTCGAGCGGCGCGTCGATGTCGAGCCCGTCGACGAGGCGTTTGGTCCGCCGGAGCACCATCCGTGCGAGATAACCCGTGCCGACGTTCGACGGGACGATGCCGTCGCCGAGCATGTACGCGAGCGTCCGGCAGTGGTCGGCGATGGCGTAGACGTCCTCCAGGGGTTCGAGGAGGGCGGTCAACTCCGCGGCGTCGACGCCGAGTTCGTCGGCCACCTCGGCCCGGGCGGAGGCCAGGTCGTCGATCTCGTCGACGTCGAGGTAGCCCGAGAGGCGGGCGGCCTCCTGGATCAGCGCCCGCTCCTCCTCGGAGTGGTCGATCCCCGCGTGGTCGGTCAGGAAGTCGATCATCTCGGGGTAGACCGCCTCGTAGACCGTCGGCGTCCCCTGGCTCATCCAGGTCCACCGCTCCAGCCCGTAGCCCGTGTCGACGATGTAGGTGTCCATCGGGCTGTAGCGGTTGCCGTCTTTCATCTCGTACTCGCCGTCGGGGTCCTGCTCCATCGACATGAAGACGAGCGTGGCGAGTTCGAGGCCGCGATAGATCACCTCGAAAGCGGGGCCGGCGTTGCCGCCGCCGACCCACGGGTCCTCGATGTAGACGATGTCCGCGAGGTCGACGCCCATCGACTCGAAGAAGCGGTCGCAGTACTCGACGGTCTCGTCCTTCCAGTACACCTCGCCCTCGTAGGCGTACTCGCCGTCGGCGTCGTCGCGGACGTTGAACGCGTGGTGGGCCATCATCTCGAAGGCCATGGTGTGCCGGCCGGTCTTGCCCACGTTGTCGATGTCCTGCATCCGGATGCAGGGCTGGGAGATGGTGAGTGGGTTGGCCGGCGGCGGCGTCTCGCCGGACGTCACCAGCGGCTGGAAGTCGTAGATGGAGGCCTGGGTCAGGAGGACGTCGTCGCGCCAGCGGTTCGCCGCGACCGGGTAGGGCTCGATGCGCTCGTGGCCGTTGTCCTCGAAAAAGGAGAGGAAGGTCTCGCGCATCTCCTCGAGGGTGTACGCCTCGTCGAATCCGGGATCACCGATGAAGGCGTAGTCGTCGCAGGGGGGCTCGCCGCAGGTCTCGCGGTCCACCCGCGCCCAGAAGTGTACGCCACACGAGGCACACTCCTGTCGAGTGAACCCCTCCTCCTCGAAGTACTCGAGGCGGTAGGCGTCTTCGAGTTCGCTCATTACCACCACGTTGGCCCGTCTCCGCCTAAAACAGTTCCGGGAACGGCCCTCACGCCCCGTGACGGGGGCACACGGCATTCGACCGGCTCACTCCGACTCCAGTGCCAGCGCCGCCAGCATCGCCTCCAACTGCACCCGCTCGTTGGCCCCCTCGGTGATGCGGTAGTCGGCCTCGCCCAGGCGCTCCATCAACTGGACGGTTCGGCGGTCGTCGAGGTCGAAGTCCCACGCCGACCGGTGGAGTTGGTCGATGACGTCGCCGCCGGCCATGCCGGAGTCGACGAGCAGCGTCTCCAGCGTCGAACGGGCGCGGGGGAAGTCGCCCTCGATGGCGGCCTCGACCATCGACTCGATCTCCTCGGGGCGGGCGGTACCGGTGACGGTGTAGACGGCCTCCTCGTCGACGACGTCGCCGGTCGTCGCCGCCGCCTGCAACGTGTTGATCGCCCGTCGCATGTCGCCGCCGGCGGCGTAGACGATGGCGTCGAGGCCGTCCTCGGTCGTCTCGATGCCCTCCGCGTCGGCGATCTCGCGGACCTGCGCCGCGATGGCGTCGTCGGACAGCGGCGAGAACCGGAAGACCGCACACCGGGACTGGATCGGGTCGATGATCCGACTGGAGTAGTTACACGAGAGGATAAAGCGGGTGTTGTCCGCGAACTGCTCCATCGTCCGGCGGAGCGCCGACTGGGCGTCGGAGGTGTTGTGTGTCAGAATCCCGTTGGCGAGCATGAAGTTCGGCGTTCCCTCCATACTGATGTTGTAGGCCTTGCCCCGGTGGCTGTGTTCGATGCGACTGATCTCTACGGTGTCGACCGTCCGGAGGCCGCCATCCGAGAGTACTGCAGGATCGAACTCCGACCGCTCGTAGTGTTCGTGGTGGGGGAGTTCCGAGTCGCCGACAACGACGAACGTGTATTCGTCGCCGTAGGTGTCGAGGAATTCCGTTACTTTCTCCGTCTGTCCCCACAGTTCGGCAACGCCCTTGACCTCGATTACCGTATCGTCGACCAGGAAGTCCGGGTGAAACACGGAATCGGACAGTTCGAACGCGGGCTCGTACTCGTAGTCGATGTTCGCGTCCTGCAACGCCTTAGCGACCTCGTACTCCCAGTCGGAGCGGACGAGGTGACCGAGTTCGTCGCTGTGTCTGACGTTGCCGCCAGTCGGTTCGTGTCCCTGTAGTGCGTCCGAGACTTTCTGTGCGATCTCGGGGTCGCGCATGGGGTTGTCGTCGCCGCTGATATCACGGACCGGATAATCCGTACTCTCGACGCTCTTTTCGATGATCGCCGCTCGCTCGTCGTCGCCGAGGCCCTCCCACCACTCGGCAGAGGCCGACCCGATATCCTCTTTCACCCGTTCGGGATCGGCATCGACGACCCACTCCTCCCACGGCGTTCCGGACCGCATCTCGCTGATCGTTTCGCGGACGCGCTCGACCGTCCGCTCGTCCATTTCCCAGACGTGGACGCCGTGGAACTCGCCACCGTAGTTCGGGTTGTTTTCGCCCGCGAACCTCCCGTCAGAGAGTTTCTCGACGATCTTCCGGCGTCGTTCGTCCGACCACGTCGTCCCGTGCATCGGGTTCCGTTCGCCGCTCATATCCCGGCTGTGCCCTTCGTCCTTGCAGTCGACGGAGCAGAAGCGTCCGGCGGTCCACGCATCACAGATCTCACACCGCGACACGCCGATGTCGTCTTTGAAATCCGCGATCTCGTCCCCCGGGGACAGTTCGTGCAACTCCCTCTCGACGAGTTTCCCGTCCTCGTCGATCACGAAGAACGGGTGGCTCGGACTCGCCAGAACGGACCGGCCATCCGCCAGTTCGATCTCGAAGAAGTCCGCAACGCCCGAATCGACGAGTTTCCCGCTGTCGGACTGTATCTCGTTCGTCTCGAAGTCGACCGACGGGATCGGCTCACCGTCGTCGCTCACTTCTTCTATCGGCTTCACTTCGGGGTTTGACGGATAGCCGGTGACCACCTCTGTCCCCGGCGGTACGCACAGAGAGTCGGCCTCGTCGAGGAAGATGATCCGGTAGTCGAAACCGCCGAACGAGGAGCGGGCGAAGTTCTTGATCCGGTCGCGCACGACGTCGATGCCGCGCTGGTCGGAGGCGTTGAGTTCGAGGAAGTTGCCCCGCCAGTCGTCGGCGTACACCTCACGGGCGATGGCCGTGGCGCAGGTGGTGTTGTGCATCACCGACGGCACGCCGCCGGCGACGTAGTTGCGGGTTCCGGGGACGGCGAGGTCGTAGACCCGACGTGCTTCGTCGACCGGTTCGACCGATTCGACCTCGTCGAAGTAGAGGTCGGCATCGGTGAGCGTGTGTAGCGTCGTGAGCGCGTCGAGGACCGCCGCGGACGGGAGTCCGGACGCGATGGACCGGATGCGATCGGCGATGGTTCGGAACCGCGTCAGCGATCCGAGGTCGTTGCCGCCGTCGAGGAGGCTCTGGACGTCCGTCCCGTGCATGTCCGTCCCGTCCGCGACGTGCTCGTATGGAATCTCCAGCGTCTCGATGGCGTCCCGAAGCGTCGCTCGAACGTGCTCGACGTCGACGTCGACGCCGTCTTCGTGAAGCCGATCGAGCAGTTCGATCGTTCGGTCGCTGCCGGGCGTGCGGCGGCCGTCCGCGTACTCCAGCAGTCGGTCGGATCCGACGCCGACCCGTTCGGCGAGGGTTCGTCGCGTCTCGATCGGTTCCAAGTCGTCGCGCGTGCCGACCCCCGTCGCGGGGATCGATGCAACGGCATCGAGATCTGCGGCGAGTTCGTCGATCCGTTCGAGCGTCCGCTGCGCGTCGTCGAGGCGCGCCGTCGCCGCATCCACGAGGGCGTCGACGCAGTCGAGATACCGCTCGCGACCGGGGGATTCGGGATTCAGACTGTCGGGGATGTAGTCGCCTTTCGTCAGGTAGAGCCGCTCACAGAGCGTATCGGCGGCGGCCTGTGTCGGCACCGTATCGTCGTTCGGATCCGGATCGCGGGCGGCGTTGGTTTCGAGCCGATCCGCCTTCTCGTCGATGCTGAACCCGACGCGGTCGGCGAATCGCTCGAGATGTCGGGCACTGGAGACGTACAGCGTGTGGTACGCCCGCTCGGTTCCCGAGCCGTTCGTCGGCGCCTTCCGCTCGCGCTTGCGTCGACTCGGGATGCCGAATCCCGAGAGCAAGTACGAGAGAAGGGTGATGAGGTGTTCGTCCTTCTGTGTCAACTCGATAATCCCGTGTTCGGTAACGTGCGCCTCGGCGTCGAAGACGGCACGGAGGAACGCCGTCCGACTCGCCTCGTCGGCGCGGACGAGCGTGGAACCGATGCCGGCCGTCCCGCCGTCGACGTCGAAACAGGCTGCGAGGAAGTGTGTCAGCGTCCGCGTGTGAAGCTCGCGGTACGGAACGCCGTCCTGTGTTCCCCGTCGCGGTTGGAGACCGAACACCGACTCGGCGGCGGTCTCGAACCGGTCGAGTAGCCCGTCGTCCGTATTGTAGAACTTCACCCGACCGCCATCGATCCGGGCCTCGCTCACGGCAAGCCCCACGAACGACGCCAGCGTCGGCGTGAGTTCCCACGGTGGCGTGATCGGCTCGGAACGCTGGTTGTTCCGGGTGACGTACTGGACGGCCGTAACGTGCGTGCGTAGTTCGTCGCGGGCGACGTCGAGACCACGGAGGGACGACAGCGAACAGACGGTACTCGGTTCGTCCAAGTCCACGTCGAGGTTTCGGCGGTAGGACTGGACGGTCTTTGTCGTCGTGCCGGCGGCGTCCGCGATAGTGGCGTCCGACTCCCCACGTCGGAAGCCAGCGACCACGCGTTTCTTCTTGCCGACGTAGTTCTCCTCGGCCGGGATGTCGTGGTCGGCGGCGAACGACTCGGTGACGTGGACGACGGTTCGGTCACCGTCCATCGCACCCATCCAGTCGAGGCGACCGTCGCCCTCGGGAAGCGGCGTTCGACGGGGCCGAACGACGCGGATCCCGGCAGTGAGGTCGCCGGCACGTACCCACTCCAGTCCGTCGTGAGCCACGGTCAGGAGTCTGTGTTCCGGCGTCACGGTCAAATCGTTTCCATCCCGCGTCGTGACACGGACGAGGTCGTCCGTCGTCTTTCCGAAGACGTGCGACGGTGTCGTGAACTCGAACGACCCGTCGTCGCGGAACGTCAGCACTTCCAACCCCGCGTCCGGGTCGTCGAACCCCTCTACCCCACCGACGGCGTCACCGATTCGCTCGACGCCGCGGTTCGTCAGGACCGGGGTATCGCCCGTCACGCACTTTCCGACGCCGGCCGGCCCCGAGAACAGCAGGTGCGGCAGGTCGTCGCGCTCGATGTAGCTCTGTAGTCGGTCGACGATGTCGCCCTGTCCTTTCACCTCGTCGAGGGTCTGGGGGCGGTACTTCTCGATCCAGATCTCCCGGCCCGCCGACGACCCCTCGGAATCGCTCATGTCCTATCGAGGGGTCGGTCGGCACATAAACCGAGCGGAACCCGAAGGTTCAGGCCCGTCGGTCGACTCCAACCGTCCATGCCGACCGTTCGTGCCGAGGTCGTCGGCGAAGGCGTCAGGGCGGTCGACGTCGCCCCCGACGCCACCTACGGCGACCTGCTCGCGGCCCTCGAGTTCAGCCCCCACGAGGCGGCCGTCCTCGTCGACGATTCACCCGTCCCCGAGGACCGCACGGTCGACTTCGAGGCCGACGTGCGCGTCCTCCGGCTGGTCAAGGGGGGCGACGGGACGCGACCGGCCGATATCGACGACCGGGTGCGAGTCGGATCCGCCGACGCCGACGATCACCTCGACGTCATGCGCGTACTCGACGGCGCGGTGCTCTCGGTCGACGCCCGGACCGTTCGGGAGCGCATCGACGACGGCGCGGCCCTCGTGGCGACCGTCGAGGGGCGGGTCGTGGGCGCCCTCGTCCGCGACGGCGACCGGGTGACCGCCGTGGCGACCCGGCGCCGGTGGCGCGACCGGGGTGTCGGCACCGCGCTGGTGTCGGCCGCCGCCGCGGAGCGGGACCGCCTCGTCGCCGAGTTCGACCCCGACGTGCGGCCGTTCTACGAGTCGCTCGGGTTCGAGGTCGAGCCGACGGGGGACGGCGACCGCCTCCGGGGCCGGTTATCGCGGGAGTCGGCGCGAGAGCGCGGCCCCGATGTCGTCGGTCCAGTAGAGCAAGGCGACGGTGAGTAGGAAAACGAGGGTCGAGAGGTCCCACGCGAGGCCGGTCAGCGTCGAGCCGAACAGCGTGGTCGCTCCGAGCAGGGGCAAGAGAAGGGAGAAGGCACAGCCGACACAGGAGAACAGGCCCAGGACGCCGGAGAGCACCGCCCGCGACGCCGAGAGCAGGCGGGCGTAGACGAGGTAGGTCATGGCGACGTAGCCGACGACCTTGAACGGGATGATCGACAGCCTGACCCGCGGCGTGCCGTAGACGACGATCGGACCCAGCCCCGGGATGTTCCAGTGGATCGAGGCGACCGCACCGCCGTTGAGCGGCCCGTCGATCCCGAGCTGGAGGGTGCCGCCGACCACCAGGAGGAGCAACAGGTAGCCCCCGGACAGGGCGGCCGCGACGCCCCACTGACGGCGGGTGACGCTCGGCGTCTCGGTTCGGATCACCGCCCACACCCCGGCGTTGATCCAGAGGAACGGGTAGACGACGTAGCGGGGTTCGGTGACGATCACGTCCGAGACGGCGAGGTAGGCGGTGACGAGTGCGAGTTCGGCCGCGACGACGAGGAACCACCAGCGGATGGCGGCCGTCTCCGCAGCCAGGAGCCGGCGAACCCGCGAGAGGGGACCGTAGGCGCCGCTCACGGAGGGATCACGGCGCGGGGGCGCTCGGGTGCCATATTCGGGCGTCGGGGACGGAGGACCATGGAGGTGTCGACATCCGGGCTAGACGAGCGCCGCGACGAGGTCCCGGCCCTCGTCGAGGATGGCGTCGACCCGCTCGCGGCTCTCGGCCTCGGCGTAGACGCGCATCTTCGGTTCGGTCCCGCTCGGCCGGACCAGGAGCCAGGAGCCATCCGAGAGCAGGAGTTTGAACCCGTCGAGCGTGACGACATCCTCGACGGCCCGACCGGCGACGGTCTCGGGGATGGCGTCGCCGAGGGCGTCGACGACCGCCGCCTTCCGCTCGTCGGGGCAGTCGACGCTCACCTTGTCGGCGACGATGTCGCCGTGGACGTCGAGCAGGCGGTCCACGCGGGTGTCGAGGGGTTCGCCGGCGGCCACGTCGGCCGCGAGCAGCGCCATCAGGACGCCGTCCTTCTCGGGGACGTGCCCCCGGATCGAGAAGCCGCCGGACTCCTCGCCGCCCATCAGGGCGTCGTGTTCGACCATGGCCTCGGCGACCCACTTGAAGCCGACCGACGTCTCGACGACCTCCTCGCCGTGGGCGGCGGCGACCCGGTCGATCAGGAACGTCGTCGAGACGGTTCGGACCGCGGGGCCGGAGCGTTCCGCCAGGAGGGCGTCGTAGACGGCGGCGAAAAAGAGGTTCTCGTCGAGGTAACCCCGGTCGGGCGTGACGACCGCGAGGCGGTCGGCGTCGCCGTCGTTGGCGATGCCGAGGTCGGCGTCGTGGGCCGCCACGGCGTCGACGAGGCCGGACAGGTGTTCGGCGCTCGGCTCGGGCGGCACCCCGCCGAAGGCGGTGTCCCGGTCGCAGCGCCGGCGGATCACCGTCGCGCCCGCGGATTCGAGGAGGGCGTCGGTCACCCGGCGGCCGCTGCCGTGCATGGCGTCGTAGACGACGGTGAGTCCCGCCAGGTCGGGGTCGACCAGGTCGCGGGCCTGGGCGGCGTGGGCCGCGACGAGGTCGACGCGGTCGATCGACCCCCGGGGCCCGTCGGCGCGGGGGTCCGCGAGGCGGGCCTCGATAGCGTCGGTCACTGCGGGCAGCGCCGGCGCGCCGTCCGCGGGGATGAACTTCACGCCGTTGTACTCGGGGGGGTTGTGCGAGGCGGTGACCATCAGCGCCCCGGAGAGGCCCCGGTCGACGACGGCCCACGCGATCACGGGGGTCGGCCGGTCCCGTTCCGGGAGCAGGACGTCGAAGCCGTTGTCGGCGAGGACGTCGGCGAGCGATTCGGCGAAGCCCTCGGAGGTGGCCCGGGCGTCGTAGCCGACGGCGACCGGCGCGTCGAACCCCTCGTCGGCGAGGTAGTCGGCGACCGCCTGCCCGACGGTCCGCACCCGTTCGTCGGTGAACGTGTCGAGACGGGCGCGCCACCCGTCGGTGCCGAAGGAGATGGCGTCCATACGCCACCCTCCCACGGCGGTGGCAAAAAGGTGGGCGTCGGCGGGGTGGACGAGCGTCCACCGAACGGGGGGTGGACGAGCGTCCACCGTTCCGGCGGTTGGCGAAAGCGAATTATTGTGCCATCCGTTACCATCCATTGGGGTGAGGCGTATGTCCATCGTCGAAACCCTGAAACGGGCGTTCACGGCCGACGAACGCGTCGTCTACCGGTGTGATGCGTGTGGGGAGACGTTCGACGTGGGGACGAGCGTCGACGACCCGTCGTGTCACGCGTGTGGTAGCACCGACGTGGAACTGATCAATCGGGTGTGACGACACGGACGGTGGGTGGTCAGTCGGTGTCGGCGTCCGGGTCGGTGACGAGCCGTTCTTTCGCACGGCGCGAGAGCGACTTGATCTCGTGTTCGCGTGACATCGCCGCCGAGCGCGTCTCGTAGCGTTCGACGTGGCGGAGTTCGACCGGCGTCCGACCCCGGGTGTACTTCGCGCCCTCGCCCGCCTCGTGTTCGGCCACGCGTCGCTCCACGTCCGTCGTGTACCCCGTGTAGTACGTGCCGTCGACACACTCGAGCACGTAGACGTAGTGCACGTCGAGGGGTGGAGACGGGGGTCTATAAGCGTGTGGTCGCCGGGCGGGACCGACCGCGACGGCCACGGCCGGCGGCCGAATTGCGGTGTGGAAGGTGGCTTCGCGTGGTGGTCGAACGTCGCTGCAGTGATTAGGCGTTCGGGGTGCGACGTCTGGAGGCTTCGGCGATGCCGGCGTTGGCCGAACAGCTCGGACAGGCCAGGATTCGCCCGTTCGCGTCGGCGAACACCCGTTCGAAGCGTTCCGAGACGTGCGACCCGCAGTGATCGCAGCGTGCCATGATTGAACCGGCTACCACCGGTGCCGGTACCACGTTTTGGGATCACACACCTAAATGGCTAACGCGCGCGCACGCGTTCGTGCCCAACCGTCCAGAGGAGACCCCCGAGCGGGTCGTGATCGACCGATCGGCGGTGGCGGTCAGGCGTCGTCGCCCCGGCGGGCGTCGGCGACGGCCCGTGCGATCAGTCCCGCCTGGGCGCCGGCGGAGAACCCGTCGTCGATGTTGACCGTCGAGAGGACCGTACAGGACTGGAGGGTACTGGCGAGCGCCGACTCGCCCTCGCCGCTGTAGCCGTAGCCCGTCGACACCGGGAGTCCGATCACCGGCGTGTCGATCAGGCCGGCGACCACCGTCGGGAGCGCGCCCTCGCGACCGGCGGCGACGACGGCCACGTCCGCCCCGCGAAGGGCGTCGAGGTGATCGACGATCCGCCCGAGGTGGGCGACGCCCACGTCGTCGACCCGCTCCACCGTGGCGCCGACGGCCCGGGCCAGGACCGCCGCCTCGCCCGCGGCCGCGGCGTCGGAGGTGCCGGCGGTGACGACGGCCACCGTCGCGTCGACGTCGGGCGGGTCGAAGCCCGGCGCCTCGACGACCAGCGTCCGGGCGCGTTCGTCGTGGTCGACGGTCATCCCCGCCGCCAGGTCGTCGGTCACGGCGGCGACGTGGCCGTCGTCGGCACGGGTGACGACGGCGCGGCCGGTGGTCTCCAGGGCCGCATCGACCATCGCCGCCACCTCCGTGGGAGTCTTGCCGTCCCCGAGGATTGCCTCGGGAATACCCCGACGGCGCTCGCGTGCCGCGTCGAACCGACCGGCGTCGGTCGTGGCGTAGCCGGCGAGTCGGGCCTCCGCCTCGGCCGGGGACAACTCGCCACTCGCCACCGCATCCAGAAGCTCGCGCATACCCGTCGTCCGACCGTGAGACACTCGTAGGTGTCGGTTTTCGGCCCCAGTATTTATATATCTGGGGCGAACCGCGCGAGAACGGCACCTGTGGCGGTACGTGCGGCCGATTTGGGAAATCTTATTAATAAGGGTGGGTATGTACTGCTCGTATGGCAGACCTCATCGTCAAAGCCGCCGTCAAGGAAGCGCTCCAGGACAAGAACGTCGCTTCGGACTTCTACGATGCCCTCGACGAGGAAGTCGAGGAACTGCTCGAGGACGCCGCCCGGCGCGCCGAGCAGAACGACCGGAAGACCGTCCAGCCGCGCGACCTCTAAGTCGGTCCCCACTTCTCGACTTTTTTCGACCGGACAGCGACGGCGTCACTCGGGCCTTCGTACGCGAACGCCGTCGGCGTGGCCCACGTGGATTTCGTCGGCCATGTCGACGAACAGGCCGTGGGCGACGACGCCCGGCGTCGCCGCGAGGGCCGTCGCCAACGATCCCGGGTCCGTGACGGGGCCGAAATCACAGTCCAACACGAGGTTGCCGTTGTCGGTCACCACCGGGCCGTCCTTCCGCTCGGCGGCCCGGAGCGTCGGCGTCCCGCCGTGGTCGCGGATCGCCCGTCGGACGGTCGCCCGGGCGTCCGGCAACACCTCGACCGGAACCGGTCGGTCGAGGGTCGCCGTCTCCTTCGATGGGTCGGCGACGACGACGAACCGCTCCGCGGCGGCGTCGACGACCTTCTCGCGGGCGTGGGCGGCGCCGCCGCCCTTGATCAGGGCGAGGTCGTCGCTCACCTGGTCGGCGCCGTCGATGGCGACGTCGATCCGTTCGACTGCGTCGAGGTCGGCGAGCGGGACCCCCACCTCGCGGGCCAGGTCGCGGGCGGCGTAGGAGGTGGCGACGCCGCGGACGTCGAGGCCGGCGTCGACCGCCCGTCCGAGCGCTCGGATGGCGTGGGCGGCCGTGCTCCCGGTGCCGAGGCCGACGACGTCGCCGTCACTCACCAGGTCGGCAGCGTGTTCGCCCGCGCGACGCTTCGCCGCGTCCGATCCACCCGGCGTCTTCATGCACACGGGTGTGCGGGCGGCGGGCAAAAACGCCGCGGTCGACTGGCCGGAGTCGGCGCCACCAGCCCGAGCCGACCCGGTCGGCACCGGGGCGACCGGTACCGCCGGTGGGCCGGCCCGTGGCTCGTGCGACGGCAAACTGGGAGGGTCCGGCGGGGGACGCCGTGCCGGCTACGCGTCGGGCCAGCGCTCGATGTAGACGGTTTCGTCCGTGTAGAAGCGAATCATATCCTCGCCTTGCGCGTGGAGGTCACCGAAGAAGGACACCTTTCGGCCGCCGAAGTGGAAGAAGGCCATCGGCGCGGCGGTGCCGGCGTTGACCCCGAGGTTTCCGACGTCGGCACGGTGGCGGACCGTGCGTGCGTCGGCACCGCTGCTGGTGAACAGACTGGCGGCGTTGCCGAACTCGCTCCCGTTGAGGATTTCGATGGCCTCGTCCAGTCCCGAGACCGGGACGAGCCCGAGCACCGGTCCGAAGATCTCCTCGCGTGCAATCGTCATCTCCGGAGCGACGTCACCGAAGACCGTCGGACCGAGGAAGTTGCCGTCCTCGTAGCCGTCGACGGTGACGTCGCGTCCGTCAAGGAGCAGTTCGGCGCCTTCGTCGACGCCGGTCTGGATCAGTTCACGCACTCGCGTCTCGTGTTCCGGCGTGATGAGAGCGCCGATGTCGGTTCCCTCGTCGAGACCGTCGCCGACGGTCTGGGCGCGAGCTCGCTCGAGGAGTCGGTCAGCGAACTCGTCGTATACGGATTCGTCGACGACGACGACGTCGTTCGCCAGACACCGCTCCCCTCCGCAGGCATACGCCGACGAAACCGTCTTGCGGGCGGCGAAATCGAGGTCGGCGGTCTCGGTGACGATTATGTGGTTCTTGGCGCCGCCCTGTGCCTGCACTCGCTTGCCGTGTGTGGCCGCACGCTCGTAGACGGTCCGGGCGACCGGCGTGCTACCGACGAACGACGCCCCGACCACGTCCTCGTTGTCTAGCAGCGCGTTCACCGTCTCCACACCCCCGTGGACGAGTTGGACGACGCCGTCCGGGAAGCCCGCTCGGTCGATGAGTTCGAAGAGCCGTTCGGTGACGACGGGGACCTGTTCGCTCGGCTTCAGGATGAACGCGTTGCCCGTCGCAACCGCGTAAGGGAGGAACCACAGGGGGATCATCCCGGGGAAGTTGAACGGGGTGATCGCGGTGAACACGCCGAGGGGCTTCCTGACGGCAGTCTCGTCGATATCCGGTGCGGCGTTCGGGAGGTGCCCCGCCTGCATCATCGACGGGATGCCACACGCCACCTCGACGTTCTCGATCCCCCGCCGCAGTTCGCCGTTCGCCTCCGCGCGGGTCTTTCCGTGTTCGCGGACGAGGACTTCGGCGAGTTCCGATTGGTGCGCTTCGAGCAGACGCTTGAGCTCGAACAAGGGCTGTATCCGCTCCTCGACCGGTGTCGATTCCCACGTCTCGAACGCCGCCATTCCGGCCTCCACGGCGTCCTCGACGTCGGCCGCGGAGCTGAAGCCGACGTAGGAGATGGACTCGCCCGTCGCCGGGTTGACGACCTCCTGTCCGTTCGGGCCACGTGGGTCCCGCCAGTCGCCGTCGACGTAGTTCCGAACATCGTTCCACGGTGGGGTATCGTCGAGTGACATGCGACACCATATATCGCCATACCAACAATAAGGTTTTTGGAAAATTTTCTATATTCGAGGAATATAGTAGGAACTGATACTGAATTTCTCTTTGAACATAGGAAATCATAGCTACTGCCGCCGTGGCGACGCTCGGTCGGTCGGCAACCAGCCCTGGAGTCGACACGGGGCGCGTCGCCGACGCGGTCACGGCTGATCGATCGAGTCGCGTGAGCGACGCGTACGGGCCCCGATTCCGAACGGTGTCCGGGGTGTGTCGACGGGAGGGCGGAATGCACGGGCGAGGCTCGTCGAGAGTGGCCAGGCGATCGGTAGACACCGGAACCGGAGCTCGAATCGCGCCTGGCGGTATCCGAGCGTCGCCGAACTCGGAGGCCGAGGCGGACACTCGAAACCCCGGAGTTGGGCTACACGGTCCGGATCACGGCCAGAGTCCGCGCGTGCTCTTTGCCTCCGCGACGCGGGAGAGCGCGACGATGTAGGCGGCCTCCCGCCAGGTCACGTCGCGCCGGGTGAACTCGGCCCGAACGTCACGCCACGCGGAGAGCATCTCCGACTCCAACTCCTCACGAACCCGGTCCAGCGACCACTGACGGCGGTTGATATCCTGGAGCCACTCGAAGTAGCTCACGGTCACGCCGCCGGCGTTGGCGATGATATCGGGGACGACCGGAACGCCACGCTCGGCGAAGATGCGGTCGGCTTCCGCCGTCGTCGGTCCGTTGGCGCCCTCGACGATGATATCCGCCCGCACCGCATCGGCGTTCGCGCTCGTCAACACGTTACCGACGGCGGCGGGGATCAGCACGTCGACGTCGAGTTCCAGTAGCGCCTCGTTCGTGATCCGTGAGACGCCTTCGGTTGCCGAGACGGCTTCCGGCCGTTCGTCGTGGGATTCGATCTCGTGTGTCTCGAGACCGTCCGCGTCGTAGATACCGCCGCTCACGTCGCTGACCGCGACGACCGTCGCGCCCCACTCGTCGAGTAGCCGAGCCGCCTTGGCACCGACGCTTCCGAAACCCTGCACGGCGACCGTAGTCGACTCCAGTGGCAGGTCGTAATGATCGACCGTCTCGCGCGTGATGAGAGCGACGCTTCGGCCCGGTGCCTCGGACCGACCGTAGCTGCCGCCGATGACTGGAGGCTTGCCCGTGACGACACCGGGGACGGTCTCACCTTCCTGCATACTGTAAGCGTCCATAAACCAAGCCATCGTCTGGGCATCGGTGCCCATATCGGGGGCCGGAATGTCCACTGTCGGGCCGACGAAATCGCGCATCTCCTCCGCGAACCGCCGCGTGAGACGTTCCCGCTCGGACTCGCTCAACGCCTTCGGATCGACGACGATACCGCCTTTCGCGCCACCGAAGGGGAGATCCATCACGGCACACTTCCACGTCATCCACATCGCCAGGCCGATACACTCGTCTTCGGTCACGTCCGGGTGGTATCTGAGACCACCTTTGTACGGGCCACGGACGTCGTCGTGTTGTGCGCGATACCCGGTGAAGATCTCGACGGTCCCGTCGTCACGCTCCAGCGGCACCGACCCGCGGAACACCTTCGTCGGGTGTTTCAGACGTTCGACGACCCCCGCGTCGACGTCGATTTGTGCCGCCGCACGCTCGAGTTGCGCACGAGCGGTCTCCAGCGCTGATTCCGGTTCCTCGTCCGCCGTTGTCGCCGTCTTCTGCTCAGACATTCTGGGATCCGTCCGAAGGTGTCTCCTCCGGGACCCCGTATTGTCCCTAATATTAATTAATAATATTGGATTCAGCAGTATCGTCTTATTTTCCAATATTTTCCGTATATTTCCTATTCAGATGTATTTTATTCAGTATTTGGGGGGCGGGGGCACACCGAGTCACTCGCGGGGAGGTAGCGACGACGATCGCCGTCGCTGGCGAGGGAGTGAAGACGCGACGCTCGCTGGGTGATTCACGAACGGGCCGAGCGGCGCCGTCGAGTTCGTCTAGACGCTGGTGAACGCGAACAGCCGGCCGTCGGTCGTGATGGCATAGAGGTAGCCGTTGGCGGCCATCACGTCGACGATCGGGTCGTATATCTCCTGTTGCCAGCGCTGCCGGCCCGAGGTGACGTCGACGGCGGCCAGCAGGATGCGCTCGCTGGTGGGGTCGCTCCGCCCGACCGCATAGAGGACGTCGCCGACGAAGATCACGTCGCCGCGGACGCCGAAGGGGACCGTCCAGCGCTCGTCCCCGGTCGACAGGTCGAGGCCGTGGAGCGTCCGCCGGGTGCCGTAGACGGCGACGCCGGCGCCGACGGCGAGGGTGGGAGGCCGGACCGACGACTCGGCGCTGACGGCCCACCGCCGGGTGCCCGTCGCGGCGTCGAAGCCGGCGACGCCGGCGCCGGTCGTGGCGACGACGACGTCGTCGGCCACCGCGATGCGGCCGACCGGACCGTCCATAGCGACGTGCCACCGCACGCCGGGGGAGGCGGGGTCGACCGCGTACAGGTGTCCGATCCCGGTCGTGGGTTCGCCGTCGGGATATCCGGTCCCGACGTAGGCGACGCCGTCGCCGACGGCGGCCGCGCGGATCTTCCGGTCCCGACGGTCGCTCCCGCGCCCCCGGTTCGGCGCGAACGACCAGCAGTGTTCGCCCGTCCGGGCGTCGACGACGCGGTAAGACTCCTCGCTCGGCATCACCAGACTCGTCCCCGCGGTCGCCAGGCCGTCGACGAACCGCCCGGGGAGGTCGTAGACGGTACGGAGCGATCCGTCGGCGCGGTCGATGGCCTGGACGCGCACGTCCTCCGGGGAGCCGAAGGGGACGTACACCGTGTTCCCGGCCGCGACCGGCGGCCCGATGGGCATGGCGTCGACCCGACGCCGCCACTGGATCTCGCCGTTGCGCCGCGGGTCGTGACACAGCACGGCCGCCATCGGCACGCTCGGATCGGCGTCGGCGTCGGCCGCCACTAGATAGACGAAGTCCTCGTCGGCGACGGGGAAGGTGACCTGCGCTTCGAGCGCCGACATGGTCCAGCGCTCGTTGAGCGGGAAGCCGGTGGGACCGTTGGCCGCGGGCGCGGCGTTCGTCCCCGCGGGGTCGTGGTGGGGCATCGGCCACGTCCCGTCGGCGACGGACGACGCCGTCAGGGCACAGCTCCCGGGCCCCCGCTCGAACGAGCCTTCGAGGGAGTCGTCCCCGTCGGTGGGGGCGGCGGCGGCGACGCCGGCCGACGCGGTAGCGCGGGTCGTCGTCGGGGGCGGCGACGTGGTCGTCCCCGTCTCCGTCGCCGTTCCCTCGTCCGCGCGGCCGCCACAGCCCGCGATCACCCCCCCGACCACGGCCGCGAGATATCCGCGGCGTGTGAACGTGTCACGTGGCATTTTCGTTCGCACGCGGGATTCCGCGAGTAAATGTGTTCCGCCGATCCTACAGGCGGTCGAGGACGGCCTCGGCGTCGTAGGAGAGCGTGAGCGACCGGGATCGTCCTCGGCCCTCGACATCGGCGTAGTCGGCCTCGATGACACCCAACTGGTCGAGTTTGTTGACGATCTCCGAGTAGCGGGTGTAGCCGAGATCCGTCGCCTCGTGGAACGCCTCGTAGACCGTCCCGGCCTGCTGGCCGTCGTGTTCGGCGATGGTCTCGACCAACGCCCGTTCGGACTCCGAGAGCTCGCGCAGACAGCGCGAGAGGTGGACGTACTTGGACTTGTCGTAGGCCTCCTCGACGTCCTCGACGCTGATCGTCTTGCTGGCCCGCATCTCGGCGTTGAGCCCCGCCCGGCGCAACAGGTCGATCCCGACCCGGAGGTCGCCGCTCTCGGCGGTGAGTTCGGCGACGCGGTCGAGTTCCTGCGCGCCGATCACGCCGTCGTGGAAGCCCCGGTCGACCCGTTCCCCGAGGATGTCGACGATCTCGTCGGCGTCGTAGACGGGGAAGTACACCTCCTCGGGGCGGAAGACGCTCTGGACGCGGCCGTCGAGCTCCTCCATGATGTCCAGTCCCAGGTCCGAGGAGACGACGATGACGCCGATGCGGGCGCCGGCCGACCCCTCGTGGGCGCGCAACAGCGAGTAGAGGGTATCCGAGGCCTCGTTCTCGTAGAAGAGGTAGTTCACGTCGTCGAGCGCGACCACCAGCACCTCGTCGTCGTCGACGAGGCGGTCGGTGATCTGCCCGAACAGCTTCTTGAACGAGATGCCCGACGAAGGGGGTTCGTAGTCGAAGACGTGTTCGAACACCCGGGAGAAGACGGCATAGCGCGTCGAATCGAGTTGGCAGTTCACCCGGACGGTCCGGACGCCGGGCTGGCCCGACAGCTCGCCGAACAGCTTCAACACGGCGGTGGTCTTGCCGGTGCCGGGCGGCCCCCGAACCATCGTGTTGAGCGGTCGGGAGCCCCGCACCGCCGGCCGGAGCGCGTACTTCAAGTTCTCCAACTGCGTCTCGCGGTGGTCGAACGTCTCGGGCACGTAGTCGATTTCGAAGACGTGTTCGTCCCGGAACACCGACTCGTCCCACGACAGCATCCCCTCGTCGGGGTCCTCCGTCATCACTTTCACCTCGCTCGCGTGACCACTTAACAGTTGCCGCGAGTCGAACGCGACGGGCGCGCCCGACGCGCTACTCCTCGGTTTCCGCACCCGGTGCGTTGCGCTTCACGCCCTCGATAGCGTCGTGGACGCCGCTCCGGGAGGCGTACCCCTCGCCGCCGTCGGCGAGGACGTTCCCGTTACGGTGGCGGAGTCGCCACCGCCAGTCCGAGGCCGCCCATCGCGATGCTCGCCTCCCGCAGCGCCGACGCAGGGCTGCTGGGGAGAAAGAGGACGATGCCGACGACCCCCGGCTAGCAGTCCGAGGACGAACAGCCAGTATCCCCGTATCTCGTCGGACGTGCGTGGGGCGCCGATCCGACGTGCATACAGGCTGGAATTATTATCCGACATATATGAACGCGACCCGAGACACCGATAAACGCCCGAGTTTTTGACCGATCGGGTGACAGTTCCCCCTCAGAACTTCTCCAGGAGCCGCCGGTAGAAGTCGTCCTCGTCGGTCGGGGGGTCGTCGTCGGCCGTTCGTTCGGCCGACTCCGTCGCCAGTTTCTCGACGATGAGTTCGGGCGTCGAGCGCGCGAGGTGGTCGGTCACCGGCGAACGATTCACCCGGAGTTCGCCGTCGACGAGCCCCACCGCCTCGATGCCGTCGACCGCCACGTCGATCCCCGCGGCGTCGCGGATTTCGCCGGCGAGGTGGGAGACGAAGACGGCGGTGACGTCGCCCCCATCCAGTGATTCGAGGATGCCGGCGATGATCTTCGCACTCGCGCCCGGCTCCGTGATGCTCTCCAGTTCGTCGACGAGAACCAGCCGCGAGTCGGTACCCGTCACGAGGTCGGCGAAGTCCCGGAGCGTCGCCTCGAAGGCGCCGGCGTCGAGGGTCCCCTGGCTCTTGGCGTAGTAGTGGAGTTCGGAGACGCGTTCGACCCGAGCGGCCGCGGCGGGGACCGGGAGACCCATGTGGGCGAGGACGGTCACGAGCGCCAGCAGGTCGAGCGTCGAGGTCTTCCCGCCGCTGTTGACTCCCGAGAGGAGGGTCACCCCGGAGACGGCGTAGTCGACGGGTTCGACTTCGGCGAAGGGCACGTCGAGCAGCGGCGACCGGCCGCCCTCGACGGCGACGCCGGACACGTCGTCGTCGACGTCGGGGAGGGTGCAGTCGAAGTCGTCGGCGAACCGGGCGACGGCGAGTTCCACGTCCCGCTCCAAGGCCGCCCGGACCAGCCGGTCGGCGGGGTCGCGGAGGGCACGCAGGTCGTCGGCCAACTCCGTCTTGATTCGGCCGGCCCGGCGGTCGCGGGCGGCCGCGAGTTCGGTGCGGAGCCGCGAGACCGCCTCCGCGTCGTGCTCCAGCGGGAAGGTGGGGTCGCCGCCGAAGACGCGCTCGGCCAGGTCCGCCTCGTCGGCCAGGTCGAGGCTGTCGATCAGGTGATCGCGGGCCTTCGCGACCGCGTGGTCGAACTCGTCGGCGAGTTCCCGGGAGAGCAGGGCGTCGACGCGGGCGCCCTGCTCGACCAGGGAGAGGAAGTCGGTCCCCTCGATGGTCACGTCGCGCTCGCGGATGGCGGTCCGGAGGTGGTCGTTGGCGACCGATTCGGCGGTTCCGACCGCGGCGTCGAGGTCGTCGACGGCGGTCGTGAGCCGGTCGAGTTCGTCGTCGCCGACGGGCGTGCCGTCGTCGTCGAGGCGGGAGAGCGCGTCGCGGAGCGCGTCGAGGTCACAGGGCGGCTCCATCCCCGCGGCGTCGTGGACCCGCGCCGCGGCGAGCAAGGTGTCGCGGTTCGCCGCGAAGAACGCGAGGAGGCGCTCGGGCACCACCTCGGCGGGGTGTTCGAGGGCGTCCGGGCGTACCCGCACGTCGCCGGCCACGTCGACGCCGGCGAAGGTCTCGTCGAGGGCGATCACCGTCGCGTACGACCGGGCGAGTTCCGCGAGGTCGCGGGCGTCGTCGACCACCTCGACCGAGAGTTCGGGAACCGCCTCCTCCGCCTCGGCGTACCGCTCGGCGTCGGCGGTGGCGAGACAGCGGTCGCGCACCCGCGTTGGCGGCGGGTCGGCGAGCGGAGTCACGTCCGAGAGCGCATCGAGGGTCGCGGGGTCGGCCTCGCGGTCGGTCGCCCGGTCGACGAGGGCGCGGACCTCCGCGATCCGCGAGGGCGCGCCCGTCGGGACGAACGTCTCCATCCGCCGGGCGGCGTAGTCGGTGACCGTGCGTTCCTTCAGGAGGTCGAGCACGTCCTCGTAGACGTCGCGGGCGCGGTCGGTCGCGAGGAACTCGCCGTCGGCGTCGTGTTCGTGGCGGACGGCCGCGCGGGCGATGGCGGCGGCCCGACCGGCGGAGATGCCCGGCGCCTCGGCGAGCGCGGCCACGTCGCCCTCCCGGAGCGCCCGCTCGGGGTCGTCGAGGTCGGCGAGCGCGGCCGCCGTCTTCTCGCCGACGCCCGGGATGGCCGTGAGTTCCATGCGGCAACGAGTATCGCCCCATCCGGCAAAACGTTGCGGGTCGGATCAGGACCCGTGGCGGGTGACGTGATAGAGGACGCCCCACAGGAACGAGAGCGCGAGGACGACCACGAATCCGCCGGTCAGTTCGCGGGACAGCGGGACGCCGATCAGGGTGACGAGGTGGCGGCCGACGACGGCCCCCGCCTCCGCGAGCGGTGGGGTGTACGTCCAGACGTACTTCGAGAGGACGGTCCCGACGATCAGGCTGACGAACGCCGACATGGCGTGTGACGCCCCCGTCTTGGCTGGCATCGTCGTTCTGCCCGTCCCTTGAGGGGTAGCGGGGATGAATCTTTCTCCCGGACGACGCGCTTTTGCCCGTCGGCGCGGAAGGGCGGACGATGACTGCACTCGACGCGAAACTGGACGCCGCCCGCGCCGACCTCGCCGAGCGCGACGGGGTCGTCGTCGCGTTCTCCGGCGGCGTCGACTCGGCGGTCGTCGCCGCCCTCGCCTACGACGCCCTCGGGGACGACGCCCTGGCCTGCACGGCCCGCAGCGAGACCCTCCCCGCGTCCGAACTCGACGACGCGGTCCGGGTGGCCGAGGAGATCGGGATCCCCCACGAGACCGTGACCTTCTCCGAACTCGACGACCCGGACTTCGTCGCCAACGGCGACGACCGGTGTTACCACTGCCGGACGATGCGCCTGGGGCGGATGTACGACGTGGCCCGCGAGCGGGGCATCGGGACCGTCTGTGACGGGACGAACGCCTCGGACCCGGGCGAGGGTCACCGGCCCGGGCTCCGCGCCGTCGAGGAACTCGACGTGTTCTCGCCGCTACTCGCCCACGACGTCACCAAGGCGGAGGTCCGCGAGGCCGCCGAGCGCTACGGCCTCTCGGTCGCCGACAAGCCCTCGATGGCGTGTCTCTCCTCCCGGATCCCGACGGGGCTCGAGGTGACCGAGGAACGGCTGACCCGCGTCGAGAAGGCCGAGCGACTGCTGCGGACCTGGGGGTTCTCGCAGTTTCGGGTACGCGACCACGACGGCCTCGCCCGCATCGAGGTGGCGCCCGAGGAACTCGACGCCGCCCTCGACCGGGAGTTCGTCCGCGCGGCGCGCGAACACCTCGACGACGTGGGCTTCGAGCACGTCACGCTCGACCTGCACGGCTACCGGACGGGGAGCGTGAGCCCCGACGAGGACGACGAGGAACCGCTCGTCGCCGACGTGTTCGCCCAGGAGTACCCCACCGGCGGGGACTGAGCGGCTACGCCGAGACGCCGTCGAGGAAGTCGGTCCGGTTCTCGGCGAGCAGGCTCGCCCGCCCGTCGCGCACGCGGAGTTCGTTCAGCGCGCAGTTGTCCTGCTCGCCCTCCACGACCGCCGAGACGACGTCGCGGCCCTCGACGGCGCCGACGAGGAGGTAGAGCGGGCCGCCGTGACAGACGACGGCCACCGTCTCCTCGGGGTCGCTCTCGGCGACGAGTCGCTCCCAGCCGGCGAGGACGCGTTCCCGCACGTCCCGGAGGCTCTCGCCGCTCTCCGGGCGGGCGTCCACCGCGTCGTGGCCGGCCCGGCGTAGCGAGAGACGGTCGTGGTCCTCGAACATCGCCGCCTTCGGGAGCCCCTGGTAGCGGCCGAAGTCACGCTCGCGCCACGCCGACTCGAAGGTGGGGTCACAGCCGACGTGTTCGGCGAGGTGAGTGGCGGTCCGCCTGGCCCGCCGGAGGTCGGAGGCGAGGACGCGGTCCACGTCGTATTCGGCGGCGACGGCGGACCCGAGGGCCCGCGACTGTGCGTGTCCGCGGTCGGTCAGCGACGTCGGCGCCCAGCCCTGGAGGCGGCCGTCACGGTTCCACGTCGTCTCGCCGTGTCGGGCGAGCAGGACGGTGGTCATGGGACCCGCTACGGCCGTCGCCCACAAGAGCGTTCCTCGGGACGGGACCGGACGGCATCCCCGCGCTCGGTTCGGGAACCGATCACAGGGGTCAGTTGCCGGTCCACCGGAGCAGGGCGAGCGTCCCCTCGAACAGCGAGATCATGGTCGCAGCGACGATGATCGGCGCCATGCCCGTCGGGTCGGGGCTGACCAGGAAAGAGAGCCCGAGGAACCCGCCCCAGAACAGCAGGCGCCGACCTTCGAGCCACTCCCGGGTGGTGAGGTTCATCATGATCGCGAGCATGATGAAGAGGGGAATCTGGAAGACGAGCGCCATATAGCCCATGAGGACGAGGATGAGGCCGAACGTCTCCTTGAGTCCGAAGGCGATGAGTTCGACGGACTCCTCGGTGTAGAGCGTGAAGTACGCGAAGATGGCCGGGAGGACGACGAAGTGGGCGAAGCCGACGCCGATCAGCGCCAACACGAGACTGGTCGGGACGGCGGCGAGGTAGTAGCGGCGTTCGCGGGGAAAGAGCCCGGGACGCATGAACAGGTACGTCTCGTAGACGGCGATTGGGAGGCCGACGACGAAGCCGGCGAGCGCGGCGACCTTCAGTTCGGTGAGCAGGAGTTCGAGCGGGCCGTACAGGCGGGGCCGCAGGTCGGGGTCCGTCGCCGCCCCCGGGATGTGGGAGTTCCAGAGGTAGTTGATGACGCCGTCGGCGAAGGGGAAGACCGCGAGGGCGACGACGCCGCCGACGACGAGGACGACCGCCAGCCGGCGCACCATCTCCTCGATGTGGGCGGCGAGGGGCATCTCCTCGTCCGAGGCCGGCCCCTCGCCGACGAGGCCGTCGTCGACGTCGCCGGCCGGCTCGGGGGCCGACGGCGGCTGGGGTTCGACCGTCGTCTCCCCCCCGACGACCGAATCGCTGCTCGTGGTGGGCGCCGAGTCAGCGTTCGCGTCCGCGTCCGAACCGGCGTCGGTCTCCGCAGTCGACGCCGCGTCGGCGTCGTCGTCCTCACGGCCCTGGGGCGCCGTGCCGTCGTGCAGGTCACGGTCGGTCGGGGGCGTGTCGTCGGCCCCGGCGGGGTCGTCACCGCCCTCGGCCTCGGCGGTCACCTCCGGCGCGAGTTCGAGTTCCGGGTCGTCGGCGAGCTCCTCGTCCGGGACGGGGGCGCCGACGGCGTCGGAGACGCTCCGGCGCTCGTCGATGTCGAAGGGGTCGTCGGTCCCCGTCGCGCCCTCGGGGGCCGTCCGGTCGGCGGCGAGCGCGGAGTCGTCGTCGAGGTAATCCTCGATGGAACCGCCGGCGTCGGGCGCGTCCTCCGGCGAGTAGACGGTGTCGGTGTCGGGGTCGAGCGCCGGGTCGTCGGCGTCGGGAACGGACTCGGCGTCGCCGTCCGCGGCACCGCGGCTGTCGGCGGCGGTGTCCGCGTCGCCGTCCGCCGGGTCCGGGTCGCCGTCCGCCGTCGGCTCGGACGACGCTTCCGGCTCCGAGTCCTCAGCCATTCACCCGAAGTATCTCCCCGGCTGTTATAGGCCTTTTTCCATCGGATCGGCGGACGGGACACGCTGCTCGGGTGGGCTGGGAGAGAAAAGATTGATGACGCCGAGACGGGTTCGGTGTACCATGTCGAGCGCGCTTGACGAGGACACCCGTCGGACGTTGGACGCCGGGCGGGAGACGGCCGGTGCGATGCTTCGCTCCGCCCAGAAGGATCTTCAGAAGGTGTTCATCGTCTTCCTCGTCGGGTTCATCGGCTCGTTTTACGCCCTGCGGCTCTACATCTGGGAGTTCCTGCGCAACGTGACGGAGGCACGAATGTCGGCGGCGACGGCGGAGGACCTCCAGATCATCGCCCAGACGCCGTTCGACGTGATCCTCCTGCAGGCGAAGATCGGGCTCATCACCGGGATCATCATGGCGATACCCGTCTTCCTCTACTTCTCGCGTGACGCCCTCGAGGAACGCGGATGGTGGCCGTCGACGCCGGTCGCGCGGTGGAAGATCGCCGCCGGGGGCCTGCTCTCGGCGACGCTGTTCGTGGCCGGGCTCGTCTACGGCTACGCCGTCTTCTTCCCCGTGATGTTCTCCTTTCTCGCGAACAACGCCATCTCCGCGGGGTTCAAGCCGACCTACTCCATCGTCCTCTGGGCGCAGTTCATCTTCCTGCTGACGCTCTCGTTCGGCCTGGCGGCGCAGTTGCCGCTGGTGATGAGCGCGCTCTCCTACACCGAAATCGTCCCCTACGAGACGTTCCGTGACCGCTGGCGATACGCCGTCGTCGGCATGGTCGCCGCCGGCGCGCTGTTCACCCCGCCCGACCCGTTCACGCAGATCATGTGGGCGGTGCCGATGCTCGTCCTCTACGGGTTCAGCCTCTACCTCGCGAAGGTGGTGGTGACGGCCAAGCGCGGCAGCGAGCGCCTCGACGTGTGGACGGCCGCCGGCCGACACTGGAACCTCATCCTCGGCGTCGGCGTCGTCGGCGGCTTCCTGGTGTACGCCTTCTACGCGTACGGCGGCCTCGAACGCGCCAACGACCTGCTGGCGTGGATGGGGACCAGCCGACGCCTCCTGACGCCCGGATCGACCCTCCCGGTCACCCCCGCCGTCGCCCTCGCGGTGTGGACGACGGCCGGCGGACTCGTCGCCGGCGCGGTCGGCTTCATGTACTACGTGTACGCCGAACTCGAAGCCGCGGTCGAGCCGACCGAGGTCGGCGACCCGACCGAGATCGACCTCTCGGCGCTCGACGCGGACGGGATCCGCGCGGCACCGCCGGAGGCCTTCGCCGACCTGAGCGAGGAGGAGGCGCTGACGATGGCCAACGAGGCCATGGACGACGACGAGAAGGAGAAGGCCCGGGCCATCCTCGAACGGTTCGACGAGGCCGAGGAGCGGCGGGCGGCCGAAGGGGAGGGCGAGGGCGACGCCCCCCAGTCGGCGAGCGAGGAGATCGGCGACCGGGCGAGTCGCGCCGGCGGCACCTTCCTCGACGAGTTCACCGACGGCGAGACCGACGAGGACGACATCGGCGGCTACTACACCGACGTCGCGTTTATCCTCGACAGCCTCACGTCGCGGGCCTTCCGCATCGCCGCCGTCTTCGGGATCGTCCTCGCGTCGACGTTCGGATGGCTCTACACCGGCGGCATCGGCCGCGTCTTCGAGCAGTTCCTCTCGCAGTTGCCCGACGACGTGACTGCCACCGACCAGATCGAGGTGGTGGCCCTCCACCCCATGGAGGCGCTGATCTTCGAGGTGAAGTTCTCGACGCTGATCGCCGTCCTCGTCACCCTCCCGATCGTGGCGTACTACGCGTGGCCGGCGCTCCGGGAACGCGGGTTCGTCCGCGGCAACCGGAACCTCATCTTCGGGTGGGTCGCGGCCCTCGTCGTCGGCCTGTTCGCCGGGTTCGCCCTCGGCTACACCACCGTCGCCCCGACGGTCATCTCCTATCTCGTCGCCGAAGGCGTGCGGGCCGAGATGGTCATCGCCTACCGCATCACCAACTTCTTCTGGCTCATCTTCTTCACCACCGCGGGCATCGGCCTCCTCACGGACGTGCCCGTCCTCATGCTCCTGCTCAACACCGCCGGCGTCTCCTACCGGACCATGCGCGACCGCTGGCGGGAGGTGACCGTCGGCATCCTGGGGTTCGCCGCCGTCGCCACGCCCGCCGACGTGATGACGATGTTCCTCGTCACGATTCCGCTGATGGTCGCCTACGGCGTCGGCCTCGGCGTGTTGTTCGCGGTGACGCTCGGCGGCCGCCGCGACCTCTCCGGGAGCGAACCGTCGGAGGGCGATCAGGGCGCCGACGCCGAGGTGTGACCGCGCCTCACGCCTCGACGAGCGTCAGGCGGAGGTCCATCACGTTCGTCCCCGTGGGGCCCGTCACCACCGCGTCGTCGACGGCCCGGAGCGCCGGCGTCGCGTCGTGGCAGTCGAGGTGGGCGACGGGATCACGTCCCGCCGCTTCGAGCCGGGACGCCGTCGTGTGATCCACGAGTCCCCCGGCGACGTCGGTGGGGCCGTCGGTGCCGTCGGTCCCGAGCGCGAGCGTCGTCACCCGGGGTTCGTCGGCGAGGGCGACCGCCGACCGCAGGGCGAACTCCTGGTTCGGGCCGCCCTCGCCGGCGCCCTCGCCGACCCGGACGGTCGTCTCGCCGCCCGAGATCAGCACGCACGGCGGGCTGGCCGGCCGCCCGTGGGTCACCGCCTCGCGGGCGAGCGCCGCCAGACAGGTCGCCACCTCGCGGCTCTCGCCCTCGACCGTCGAGGAGAGGATCAGCGGCTCGTAGCCGCGAGCCGCGGCCCGGTCCCGGGCGGCCTCGACGACGTCGGCGGGTCCCGCGAGGACGAGGACGTCGCCGTCGGTCGCCCCGGGCGTCTCGGGAACCGCGCCGTCCCGGCCGCGGCGGAGGTGCCGGGGGACGGCCGGCGGGACGGCGTCGGTCAGGTCGTGACGGTCGAGGACGGCGAGCGCGTCGGCGAACGTCGACCCGTCGCCGACGGTCGGGCCCCAGGGGTCGCCGGCGGGTTCGTCGACGACGACGAGCGTCGCGAGCGTCGCCGGCGCGACCCGCTCGGCCAGCCGGCCGCCCTTGAGCGTCGAGCAGTGTTTCCTGACGGCGTTGATCTCGTCGATCCGGAGCCCCGCCCGCAGGAGCCTGTCGGTCACGTCCGCGAGGTCGGACAGCGAGAGGTCCCCGGCGGGGGCGGCGAGCGTCGCCGAGGCGCCGCCGGTGATGGCGGCGATCACCAAGTCCTCGGGCCCCGCCGCGTCGGCGAGTTCGTGGACCCGCCGGCCGGCCCGCAGGCTCTCGGCGTCGGGGATCGGATGACCGGCGCCGACGACGGCGACGCCGTCGATGTCGCGTTCGCCGCCCGCCTTCTCGGCGACGACGCCGTCCGTGAGGCGGTCGCCGAGACGGGAGCGCAGTTCCGCAGCGACGGCGGCCGACCCCTTGCCCGCCGCGAGGAGGTAGACGTCGTCGACGGCGGCGAGGTCGACGGTGCGCTCGCCGATCCGGAGTCGGTCGCCGTCGCGGGTCACGGCCGCGGGGACGGTCCGACGGGGGTGGACGGCGTCGACGGCCGCGGACGCGATATCGAGGAGGTCACGTCGGGCCGTGACGTTGCCGTGGTCGACGAGCGCCGACCGGTTGCGGACGGTCGTCACGGGTCGAGGGTCCCCTCGGCGGGCGGGCCGAACGTCGCGGCGTCGCCCAGTTCGTCCTCGATTTCGAGGAGACGGTTGTACTGTTCGGTGCGTTCGCCGCGGGTCACGCCGGTCTTGATCTGTCCGGCGCCGAGGCCGACCGCGAGGTCGGCGAGCCACGTGTCGGGGGTCTGTCCGGAGCGTTCCGACACCTGCACCGCGTAGCCGTTCCGGGTCGCCAGCCGCGACGCCTCCCGTGCCGCCGTGACGGTCCCGACCTGGTTCACCTTCCAGAGGAGGGCGGTCGCGGCACCGCGGTCGACGCCCCGCCGCAGTCGCTCGGGGGAGGTGACGAAGAGGTCGTCGCCGACGATCTGGACGTCGAGGCGGTCGGTCAGGTCGGCGTAGCCGTCGAAGTCGTTCTGATCGAGCGGATCCTCCAGCGAGACGACGGGGTAGGTGTCGACGAGTTCCTCGTAGAACGCGAGAAGCTCCGCCCGGGAGAGGGTCTCGCCGAGGAGGGCGTAGGTCCCCGTCTCGGGGTCGTAGAAGTGGGAGGCGGCCACGTCCGCCGCGAGGGCGAACTCGCCGTCGTAGCCACACGCCTCGATGGCCCGGAGTTCGAGGTCGAATGCCGTCCGCGGGTCGTCGACGCCGATCGGGTTGTACCCCCCTTCGGCGCCGACGTTGAGCGACGCCTCGCCGTACTCCGCGCGGACGATGTCCCCGAGTTCGTAGTACACCTCGGCGGCCATCCGGACGGCTTCGGCGACGGAGTCGGCGCCGACGGGGACGACCTGGTGTTCCTGGAAGGGGAGGTCCCCGCCGGCGAGTTCGCCGCCCTCGATCAGATCGAAGAAGGGGAGCGGGAGGACGTGCGTGTCGGCGCCGCCGACGTACCGGTAGAGGGGCTGGTCGGTCGCCGCGGCCCCGGCCCGGAGGGTGGCGAGCGAGACGCCGGTGATGGCGTTGCCGCCGAGCGGGTCCTCGGGGTCGTCGAGCGCGTCGAGGCGGGCGTCGACGGTTCGCTGGGCGGTGGCGTCGTGGCCGACGAGCGCGGGGGCGATCCGGTCCTCGACGTTCGCGGCCGCCTGTCGGACCCCACGGCCCCGATACCGGTCGTCGCCGTCGCGCAGGTCGATGGCTTCGTGCTCGCCACGGGAGCGACCCCGGGGAACGTCGGCCCGGCCGGTGCCGGCGGCCGTCTCGACGGTGACCCGTAACGTCGGCTCCAGGCGATTGTCGAGGATTTCGCGTGCGGTGATGGCTTCGATGGACGCGTCGGTCATTCGTGGCTACGCTACGTCGGGCGGGGGGCAAATAGTTGGGGAGCGCGGCACCCCGGAACGGGGGGCCGACCCGGACGGCGAAGCCGTCGTATTTAAACCCGGGCGGGAAATATGGCCGAGAGAACACCATGAGAATATTCGAACGAGTATGCGGGCGCGGAGCGGGGGGCACGGCGTGAGCAAGATCAGCGTCGAGATTCCGGACGAACTCCTCGCCGACCTCGACGAGCACGTCGGCGAGGACGGGAAGTTCGTGAACCGGAGCGACGCGATCCGGGCGTCGATCCGGAAGAATCTGGACCTGCTCGACGAGATCGACGCCAGACACGGGCGTCTGGAGGCCGACGAATGAGCGCCGGACGGGACGCGTGGCCGGTGGGCCGCGTCGCGATCCTCGCGCTGTTCGTGACGGCGCTGGTGACCGCACAGTTGACCGCCTCGAAGGTGCTGGCGATCCCGCTGCCGGTCGCGGTACCGCGGATCGGGGCGACGGTCTCCCTGCCCGGGGCGGCGCTGGCGTACGCGCTCACCTTCTTCGCCTCGGACTGCTACGCGGAGCTGTACGGCCGGCGGGCGGCACAGGTCATGGTGAACGTCGCCTTCGTGATGAACTTCGTGTTGCTGGCGCTGGTGTGGTCGACCATCATGGCGCCGGCGTCCCCGAACTCGCCCGTCGATCCCGCGTCGTTCGCGGCGGTGCTCGGCGCGAGCACGAACATCGTCGCGGGGAGCCTGCTCGCCTACATCGTCAGCCAGAACTGGGACGTCCTCGTCTTCCACCGCCTCCGGGAGGCGACCGAGGGCGACTTCCTCTGGCTCCGGAACATCGCCTCGACGGCGACGAGTCAGGCCATCGACACCGTCATCTTCGTCGGCGTGGCCTTCTACCTCCTGCCGCGGTACGCGGGGATCGGCGAGGCGACGCCGTGGTCACTGGTCGTCGGGCTGATGCTCGGCCAGTACCTCCTCAAACTGCTCATCGCGCTGGTCGACACGCCGTTCGTGTACGCCGTGGTCGGCCTCGTCCGCTCGCGGGCCGACGCGGCTGCGAAGGCCGCGGCCGCCGCGACGGGCGAGCCCGAACGCGAGTGACGCGGCGGGTCTCACACCCGCTCGGCGAAGGCAAAGCGCGGTTTGACCTCGTCGATCCGTACCTCGATGCGGTCGCCCACCTCGGCGTCGGGGACGAAGACGGTGAACCCCTCGACGCTGGCGATGCCGTCGCCCTCGTCGCCCCGGTCGACGATCTCGACGACGAGTTCGTCGCCGGCGGCGATCGGCGCCGTGAGATACCCCTTGGCGACGAGATACACCTCGGAGGACGAGTCCCGGGAGGCGTCCGGGCGGATCGAGCGCACGTACTCGAAGGTGTCGTCCATGTCGGCACGGAGATCCGCGAGGTCCGGGCCGTCGAAGGCCTTTACGACCAGGTCGCCGCCCGGGGCGAGGACGTCCTCGGCGACGCCGAGGGCCTGCCGGGCGAGATGGATCGATCGGGCGTGGTCGACGGAGTACTCGCCGGTCATGTTCGGAGCCATGTCCGAGACGACGACGTCGGCGCCGGCGTCGCCGACGGTCTCGCGGAGGCGGTCGACCGTCGCGTCCTCGGTCATGTCGCCCCGGAGCGTCTCGACGACGGCGTGATCGAGCGGGCGGATGCGCTGGCGGTCGACGCCGACGACGGTCCCGGCGTCGCCGACCGCCTCGGCGGCAACCTGGAGCCACCCGCCGGGTGCGGCCCCGAGGTCGACGACGACGTCGCCCGGGGCGAGCAGGTCGGCCGCCTCGTCGAGCTGTTTGAGCTTGTAGGCCGACCGGGCGCGGTAGCCCTCCTGTTTCGAGCGGTTGTAGTACTCGTCGCGACCGGTCATGGGCGACTCACCGGGAGGCGTGACCGCGAGCGAGCGGTCGCGGGATCGGCGTTCATACCCGGACCGAGGTGGTCGATCCGGAAATGCACGTCGGATGTCTGGCCGGCCTCAACACTCCTTCAGCAGGCGCTCGGCGAGCGGCGCCCCGTCGTACCGGACCGTCGAGCGGTCGGGGAGGTAGTCGATCACGCCAGCGGCGTCGAGTTTCGGCAGGTGGACGTGTCCGAGCGAGACGACGAGCCGATCCACCGGTGCCGGGTCACGCTCCGCGAGGGCCTCCGCGAGCGTCGCGACGGTCGTCACCTCCGTCTCCCCGCCGGAGAGGACGCGGATCACCCGCCGCCGTCGCGCGTCGGCCAACACCTCGAAGACGGCATCCAGTCGCTCGGTGTCGGCTTCGTCGTGTCGATTCTCCCCCGGGTCGTCGTCGACCGTGCTGTCACACGTGTTCGATGTAGTCATCGGATCCCCCCCCAGAACGCAGCTACCGGTTCCGTGTGAGCACTCATGAAGCTATTGGATGAACGGACTGTCATGTGTGCTGTCACTCGTCCTCGGGCAACAGGGCGTTGGTGACGAAGGTCACGATGCCGCGGCGCAGTCGCTCGGTGACGGCCTGATCGGAGATACCGAGGTCGTCGGCCAGTTCGAGGGTCGTACAGCGTCGGGGGATGTCGTAGTAGCCGCGTTCGACCGCGAGTTCGAGCGTCCGTCGCTGTCTGGGTGTCAGCCCGTACCAGGCGCCGGTTCCCGCAGTGGGGTTGTAGACGCGCTCGATTTCGACGGGGGTGTCGAGGTCCTCGGCACCGGATCGGAAAGTCGAGAAATCGTCGTGGCTCGGGAACTCCGCCTCGAAGGTCCACGCCTCCGGCGTTCCCGTCCCGCGGCGGATGGAGCCGCCGTGTTCGGCGAGCAGTCCGAAGAAGGGGTCGACCTCGGGGTCCCACGAGACGAGACGGAGCGAGCAGTCCTCCGACACGTCCACGAGCTCGAACCGATAGCCCTCCGCGTCGGCGAACTGATCGCGGCCGTCGAGGCGGCCGTCGGCGAGGTCGGAAAGCGAGAAAACCGGCGCCGAGCCGTCTTCTACCCCGTTCACCCGTTCGAGTTCCGTCGGTCCCCCCGACCGCGTCGGGATCCGCCGACCGAGCTCGAACTGGTGAGTCGGTATTCGCAGTTCGACGATGACAGCTATTGATCGTAGGGGAGTAGCCGACGGGGGATCATAGCAGGTATGCTTGGTTAACCAAGTTTCGTTCGGTGACGGGTCGATCGTGATAAACGTGGACGCCGCCGGTACGCGCGCTCGCCCGCGACGAACAGCGGGTATTTTTAACGCCCGGGGCATACCACCGGATACATGTTCAAGGCCATCGTGAGCGCGTCGACGCTCCGGGATGCCCTCGACTCCGTGAGCGTGCTGGTCGACGAGTGTAAGGTTCGGCTCAACGAGGACGGCCTGTCGATCCGGGCGGTCGATCCGGCGAACGTGGGGATGGTGGACCTCTCGCTGGACGCCGCGGCGTTCGAGTCCTACGAGGCCGACGGCGGCGTCATCGGCGTCAACCTCGCCCGACTGGAGGACATCGCGGGCATGGGCAACGCCGGCGACCTCGTCCACCTCGAACTCGACGAGGAGACCCGCAAACTCCACATCCGGATCGACGGCCTCTCCTACACGCTGGCGCTGATCGACCCGGACTCGATCCGACAGGAGCCGGACATCCCCGACCTCGATCTACCCGCACAGATCGTGGTGGAGGGCAACCAACTCGACCGCGGCATCACGGCCGCCGATATGGTCTCCGATCACATCAACCTCCGCGTCGACGAGGCGGTGGAGACGTTCCACATCGAGGCCGAAGGCGACACCGACGACGTCGACTTCGAGATGGGTCCCGAGGACCTCATCCACCTGGAGGCGGGGCCGGCCGACTCGCTGTTCTCGCTCGACTACCTCAAGGACATGAACAAGGCCATCCCCGGCGACGCCGAGGTGACGGTCGAACTGGGCGAGGAGTTCCCGGTGAAGCTCCACTACGAGTTCGCCGAAGGCCTGGGACAGGTGACGTTCATGCTCGCGCCGCGCATCCAGAGCGAATAACCGTCGACCGCCCACCGCTCACCCGTCCCCGCGTCGACCCGTACCGCTCGCGATTTCGGTGCTGTTCAGATTAGCTGATTCCATGCGAAGGCGAACGATCTGAGCCACTCGTTTGCAGTTTCTGCTTCGGCGTTGCTAAAACAGTTCGAGAAACTGGTAGTTCTGCGTTTTACTTCACGAAAGACACGTTCGACGCTGTTCCGATTTCCATGACGTTCGTATCTGAAATCGAGGCCGTGGCGACGGCAGGCGTCGTTCAGAGGTTTCGCACCGTCGACGAGAAACACCGCGTCGTCAACGTCGTGTTTCTCGCGTAGTTCGCGGAAGAACGAATGAGCGATAACATTGTTTCTCGTCGGTTCAAGCCTTGTGTGTAGTAATTCGTTCGTCTCTGGATCAACCGCAGCGTACAGCCAGTACTGCTCGTCATTGAGTCGGATCACGGTTTCGTCAACCGCAACGTGATCCGGGCTTCGATCTTCTTCGGGCTGTAGATCAGCCTTGTGAACCCAGTTGTGAACGGTGGATCGTGCCCGCTCAACACCAAATATTTCAAGAATAGAGACAGTATTCGAAAGTGATAGTCCAGCAAGATGGAGCTGAATACTGAGCTTCATCAACAGCCGCGGTGTTGCCTCTCGTTCCACAAAACCTAACTCGATTCGGTCGATACAACCGTTGAGGCGGGCGATTTCAGCCATGAACCAGCAGAAACTCGCACCGCCTCACCTTTCAATCCTTATCTGAACACTACCGCGATTTCTACCCCATCATTTATTATCGTCTGATTTTTCGCCGCCATCGAGAAGGTCTGCACGCTGTCACTATTTCCGTTGGAGTTATGTATCTCCGCGCATTTCAGCGGGATGTTTATATGTCTTCATCACTAACTGTGGGTTAAGAAGCGTCACGGCGACACGGTCCCCGCGTCGGTCGTCGGTGACGATCACCCCATCATGACAGAAGCACGCGTCTGGACGACCGAGAGCACCGAGATTCGAGAGCGAGAGGAGTCGACGGCCGAACACGCCTGCCCCGAGTGTGGCGGCGCGCTGGTGACCGACGAGGAGCACGGCGAGACGGCCTGCAGCGAGTGTGGGCTCATCGTCGAGGCCGACGAGGTCGACCGCGGCCCCGAGTGGCGAGCCTTCGACGCCCGGGAACGCGACGAGAAGTCCCGGGTCGGCTCGCCGACGACGAAGATGATGCACGACAAGGGGCTGTCGACGACGATCGACTGGCAGGACAAGGACGCAAACGGGAAGACGCTGAGTTCGCGCCAGCGCGAGAAGATGCAGCGGCTCCGCACCTGGAACCGGCGGTTCCAGACGCAGGACCACCAGGAACGCAACCTGCGGCAGGCGCTCGGCGAGATCGACCGCATGGCCTCGGCGCTCGGCCTGCCCGAGAACGTCCGCGAGACCGCAAGCGTCATCTACCGACGTGCGCTGGAGGACGACCTCCTGCCGGGTCGATCGATCGAGGGCGTCGCCACCAGCGCGCTCTACGCCGCCGCGCGACAGGCGGGCGTTCCGCGAACCATCGACGAGATGGCCCGCGTCAGCCGGGTCGAGGAGACCGAGTTCAAACGCACCTACCGGTACGTGGTGCGGGAACTCAACCTCGAAGTCGCTCCGGCCGACCCGGTGAGCTACGTCACCCGGTTCACGTCGGAACTCGATCTCTCGGACGAGGCCGACCGACTGGCACGGGGGATGCTCGACGCGGCCAAGGAGCGCGGCCTCCACAGCGGCAAGAACCCGGTCGGCCTCGCGGCCGCCGCCGTCTACGCCGCGCCGCTGCTCACCAACGAGGAGATCACCCAGCGGGAGGTGGGCGAGGTGGCCGACATCAGCGAGGTCACCATCCGCAACCGGTACCGGGAACTCCTCGAGGCCTACGAGGACGTCGACGGGGCGGTCGCGGCCTGAGGCGGATCGGTACCGAGTCACCCCCCGGAGCGTGGATCGCCGGAGACGGCTCACGAGGCCGTCCGAACCCCGTACCCCGGAATCCTTTTACGCGAAAGCACCTTATTCGGAGCCAATCATGGGCATGGGCTCGGATATGTACCGACAGCAGATCCTCGATCACTACAAGAACCCCCGCAACCACGGGGAACTCGAGGATCCGACGTTCACCCACGTCGGCGAGAACCCGTCGTGTGGCGACACGATCAGGATCGACGTGCGCCTCGACGACGACGGGGAGACCATCGACTACGTGAGTTTCTCCGGCGACGGGTGTGCCATCAGTCAGGCGAGCGCGAGCATGCTCACCGAGCGCCTCCCGGGGACGACCCTCGACGAACTCGCCGGGATGGACCGTGACGACGTGGTGGAGATGCTCGGCGTCGACATCAGCCCCATGCGGATCAAATGCGCCGTCCTCGCGGAGAAAGTGGTCCAGGACGGAGCGAAGATCCACGAGGGCGAACTCGACATCGACGAGACGACGACCGAGGAGTAGCTACTCGGCCCCCCGGTCGACCTCCCGACCGATCCCTCGCGCCATCGCGATCAGAAACGCCAGTCCTCGCTTGACTTCCGGATCCCGGAGCGCCCGCACCAGACCGAGCGGCCCCACCTCGCGGTAGGCGGCGTCGGGGGAGCCCGCGTCACCGAGCGCCCGGAGCAGCGTTCGGGCGCCTCGTACCGTCCCCGGATCGGCCGCCTCGTCGGCCAGTTCGCCGAGCGACCCGGCGGTGCCGGCGACCGAGGACACCATCTCGTCGTCCGCCGCTTCGGTCGCGAGAGCCACGACGTCCGCGAGTTCGACGAGGTGATCCAAGGTCCCGTCTCGCTGGAGGTCGGCCACCGTCTCGACCGCCTCGGCGAGTTCGTCCCCCCGGTCGCCGACCGAGGCGGCCAGGCGAGGCGTCCCGTCTTGGGCGAGCTCGTCGGCCGATTCACCGAGTGTGGACGCGTTCTCGGCCACCGAGGACACCATCTCGTCGTCCGCCGCCTCCACGCCGAGTGTGGCCACGTCGAGCAGTTCGTTCACCACGTCCAGACGGCGGACGAACGCCGCCACTGCCTCGGGGTCCTCCGCGATGGCGGCGGCGAGTTCGTCGTCGACGTCGGTGGTCTGCGCGTCGTCGACCACGTCAGATCAACCCCCGTGCGGTCAGCCAGTACGCCTCGTTGTACGCACCTTTCGCCCAGTGGACGAGCCGTGATTCCTCACGGAGGACGGGCATGGAATCGTAATCGAAGGAGACGAACGTCGCCTCGTCCATCCCGGCCTCGAGGAAGCAGAGCACCTTGCCGTCGTAGGTGGCGGTCGGCGTGTGGCCGCGCACCGACGCGGCGAGGCGGTCGGCGACGGTCCCCGCCTGGTAGTGAGCGACGCTCCCGGCCATCGGCCGCTCGATGTCGGTCGTGTCGCCGATGGCGTACACGTCCTCGGCGTGAACTGCCGCCAACGTCCGTGGGTCGGTCTCGACCCACCCGTCGTCGCCCAACCCCGCGTCGGCCACGAGGTCGACGCCCGCGTGCGGCGGAATGGAGACCAGAAGGTCGTAGTCGACCGTCCGCCCGTCTTCGGCGTGGAGCGTCCGGTCGTCGGTGTCGACGTGGTCGACCGCGAACTCGGTGTGACTCTCGACGCCGCGGGCCTCGAACCGATCGTCGGCCCAGTCGGCCACCGGCGGAAGCTTGTGGGTCCGTTCGGTGGGAGCGGTGTAACCCACCGTCGCGTCGACGCCGCGGTCACGGAGCCAGTCCTCGACCATCAGCGTGAACTCCACGGGCGCGGCCGGGCACATGTGCGGCATCCCCGCAACCGTGAGGACGACACGACCACCGTCGAAGTCGGCGAGCGCGTCACGCAGTCGCTCGGCGCCGTCCGCACTGTAGAAATCGTGGGCACCCTCGGCGAGTCCGGGGATACGGTCGGGGACCAGCCGAGCCCCGGTGGCGACGGTCAGGTAGTCGTACTCGAGTGTGTCGCCGTCGTCGAACTGCAGGCGCTTGGCCGACGGGTCGACGTCGGTGATCCGTCCCGTCCGGAGCCGGATTCGTCGGTCGAGCAGGTCGTCGAGTGGCCGCCGCGCCTCGGACGGATCGGCCCGACCGAAGGCCACGTAGAGCCAGACGGGCTTGTAGACGTGCGTCGCCGTCTCGTTGATCAGCGTCACCTCGACGTCACCGGCGTCGATCTCCGTGTCGAGTTTCGCCGCGAGTTTGTTGGCGAGTACGGTCCCACCGGTGCCGCCACCGAGGACGGCGAGACGGGTCGTCATGTGAGTATCACCGGGGGACGGTACGGCTTCCGCCCACCTAATATTGTGCGGTTATTCCAAGAAACCCGTTCGTCGATCGCCGACGAATTCGTGCCGATGTGCGCGGACACCGGTCCACTCCCCCGGCATAACCGCCCTAGATCACGTATATACGCAGTTCCAGTTACGTGTGGCGTATTCAGTGGGTGCGAGCCACGGGGACGTCGGCGGCTGACGATATTGGGGGTTCAAGATCCAACCATCTGATTGATAGGCAGTAGTAGTCGTTGGGAGTCGGCGCGCGCTCGAACGGAGCCCAGTCCGACGCCGGCGGTCAGGAGTTCGTGAGAACGGCAGGGACCGTGTTGAGTCGCGACGGGGGGTCGAATCGTCGTCCCGTCGGTGCTGCGTTCGGCCGGCAGGCCGGCGAGGGTCGCGTGGCGTTACTCGGGGACGAGCCCCTCGTCTTTGACGCGCATCACGGCCTCGCCGTCGGCGAGGTTGGGCGCGTCGACGAGACGGACGATCCGTTTGTCGCCTTTCGACTTCCGGAGATACATCCGGAACGTCGAGGTGTGGCCGAGGATGTTGCCCCCGATGGGTTGGGTCGGGTCGCCGAAGTAGGAGTCGGGGTTCGAGGCGACCTGGTTGGTGACGAGGACGGCGGCGTTGTAGAGGTCGCCGATCCGCATCAGGTCGTGGAGATGTTTGTTGAGCTTCTGCTGTCGCTCGGCGAGTTCCCCCCGGCCGACGTACTCGGCGCGGAAGTGAGCGGTCAGGGAGTCGACGTTCAGCAGGCGGACGGGCCATTCGGAGTCCTCGTGTTCGCTCGCGAGCTCCTTCGCCTTCTCGGCCAGCAGGATCTGGTGGTTGGAGTTGAACGCCTTCGCGACGTGGATCTTGTCCAGCACGTCGGTGACGAGTGCCTCCATGGCGTCCTCGTCGCCGGGCGAGCCCTCGATGCCGCGGTCGTCCATCGTCGCCTGAATGATCTCGTCGTCGAGGCCCCGGACCATGTCGTCGATGCGCTCGGGACGGAACGTGTCCTCGCTGTCGACGAAGATGGCGCTCCCGCGGAGGCCGCCGTACTCGGTGGGCAACTGGACGTTGACCGAGAGCTGGTGGGTGACCTGTGACTTGCCGGCGCCGAACTCGCCGTACACCTCGGTGATCGACTGGGTCTCGACGCCGCCGCCGAGCAACTCGTCGACCTCGGGGACGTTCCAGGTGAGCTTGCCGATCTGTTCGCGACGTTCGAGGACGGTCGCCCCCGTCTCGAAGCCGCCGACGTCCGCCGCCTCGCGGGCCGCGTTGATGATGTCGCTCGCCGTCGATTCGCCGATGTCGGCCGTGTTGGAGAGCTCCGCGGGACTCGCCACCGCGATGCTCTGGTAGCTCTCGAAGCCCGCTTCGACCAGTTTGTCGGCCGTCGCCGGCCCGACTCCCGGAAGGTTCTCGAGGTCGTCTTCTGCCATGTGACTCCGCTTGTGCCCCTCCGCACATAAAGCCTCGTTAACACCGTGGTGAAAGTGAAACGGCACGACGGCGTGGCCGTCGATACCACGGAGCGCGGTGGTTCATGCGGGAGCGGGCGCTACGTCCACGGGTGGCCGCCGTCCGTGCCGGGCCACAGCGGGTACCAGTAGCTCTCGTCGTCCTCCACGTCGAGTTCGCCGTCGAGGACCGACTGGAGTTTGAACTCCAGTCGGTTGTCCCGTTCGCGGCCACCCGTCGGGACGAAGGGGTAGTACGCCCCGCGGCGGAAGGAGTAGAGCCAGTAGGCACGGGTCCCGTCGCGGGCGCGCTCGAACCCGAAGACCGCCGCGAGCAGGCGCGAGCCGTATCCGCGCTCGACGAACGTATCGGCGGCGAAGTGGACGCTCGTCACCAGGTCCTCGGGGTCGTCGTCCTCGAGGACGACCCAGTGGTAGCCGTGGTCGTCCTCGTGGCGGTAGAACGTCGTCCCCGTCTCGGCCTCGCCGGCGCGGAGGATCTCCTCGACGTCGTCGACCGTCGCGTCGAAGTCGGTGCTGTCGACCGAGGAGAAACAGAGCGCCGCGGCGCCGACGGGGGCGAAACCGAGGTCGGCCTCCATCGTGAGGTAGGCGGTGCTCATGCCGAACAGGTCCTCGGGGTCGGCTTCGCGGGTCGCGTCGGCGTCGGTCCGGACGCCGAGCACCGACCGGAGCGTATCGAACAGGCCCATCAGCGCCGTTCCATCTCCCCTTCGAGGTCGCGCAGGCGGTCGACGCGCTTCTCGGTCGGCGGGTGCGTCGAGAACAGGCGGCCGACGACGCCGCTCCGGAGCGGGATGACGAAGAAGGCGTTCATCTCCGACTGCTCGCGGAGGTCACGGTCGGGGACGTCGTCCATCCGGCCGGAGATCTTCAGCAGCGCCGACGCGAGCGCCGACGGTTGGCCGGTGATGGCCGCCGCCCCGCGGTCGGCGGCGTACTCGCGGTAGCGCGAGAGCGCCCGGACGAGCAGGAAGGAGACGATCCAGACGACCAGCGAGACGAGGATCGCCACGACGACGCCGCCGCCGCCCTGGCGGTTGCGGCCGCCGCCGAACAGCCACCCCCACCGCACGACCATGAAGGCGAGCGTCGAGAGGAAGGAGGCGATCGTCATCACCATCACGTCCCGGTTCTTGACGTGGGCGAGTTCGTGGGCCATCACGCCCTCGAGTTCCTCCTCGTCGAGGGTGCGGAGGAGCCCCTCGGTGACACAGACCGTCGAGTGCTTCTGGGACCGGCCGGCGGCGAAGGCGTTGGGCATCTTCGTGTCCGCGACCGCGACGTCGGGTTTCGGGAGGTCGGCCTGTTGACAGAGGCGGTCGACCATGGCGTGCAGGCGGGGATACTCCTCGGCGTCGACGCGTCTCGCGCCCATGCTGTACAGCGCGAGGCGGTCGCTGAAGAAGAACTGTCCCAGCGAGAACAGTCCCATCACGAGGACGATTCCGAACAGCCCCATGTACCGCGACAGGATCGCGACGAAGACGATATAGAGGACGAACAGGAGGAACATCGTCAGGACCATCCGGCCCCGAAGCCCCCAGTCGGGTTTCCACTCCATGTGCGGGGGTAGACGCGGCGGTCGGTAAACGTTATCGGCGATCCGTGTCGCGGGGCTTAACCGCCGCGGGCGACTACGGCCCGGCGATGAGCGACACCGAGTCCCGGGAGTTCTGTCCGCGCTGTGGCGACCCGGTGCCGACGCGAACGGAGCCACTGCCCGGCGAGCCACGCGACCGGGACCGCCGCCTCTGTGACGCCTGTTACTTCGAGGACTTCGACCTCGTGGACGCACCCGAGCGGATCGAGGTGCTGGTCTGTTCCGGCTGTGGTGCCGTCCACCGGGGGAACCGGTGGGTCGACGTCGACGCCCGCGACTACACGGACGTGGCCGTCGACGAGACCCGCGAGGCGCTCGGGATCCACGTCGGCGCCCGGAACGTCACGTGGGCGGTCGATCCCGAGCAGGTCGACGAGAACACCATCCGGATGCACTGCCAGTTCACCGGCGTCGTCCGCGAGACGCCGCTGGAGGAGTCGGTCGTCGTGCCCGTGAAGATCTCGCGGGGCACCTGCGACCGCTGTGGGCGTATCGCCGGGGGCTACTACGCGAGTACGGTTCAGGTGCGGGCGACCGACCGGACGCCCACGGCCGAGGAACGGAGCCGCGCCGTCGAGATCGCGGAGTCCCACGTCGCCGACAAGGAGGGGGACGGCGACCGCGAGGCCTTCGTCAGCGAGGTGAAGGAGACGGACGACGGCCCGAACGTGAAGCTGTCGACGAACGGCCTCGGCGAGGAGGTGTCCCGGCGCATCGTCCGCGAACTCGGCGGGAGCGTCGAGAGCTACCCCACCCTCGTCACCGAGGACGGCGACGGCAACGAGGTCTACCGGGTCACCTACGCGGTGCGGCTGCCGAAGTTCACGCCGGGCGACGTCATCGCCCCCGACGACGACGCGGGGCCGGTCCTCGTCCGGAGCGTGAGCGGGAACCTGAAGGGGATCCGACTGGCCACCGGCGAGCCCTACGAGGCGTCGTTCGACGACGAGGAACTCGCAGCCAGGCGACTGGCGACCCGCGAGGACGCCGTCGAGACGACGGTGGTGGCCGTCGAGGACGCCCACGCGGTGCAGGTACTCGACCCGGAGACCTACGAGGCGAAGACGATCCCGCGCCCGGACTTCTTCGACGCGGACGCGGAGACGGTTCCCGTCGTCAAGACGCGAGCCGGCCTCCACGCCCTGCCTGACTAGTCGGCGTCGGCCGACCGGTCGGCCGTGGACGTGACGTCGCCGGCGTCGACGTCGATCCCCGCCCGCTGCAGGTGTCCCGTCACCGCCGACGCCATCTCCTCGTCGGAACAGCCCGCGCGCCGGGCGGCCTGCGAGAGCGTGAGCGTCCCGTTGCGATACAGGATCACCGACGACTCGATCGTATGAGTGCGCATTTGGGTGTATTTTCGAGGAATAGCTACAAGTACCTAAATCTTTCTAGTAATACAACCCGCGTTTGACAATCTTGTCCACAATAGAAGAAACGTATGGTCAGTTATTGTTTGAGTCTCGGTACCACGGATCACTCGCCCCACACGTCCGACAGCGGGTGGTCGTCGGCGCCGTCGTCGCCCGACTCGCCCCCGTCGGACGCCGTGTGGGGCCGCGCCCCGGTCCGCCCACCGCTCCGTGTGCCGGGCGTCGTGTCCGTCCCGTCGAGTGCCGCGTCGGGGTCAAAGGCCGGGAGGGTCGGCCGCTCCATGTCGTCCACGGCGTCCGCGAACCAGGGCGGCATGTCCCCCCGGGCGCGCTCGAAGAGGTCGAGGAGGCTCGAATCCGCGAGGTAGGTGGCGCCGTGGTCGTCGGGCGCGCGGACGATGCGGCCAGCGGCCTGGATCACCGTCCGGAGGGCGACCCGGTAGTACCACGCCCACTGCCCGTCTTCGAGCCGACGGGCCACCCGCGAGTCGGCGGTGTTGAGATAGGGCGCCTTGCAGAGTACCTGCCAGCGGGCCAGGTCGCCACGCAGGTCCAGCGCCTCCTCCATCTTCACCGAGAGGAAGACGTCGGGGTCGTCGGTCGCCTTCCAGTCCTCCAGGGCCCGGTCGCGGTCCGCCCGATCGTGGGTCCGGAGACGGGCGTCGACGCCGAAATCCGACAGGCGGTCGGCCAGGCGGTCCTGAATCGCGTAGGAGTGACAGTGGACGAGACCCTTCTCGGAGGGGTGCCGAGCCATGAGTCGAACCAGCAGGCGGGCCACGTCGGGCAGCGTCCCGTCGCGGTGTTCGTAGGTCATCTTTCCCCGGGTCACGTCGTAGAGCGGGCGGTTCTCCAGGGGGAAGGTGTGGGGGACGTCGACGAGGGCGACGTTCGCGGGGTCGAGACCGACCCCGCGACAGAACGCCGCCTTGTCGAGGATGGTCGCCGAGAGGAGGGCGAACTTGTTCCCGCGGTCCCAGACGGTGTGATGGAGGTACCGACCGGGGTCGAGCGGCTTGATCGTGATGGCGCCGCCAGCGTCGTCGGGCTGGTCGACGACCCAGGTGGTCGTACTGGTCGGGTCGCGGTAGTCGGAGACGAACCACTGGAGCTCCGACCGAAGCTCCTGTAACCGGTCGCGGCGGGCGGCCTCGCCCGGCGTGAGTTCCGGCGATTTCGTCAGATCCGACGCCGCGCGCTCACAGACGCCGGCGAGCGTCTCGGCGAAGCGGGCCGTCCGGTCGAGCGGGTCGTCCGCGTCGTCCAAGTCGGGCACGCCCACCTCGTCCCAGACGGGGACGGTGTCGGACCGGAGGTCGACGGTGGCGTACATCTCCGCCCACTCCGCGAGGCCGTGGGCCTCGTCGATCACCACCACGTCGCGCTTGCCGAACACCTCCGACCCGGCGGTCTGCATGAAGTAGGCGAGCGTCATCGCCGCGATGGATCGGTTGGAGGCGATGGCGCGGTCGGCGTAGTAGGGACACCGGTGTTTGACCGTACAGTCGTAGCCCGACTCCCGCGCACAGGGTGCACGGTCCACCGGCGTCGTCGTCTCGTCGGGGAGGATGCAGGTGTAGTTTCCCTTCCCCCGGATCACGTTGAGGTCGTCGAGCAGGTCGTCCGCGGCCACGTCGTCGAGCTGTGACACCTGCGGCGTGGTGTAGTAGGCGCCGGTCGCCTCGGCGGGGTCGGCCTCGTCGGGCGTCCGGGCCGCCCCGGCGACGGCGCGGGCCAGCAGCGACTTCCCGCTCCCGGTCGGGGCACGGACCAGCACCACGTCGTTGCCCGCGGCGAAGGCCGAACGGATGTCCGCCAGGGCGTCGCGCTGGTTGCCACGGAACGACGGGGCCGGGAACGAGGCGGGGATGCGCTCGGGGTCCACGGTGACCACAGCCGGGCGCCGCAGGTAATACTGTCGGCAACGGTTCGACGTCCGGGGATGTCGGACCGTTCCGTCGACTTCCGTTCGACTGTAAAACTATCTTCCTGCTAGGAGAGAATCCCGCCGTTTACGCCGGGAGTGAATCCGACACTTCCTACGCAGTCCACCGTCGATGACAGACCGGATAGTCCACGCCAATCCGGGCATTAAATAACTGCTTCGACATAGGCTATGTATGGCGATTCAGGTCACGCGCACCTTCGTTGGTTCCATCCAGAACCACCGGCAGGTCTGCGATGGCCTCGACTCGCTCGGGGATTCCGCCTCGAAGATCTGGAACGTCGCACGATGGACAGCCCAACGAGTTTGGGACGCAATCGGTACGATTCCCAACGAAGGTTCGCTTAAATCGTATATGAAGAACCGCTCGTGCTGGAAAGACTTGAACGCACAATCCAGTCAGAAAGTCATTGAAGAACTTTCTGACGCTTTCCAGTCGTGGTTCGACCTACGACAGAAAGACGACAAGGCAAATCCGCCCGGCTACCGGAAACACGGCGACGAACGACCACGTTCCACGGTTACGTTCAAAGAAGACGGGTTCAAACACGACTCCGAGAACAATCGAGTTCGACTCTCGAAAGGCTCGAACCTGAAGAAACACTTCTCGGACTTCTTGCTCTGCGAGTACCAGACTCGTCCTGACGTTGACCTCTCTGAAGCCAACTCGGTGCAGAACGTTCGTGCGGTCTGGAACGGTGACGAGTGGGAACTGCACTTCGTCTGTAAAGTCGAACTCGAAACAAACGACCCAGCAGGTGACGAAGTGGCCGGTATTGACCTCGGTATCACAAATATCGCTACGGTCGCGTTCCCGGACGAATACGTTCTCTACCCCGGTAACTCGCTCAAGCAGGACAAGCACTACTTCAAGCGTGCTGAGTACGACACGGAAGGTGAGAACGGCCCGTCTGAGAAGTCGATGTGGGCACGTCAGAAACTCACTGACCGTGAGACGCACTTCTACCACGCCCTCTCAGACGCCATCATCACAGAGTGTGTCGAACGCGGTGTGGGCACGCTCGCAGTAAGTTGGCCCGAGACTGTTCGAGAGTCCGACTGGGGGAAGACAGGCAACAAGAAACTCCATACGTGGGCCTTCGACCGCATCTTCCAGTACCTCGAATACAAGGGCGAAATACGCGGTGTTGAGGTGCTAAAGGAGAACGAGTGGGACACCTCGAAGACCTGTTCGGCGTGTGGAGACGACACGAAAGCGAACCGTGTTGAGCGAGGGTTGTACGTCTGCCAGTCGTGTGGCTTGGTCGGGAACGCAGATTGCAACGGAGCGGAGAACATGCGGCAGAAGATAACTCCGAATCCTCACGGTGAGGATAGGAGTAACGGCTGTGTGGCACAGCCATCGACACACTTGTTCGACCGCGAGAGCGGGACGTTTCACACGAGAGAACAAGTCGCGTCGTAGACCGGCAAATATCCCACCTGCGGTACGGGAAGCCCCGCCGTTCACGGCGGGGAGGATGTCACTCGGACAACGCCGCCACGTCGTCGGCGGTCACCTCGCGGTCGTCGGGGAGGCGCTCGATGCAGTCGAAACAGAGGAAATGTTCGGTGCCGTCCGCGAGTTCGAGCGTGACGCCGCCGGTCGTCGTCGCCTCGAACGTCCAGAAGTTCCCGGCGCCGCCCGCGACGGGAACGTCCGTCCCGCAGCCGTCACAGGGGTCGGAGCTCATACCCGAAGCCGACGGGCCGGGACGGGAAAGCCCTGCGGGTCAACACTCGCCCGCGTCGGCGGCGACGCCCAGCGAGAACGACACGGAGTCCGTCTGCACGCGGTTCGGCGCATCCGCCGGGAGCTCCCACCGGAACCGGACGGCGTGGGCCCCCGCGGCGACGCAGGCGTCGGTCAGCGGGATCCACTCCGAAACGGCGTCGAGGCCGGCGAGCGATCCCTCGTAGACCGGCCGGCCGTCGGCGTCGTCGTACCACAGACGGACCCGCACGTATTCCTGTAGTTCACCCGGCGGGCCGCCGTCGCCCGCGCTCCGCTCTGCGTCGGTCACGCCGCCCTCCGCGACGTCGGTCACGGTCCCCCGAACCCAGAGGCGTGCGGGCGACCCCGACAGCGAGAGCGAGAGGTCGACCGTCCCGCCGTCGCCGGGCACTACGTCGTCGAGGGCGACGGGGGGAACGGCGGCCGCGACCGGATCGTCGGGCGGGACGGCCGTCCCGGTGCCGGCGGGCGGCGGATTACGGTCGCCGTCGAGCCATCCCGATCCGTCGGCGGGCGAGCCGTCGGCGGTCTGATCGGACGGCCGCTCGGTCGAACCGCCGTCGTCCACGGGCGTGTCGGGTGCGGGCGTCGGATCCGCGTCGGTGGCCTCGCCCGCCGGCGTCGGGGTGGACGTCGGCGGACGGTCGGCCGTCACGTCGTACTCGATCGAGAGGTCCGGGTCCGAGGCCGGGTCGTCGTCGAATCGGGGCGCGGTGCCGAACCCCGCGCCGACGACAGCGAGCAGTCCGGATCCGAGGAGGACGAGCAGACGGCGACGGGAGGAGTCGTCCTCCGCCGCGTCCGGGTCACCGGCGTCGCTCATCCGGCGTCACCGGCCGTGGGGATCCGCCGTGCGGTCCGATCGGGGACGCGGTGCGATCTCATGGGCGCCGCTACGCGGGAGGGGGAAATAGGTAATCAGGCGCTAGCCGACCGCCGGGACGCAGCGCGGATCGTCAGGGTGAGCCTGAAGCCGCGTCGTGGGGGCCGCGGCGTCGCCCCCAGCCGAGGTCGGGCCGCTGGAACCGGCGCCCGTGCCGGCGATGGGGAGACCCGCCGCTGGTCGGGCGGTGGTGGGTCACGTCACCGGGGCGCTGGTGTCGACGGCGGTTCCCGTCCTGCGCGGGCGGAACGGACGGTCACTCCCCCTGGAGTTGCTTGAACTGATCCAGGAGGGCCTCGGTGGAGTCGCCGGACTCGTACGAGAGGGTCCCTCGGAACTCCGACCGGTCGTCGTCGGAGAGGTCGACCTGCCCGGTCTTCTGCGCGCGCCGCTCGTGCTCGTCCTCGTCATAGGCACCCATTGACATGGTACGTGGTGACTTGGAGGTGTCCTGATATATATGTAACGGACGATTCGGGGGGACGACGCGGAACGCGTAAATCGTCCGAGGACGTACCGTCCCCCGTGGCACGACCCCTTCGTTTTCGACACGCCCCCGGCCGCTGGACGGACGGCCGCGTCCGCGCCGAGGTGTTCGAACCGCTGGACGGCAACCTGGGTGCGACGAGCAGTCGCCCCTGGTTCAAACCCCCCGAGGGGTACGAGGCCCGGCGGTTCGACGTTGACAACGGCGACACCGCGCTCTTCTGCTGGGACGACGACGGCGCCTACTGGCTCGGCAACACGGAGACGCCGTCGAGCCTCTGGCGCACCGAGAAGTACGGCTTCACCGAGGTACCGGACGGCGTCGCCGACTGGGCGGAGCGCGAACTCCGCGCGGAACTACACGAGCAGTCGCCGTGGCTGGAACCCTATCCGCATCTCTCGTGGTTCTTCCTCCCCGTCTTCCTCTCGAAGGACGGCCGCTGGACGACCCGTGAGTTCTTCGACGAACACGCGGCGGGGTTCCCGGACGCCGACCGCGACGACGCGCTGGCCTTCTACGAGCGGTTCCTGTCGGCCGGGATCCTCGACGAATACCGCGAGACGATGGCGGGCAAGCTCGGCACCTCGGAGCGCCTGGATCTGACGCGCATGGCGGCGACCATGGGTGAGTTTCACACCGCGAAGCTGCTCGTGGACGCCGGCTACGAACCCCGGCCCGAAATCGAGGTGACGACGGGCCACTCCATCGACTTCCAGGCCCGGACCGACGAGGGCGAACAGCCGCTCGTCGAGGTGACGCGGCCGCTACCGCCGAACCGCCGCTCCGCGGGGACGCCGGCCGCCGCCGTCCGGGACACCGCGAAGACGAAGACGGACGGACAGCTGTCGGCACACGCCGGCGGCGTCGTGCTGTTCGTTGACTGCTCGTCGTTCCCCGACGACGACTGGCTAGCGGTCGAACAGGCACAGCCGGAGGTGGGACACCGGCCGGCGGTCGTCTACCGAACCCGGCCCGACGGGCGGACGACGGGCTACACGAAGGGAGCGGTACCGCTAGAACTGGAATCGGCCTTCGACTAGAGCGACAGCGGGGTCGGGCCCGACTCGCCGAGCGCCGTCGGGTCGCGGTCGCTGTAGAAGCGACGGCCGATGGCCTTGTGTCCGACCGCCGAGCGGACCGAGAGACGGACCTGCTCGGGCGTGTCGAACTCCTCGGTGGCCAGTCGGTTCAGCACCTCGCCGACCCGCTCGGTCCCGCGCTGGAGTTCGAGTTCGTGGTCGCCGTGTTCGGCGATGATCTCGTCGGTTGTCGTGGGGAATTCGAGGGCGTCGATCATTTCGCCAGTGCCGTTGAACTTCATCACTGGGTTAGAGGCAGCGGAGAACTATAATGGTTTTCCATGTACAACCTTAGTTCGGATGAAGTCTTTAATCATCCTTAATTGAGGACCGTTACCGCGTGTGGGAGTGACACGCGTCCGTCGCAAGGCCTATCGGCGGGGCTGGCGAGGGGAGTCCATGGACGTGGTCGCCGACCTACACGTACACACGCCCGTCTCGGACGGGCGGTTGTCCCTCGATGCCCTGCCGTCGGCCGCGCGGGCGGCCGGCGTCGAGACCGTCGCGATCACCGATCACGACCGCCTCCACCCGGACCTCGACGCCCCCGTGACCGTCCGCGACGGGATCACGGTGATCCGCGGGGTCGAACTCCAGGTCGAGACGGCGACGGGGCGGCTCGACCTGCTCGGCTACGGCGTCGAGGGGACGGCGGGGCTGCGGGCGGAACTCGACCGCCTCCAGCGCGACCGGATCGAGCGCGCCCGGCGCATGACGGCGCGGGTCGAGGACCGCCTCGGCGTCGACCTGGACGTCGCGTTCGAACCCGGCGTCGGGCGGCCACACGTCGCCCGGGCGGTCGACGAGAGCGACGCCGACTGCGACTACGCGGGCGCGTTCGAGCGGTTCATCGGCGACGACGGTCCCTGTTACGTCCCGCGCGAGGTGCCGCCGGTGGACCGCGCCCTCTCCCTGCTGACCGCGGCCTGCCCCGTCGTCTCGCTGGCCCACCCGTTCCGGTACGCCGACCCGGAAGCCGCCCTCGAACTCGCCCCACAACTCGACGCGGTCGAACGGTACTACCCGTACGACGCCCCGGTCGGGACGGAGCGCCTCGACGCGGTGATGGAGCGCCACGACCTGCTGGCGACCGGGGGGAGCGACGCCCACGACGAGCGGCTGGGCATCGCGGGTCTCGACACCGCCGCGGCCGCCCGGATCACGTCGCGTCTGCCGGATGCGCAGCCTTAAACCGGCGTGAGCCCCTACTCCGGGTATGAAGTGCCACTACTGTGATCGCGAGGCCGCCTACGCGGCGGAGAAGGAGGGTATTCGCGTCGGCCTCTGCGAGAACCACTTTCGCGAGCGGTTGGAGGAGCTCGCGGAGTCCGACGACCTGGCCGCCCTCCGCGAACGGATCGACATCGACCGCACCGAGTAGCCCTTCTCCCGCCCCACATCCGGACCGGCCTCGTTGCCGTCGCGGACGACCCGCCCCGACTCACAGTACCGTCCCGAACCAGAGGTAGAGCCCGGCCAGTATCGACTCGAAAGAGAGGGTGCCGAGCGCCGAGAGGAGCACGAACCGCCGGTCGTCCATGCCGGCGAGGCCGGCGGGCACCGTCACCATCCCCCGCGTGAACAGGAGCGTGTTGCTCAGGGGGACCACCACCGGCCCCCAGCGGTCGAACCACCCCTCGAAGCGGGCGAGGGAGTCGTCGCTGACGCGGAACCACCGGGACTGGAGGAGCCGTTCCCGGCCGACCCGCTTGGCCAAGAGGAAGAGGGCAAACTGCCCGACCGTCGCGCCGGCGACGGCGACGGCGACGACGACGACGGCGGTCCGGACGGAGCCCCCGAGGAGCGCGAGGGCACCCGGAACGACGAGTTCGCTCGGGACGACGTAGAGCAACATCGCGCCCTCGAGGACGAACACGCCGAAGAGGACCAGCAGACCGTAGTCGGCGGCGACCAGCTCGCGGAGGGCGGTGGGCAGTTGCGCGACCTGGAGCGGCGGCGTGGACACACCTCGCCCTGTGCCGTCGAGGGACTAATCGGTTGCGTTGTCGTGAATGTGCGGGAACGACGGGGTTTTGGGCGTCCCGAGCGAGGCGGCCGTATGGACCAGACAGACCGCCCGCGGCGACTACGCCGGGACGGCGTCCGCTCGCTGGTCAGCGAGACCGAACTCCGCGCGACCGACCTCGTGGCGCCCGTGTTCGTCGACGCGACGACCGACGAGCGGGTGCCCATCGAGTCGATGCCCGGACACGAACGGGTCCCCGTCGACGAGGCGGTCGACCGCGTCGAGGAAGTGTTGGCGACGGGCGTCGAGGCCGTCATCCTCTTCGGGGTGCCGGAATCGAAGGACAACGAGGGCTCGCGCGCCTGGGCGCCGGACGGCGTCGTCCAGCGAGCGACCCGCGACGTCACCGAGGCGACGGACGCGACGGTCATCACCGACGTGTGTCTCTGTGAGTACACCGACCACGGCCACTGCGGGGTGTTGGAGGCGGACGCCCGCGACGATCCGACCCTGACCGTCGACAACGACGCGACCCTGGACCGACTGGCACGGACGGCCGTCTCCCACGCCGAGGCGGGGGCGGAGATGGTAGCCCCGTCGAGCATGACCGACGGGATGGTTGGCGCCATCCGGACGGCGCTCGACGACGCCGGCTTCGCCGACGTGGCGATCATGTCCTACGCGGCGAAATACGAGAGCGCCTTCTACGGTCCCTTCCGCGACGCGGCCGACGGCGCCCCCGCCTTCGGCGACCGGCGACATTACCAGATGGACCCCGCGAACACGCGGGAGGCGCTCCGCGAGGTGCGACTCGACGTCCAGCAGGGTGCGGACGTGCTGATGGTGAAACCCGGCCTCCCCTACCTCGACGTCGTGAGCGCCGTCCGCCGGGAGTTCGACCGACCCGTCGCCGCCTACAACGTCAGCGGCGAGTACGCGATGCTCCACGCCGCCGCCGAGAAGGGGTGGCTCGACTTGGAGGCCGTCGCCCGGGAGTCGTTGCTCTCGCTCAAGCGTGCGGGTGCCGACCTGATCGTGACCTACTTCGCCGAGGACGTCGCGCCCGACTGCCGGGACGCGTGAGCACGCGGCCGACCGACAGTCATAGGGAATCTTACACTACGTTCGTCTAATTATTCGCCGCTCACTGCCCACAGAGTAGCCATCTTACGACCTTATACAACCCTTATCCACTATTAAACCGGACGAACATCCACCGAATCCCCTTCATATCAACAATTGTAAACGCTAACCCTTATATTATGTCGTAACAGTATCTTCTATCGCGATTCGGAGAACGAACATGGCACGCAAATACGGAAACACGAACGTCTGTCCAAGCACTGCTCGCGAAGTACCGTCGGCGGAGGTGGCCGGATGCTGACGCCGCTGCAGGTCGATCCCTCGGCGCTGGCCTCAGGTGTCAACAACGTCTGGGTGTTGACCGTCACCTTCCTGATCTTCTTCATGCACGCCGGCTTCGCCATGCTGGAGGCGGGGCAGGTACGCTCGAAGAACGTCGCCAACCAGCTGACGAAGAACATGCTCACCTGGAGTATCGGCGTCATCGTCTACTTCCTGATCGGGGCCGGCGTCTCCGGGATTGTCGGCGGGGCGGCCGATCCGTTCGCCTACATCACCGGCGGCTCCGACACGTGGATCGGCTGGCTCTTCGGCGCGGTGTTCGCCATGACGGCGGCGACCATCGTCAGCGGGGCCGTCGCCGGCCGCGCGAAACTCCGCGCGTACGTCACGTACACTATCATCCTCTCGGCGGTCATCTACCCCGTCGTGACGGGGCTGACGTGGGGTGGCGGCTACCTCTCGTCGGTGCTCGGCGTCGGGTTCAGCGACTTCGCGGGCGGCATGATCGTCCACGGCATGGGCGGCATCGCCGGCCTCACGGCGGCGTGGGTCCTCGGCCCGCGGATGGACCGCTACAACGACGACGGGAGCGCGAACGTCATCCCCGGCCACTCGATGACCTTCGCCGTGCTGGGGACGCTCATCCTCTGTTTCGGCTGGTACGGCTTCAACGTCGGCACGGCGGCGACGGTGTTCGTCGTCGAGGAAGGCACCATGGCCCTCGGCGCCTTCGCCGACACCGTCGGCCGCGTGGCGCTGACGACGACGCTCGCGATGGGCGCGGGCGCCATCGGCGCCGCCGGCGTCTCGCTGCTCCAGACCGAGAAGGTCGATACGCTCTACGTCGCCAACGGGATGCTCGCCGGCCTCGTCGGCATCACGAGCATCCCCAACCTGTCGACGTGGTGGGGCGCGCTGCTGGTCGGCCTGCTGGCCGGCGGACAGCTCCCCATCGTCTTCAAGTTCGTCGAGAAGCGGCTCAAGATCGACGACGTCTGCGCCGTCTACCCCGTCCACGGGAGCGCCGGCGCGATGGGGTGTATCCTGCTCCCCTTCGTCTCGATCAACGGCTTCTCGACGCAGGTCCTGCTGGCACAGATCGTCAGCGTCACCGTCATCGGCGCCTGGACCATCGCCGCCACCGCGGTCGTGTTCGGTGCGCTGAAGGCCATCGGCCAGGCTCGCGTCGATCCCGACCACGAGCGTGAGGGGCTCGACGTCGCCGAGCACGGCGTCGACACCTACCCCGAGTTCGGCGACCAGCCCGACGCGGTGCCGGACGGCGGCGAGGAGATCCGCACCGACGGCGGCGAGGACGAGCGCGACATCAAGATGGTCGTCGCGATGCTTCGCCCGGAGAAGCTGGGCGACGTGAAACAGGCCATCGCCGAGGTCGGTGCCCCCTCGATCACCGTGACGAACGTCTCCGGCCGCGGCTCCCAGCCCGCGAAGAAGGGCCAGTGGCGCGGCGAGGAGTACACGGTCGACCTCCACCAGAAGGTGAAAATCGAATGCGTGGTCGCGGACGTACCCGCCGAAGACGTCGCCGAGGCCATTCGCGAGAGCGCGAACACGGGCGAACCCGGCGACGGCAAGATCTTCATCATGCCCGTCGACGAGGCGATTCAGGTCCGGACGGGCAAGGAGGGGCCCGACGCGGTCTGAGACCGTCCTCGACGCCGACCCCGATCGCGATCCCGACCGCGACCCGCTCCGGCCCGACGGTCTCCCCTGGTTACGGTTCCGTCGCCGGCGCCGGCTCGCGGTGAGCACCTTTTCTCCGACCCAGTACATTCTTTCCGCCGCCGCACACACCGGTAGGTATGAACCACGAGAACTCCCGCGAGCTGTACGACCGGGCGCTGTCGGTCCTGCCCGGTGGCGTCAACTCGTCGGTCCGAGCGTCGATGCCTTACCCCTTCTTCGTCGAGGACGGCGACGGCGCACACGTCGTCGACGCCGACGGCAACCGCTATCTCGACTACGTGATGGGCTACGGGCCCCTGCTGTACGGCCACGACCTCCCCGACCCCGTCGAGGCGGCGATCCAGTCCCACGCCAGCGCCGGGCCGATGTACGGCGCGCCGACGGAGGTGGAGGTCGACCTCGCGGAGTTCGTGACCCGCCACGTCCCCTCCGTGGAGATGCTCCGGTTCGTCAACTCGGGGACCGAGGCGACGGTCTCCGCGGTCCGTCTGGCGCGGGCGTACACCGGGCGGGACAAGATCGTCGTCATGCAGGGCGGCTACCACGGCGCCCAGGAGTCCACGCTCGTCGAGGGCGGTCCCGACGGCGCTCGACCGTCCTCGCCGGGCATCCCCGAGAGCTTCGCCGAGCATACGATCCCCGTCCCGTTCAACGACACCGACACCATCGCCGACGTGTTCGCGGAACACGGCGACGACATCGCCGCCGTGCTCACGGAGCCGATGCTGGGCAACATGGGCGTGGTGATGCCCGTCGACGGCTTCCACGAGTCGCTTCGCGACCTCTGTGACGAGTACGGCTCGCTGTTGATCTTCGACGAGGTCATCACGGGCTTCCGGGTCGGCGGCCTCGGCTGTGCCCAAAGCGAGTTCGGGATCACGCCCGACCTGACGACGCTCGGCAAGATCGTCGGCGGCGGCTTCCCCGTCGGCGCCGTCGGCGGCCGGGCCGAAATCGTCGAACATCTCACTCCCGGCGGCGACGTGTTCCAGTCCGGCACCTTCTCCGGGCATCCGGTGACGATGGCCGCCGGGCTGGAGACCCTGCGGTACGCCGCCGAGAACGACGTCTACGACCACGTGAACGCGCTCGGCGAGCAGTTGCGTGCCGGCATCACCGACATCCTCGAGGAGCGGGCGCCGGAGTACACCGTCGTCGGCACCGGGAGCATCTTCAAGACGATCTTCACCCGCGAGGGGCGCGGCGGCGAGGGCCGTTGCGAGGCCGGCTGTCGCCAGCGCGAAGACTGCCCGAACTACGACGCCTGTCCCAAGACGGGCGCGGACGTGGCCGCAGCCGAGACCAACCGCTGGGAGCGGGTCTTCTGGCAGGAGATGAAGGATCGGGGGATCTTCCTCACCGCCAACCAGTTCGAGGCGCAGTTCGTGAGCTACGCCCACACGGAGGCGGACGTCCAGCGAACGCTCGACGCCTACCAGGACGCGCTGTAGACCGAACACCGCGCGACAGTGTGCGACACGAGAGACGGCCGTTATCGATCGGGACGATAGTGTGATCGCACACTACGATTTATACAGGGAGATCACCTACCCGTGGACGTGGGCAGTGAGAACGTCGACTCCGAGAGCAAAGTGTCGGGGAACCAGGCGAACATCCCCGCTCGCATCCGCCGGGAACTCGACATCGACGACGGCGACACGCTCCGCTGGCACGTCGAGGACGACGGCACGCTCCGCGTCCGGGTCGTTCAGCAGCGAAGCGGTACGTTCAGCGACTTCGACGGCTACGACGGTGAGCAGGAGACCGCAGTCACGACCGACCACGATGCGTGGGGCGTCGACACGGAATAGATGCCGCGAGCACTCGTCGATACGACGGTCCTCTTCGCCGCTGCGTACCGTCGTGACGAGGCACACGACGGGGCCCTCGCCATCCTCACGGGCATCGATACCGCCGACCTTCCGGAGGCAGTGATCCTCGACTACGTGCTCGCAGAGACGCTGAACGGACTGACGAACCACGCCGGACACGCGGCCGCCGTCGACTTTCTCGACCGAATAGAGGAGAACGCGCGCTGCCACATCGACACCCTGACCGCGGACGAGTTCGCGACGGCGAAAGCGCTCTTCCGGCGGCACGAGGGGTTCTCGTTCGTCGACGCCGCTATCGTGGCGTATATGCAAGCGGAGGGGCTCGGCTACCTCTACGCGTTCGACGACGACTTCGACGCCGCCGCGGACGTCTACCGCCTCGACACGGCGACCGATCCCTATCAGCCGGAGTGACGTTCGCGGTCACCCCTCGTCCTCGCGCTCGTGATACGGCGGCACGAACACGTCCGCCTCGACCATCTTCTCGATCTGTCGCTCGGTCACCTCCTCGGCGTAGGTGTCGTGATCGACGGGTTGGCGGTCCAGCCACAGGTTCTTCGGGTAGATCTCGCGGTCGTAGATGGGCTGGATCAGCTCGGTCCGCAGGTCCTTGATCCAGTTGGTCAGCGGCGAGGACGTGCGGTGTTCGCGGAGCCCTTCCACGTCGATCGGGGCGGCGCAGTACGAGGACCCGGCGCCGTAGGCGTGTTCGGCGAGGATCTGCCCGCGGTGGTCGACGATCATCGATCCGCCGCCGAAGGTGTCGACCGGCGTGTCGGCGTCCGGGGTGACGTAGTACGTCCCCAGGTTGGGGGCGACGACGTAGCAGGTGTTGTCGAGAGCGCGGGCGCGGTTCTGGATCTCCCAGCTGTCGTTCGCCACGAGGGGTTCGGGGCAGGCGATCCGGCAGATCACCTCGGCGCCGTTCATCGCGAGGCCGCGGACGTACTCGGGGTAGGCGCCCTCGATGGCCAGCGAGATGCCGATGCGACCGATCTCGGTGTCGACGACGGGAAAGAGGTCGTCCAGGTCGTCGCCGTGGTGGTCGGTCCAGTCGTCCCACACGTCGTGGGGGGAGACCGATCGCTCGACGGGGAGCAGGGGCGTCACCTTCCGGTGGGTGTGGATCACGTCGCCGTCGGGGTCGATCACGAAGGCCGTGTTGTAGAATTTCCCGTCGTACTCGGGGGCCTTCTCCTTGGCCGAGGCGACGATGAAGGTCTCGAACTCCTTGGCGTACTCGCCGAGGGTCTCGGTTTCGGGGCCCGGGATGTCGATCGCGATCTCCTCCCGGTAGGTCGCGTGGTCCATGTCGAACACTTCGTCGGTGAACCCCTGGAGCGCGCCCTCGGGGAGGACGGCGAGCCGGACGGGGAGCTCGAGGCCGCTGAGCCACGTGGCCGCCGAGAGGGCCTCGTGCACGTGCTCCAGGTTCCGCTCGATGTCACTGCGTTCCTCGACCCCCCACACGGTCGGGGAGAGGCCGACGGCGTTGTATTTCGGGATCTTCGACATGCGTCGGGGGGTCTCGGGTCCGACGGATATCGTTTGTGCCGTCGATCGGAACTGGTGGGCTTTTCACCCTCGGGAGCGACCGATCGGACATGAATACAGGCGGGACAATCCGGCTGGCGACACGCGGATCCGACCTCGCCCGCCGACAGACGGCGAACGTTCGCGACCGCCTCGACGGGCGACGCCGCAGCGTCGAGACGGTGGAGGTGTCGACCCGCGGCGACGAGATCAGGGACGAACTCATCCATCGCCTCGGGAAGACGGGGGCGTTCGTCCGCGCGCTCGACGAGCGGGTGCTCGACGGGGACGTCGACGCCGCGGTCCACTCGATGAAGGACATGCCCACGGAGTCGCCGCCGGAACTCGTGGTCGCCGGCGTGCCGGAGCGTGCCCCCGCGGGCGACGTGCTGGTGACGCCCGACGGGAGCGACCTCGACGACCTCCCGGCGGGCGCTGTCGTCGGCACTTCGTCGCTCCGGCGGGGCGCGCAACTGCGCCGCGAGCGGCCGGACCTCGACGTGGAACCGCTCCGGGGCAACGTCGACACCCGGGTGGAGAAACTGCTCGCGCCGACCCTCCAGCGCGAACACCAGCGGCGGCTGGACGCCGAGGACGAGGACGAGGGGGAGCATCCGGACGCGTTCGATCGCTCCGCCGAGGCGTGGTTCGACGACCTCGCGGAACTGGAGCGGCGGGCGCTGGAACGGGCGGTCGATCGGGAGTACGACGCGATCGTCCTCGCGGAGGCGGGGCTGGAGCGAAGCGGGCTGCTGGGAACCGTCGGGACGGTCCGGCTGCCGAAACCGCAGTTCGTCCCCGCGCCGGGCCAGGGTGCCATCGCGGTGACGGCGCTGGCTGAGGGCGAGGCGACGGCGACGATCCACGACCGGGTCGACGACCCGGTAACCCGCGTCGAGACGACCGTCGAGCGGACGGTCCTCGCGGAACTCGGCGGCGGCTGTATCGCCCCGATCGGCGTCCACGCGGTCGTCCAGGGGGAGTACGTTCACGTGGCGGTGCAGGTGCTTTCCCTCGATGGCGAGGAGGCGATCGAGCGGACCGCCGACCTGCCGATCACGGACCACGCGGCGGCGGCGGCGTCGCTGGCCGCCGAGTTGCGCGAGGCGGGGGCGGCCGATCTGATCGACCGCGCCCGCGAGGAGGCAGAGGAGTGACCGGGGAGGAACCGAGCGGGCGGCCGCGCGTGGCGGTCTTCCGCCCGGACGACGACCGACTGGCCGCGGCCCGGTCGCTCCTCGCGGACCTCGGCGCCGAGGCGGTCCCCGACCCGATGCTCGCGGTCGAACCGACCGGCGAGCGGCCGCGGGAGGCCGACTACGTCGTGTTCACGAGCAAGACCGGCGCCGAACTCGCCGCGGACGCGGACTGGGAACCGGGGGCGGCGACGGTCGTCGCCATCGGGCCGAAGACCGCGGACGCGCTGGAGGCGGCGGGCTACGCGGTCGACCTGGTGCCAGACGCGTTCTCCTCGACCGGGCTGGTCGACCTACTCGCTCCCCGGGTCGGGGCGGCGACGGTGGAGGTGGCCCGGAGCGACCACGGCAGTCCCGTCCTGCTCGACGGCCTGCGCGACGCGGGCGCCGCGGTCCACGAGACGGTGCTCTACCGGCTGGTCCGCCCCGAGGGGGCGGGCGAGTCGGCGACCCTCGCCGCGGACGGCGCCCTCGACGCCGCCTGCTTCACCTCGTCGCTGACGGTCGAACACTTCCTCGACGCCGCCGCCGAGCGCGGGATCCGTGCGGACGCGGTCGGTGGCCTGAACGCCGCCGTCGTCGGCGTCATCGGGGAGCCCACGCGGGAGACCGCCGAGGGCGAGGGGATCGCGGTCGACGTGGTGCCCGCCGAGGCGACCTTCGAGGCGCTGGCCCGCGAGACGGTCGCCCGCCTCGACTCACGCTGACGAGGGTTTATCACCGGTGGCGCACGAGTCGTCGACGATGACGGGTCCCGTACCGGAACTCGCCGAGCGCGCGGCGGCGTGTGCCGACCGGCTCCGGACCGCGGACTCGGTGTTGCTCGCCTCCCACATCGACGCGGACGGCCTGACGAGCGCCGCCGTCGCCGCGACGGCGCTGGAGCGCGCGGGCGTTCCCTTCGAGACGGTCTTCGAGAAGCAACTCGACGAGGCGGCGGTCCGGCGGATGGCGGCGACCGACCACGACACCGTCCTCTTCACCGACTTCGGGAGCGGCCAACTCGACGTGATCGCCGGCTTCGAGGGGCGGGGCGCGTTCGTCCCGGTGATCGCCGACCACCACCAGCCGGCCGACGCGACGACGACCTACCATCTGAACCCCCTGCTCGTGGGGATCGACGGCGCGAGCGAACTGTCGGGGGCGGGGGCGGCGTACGTCCTCGCACGCGCGCTCGAAGCCGACGGGGTCGACAACCGCGACCTCGCGGCACTGGCGGTCGTCGGCGCCGTCGGCGACATGCAGGGCGGAGTCGACGGCCTGACCGGCGCCAACGGGGGAATCGTCGCCGAAGGGGTCGCGGCGGGCGTCCTCGGCGAGGGCACGGACCTGGCGATGTACGGCCGACAGACCCGCCCGCTCCCGAAACTGCTCCAGTACGCGAGCGACGTGCGGATCCCGGGGATCACGGGCGACGAGGCCGGCGCGGTCGAGTTCCTCGCGGGGCTGGACGCCGACCTCCGGGGGGACGGCGAGTGGAAGCGGTGGGTCGACCTCACCGACGACGACCGGCGGACGGTCGCGAGCGCCCTGCTCAAGCGGGCGGTCGCGAGCGGCGTGCCCGCCGACCGCGTCGACGACCTGATCGGGACGACCTACACGCTCACCGCCGAGAGCGAGGGCACCGAACTGCGCGACGTGAGCGAGTTCTCGACGCTCCTGAACGCGACGGCGCGGTACGAGCGCGCGGACGTCGGGCTCGCGGTCTGTCTCGGCGACCGCGGGGCGGCCCTGGAGCGCGCCCGGACGCTCCTCCGGAACCACCGCCGGAACCTCTCGAACGGGCTGGAGCTGGTGAAATCGGAGGGGGTCACGGTCGAGGGAAACGTCCAGTGGTTCGACGCGGGCGGGCGGATCAGGGAGACCATCGTCGGCATCGTCGCCGGGATGGCCCTCGGGGCCGACGGGATCCGTCGCGACCTGCCGATCGTCGCCTTCGCGAGCGTCGAGCCGTCGGCGGAGGGTGAGGGGCTCGAGGAACGGAAGGTCTCGGCCCGCGGCTCACACGCGCTGGTCCGGGAGGGGCTCGACCTCTCGGCGGTCATGCGCGAGGCCGCGCGGTCCGTCGGGGGTGACGGCGGCGGCCACGACGTCGCCGCGGGGGCGACCATCCCCGCGGACGAGCGGGCGGCGTTCGTCGAGGCCGTCGACCGCCTCGTGGGCGAACAGCTCGGGTAGCGAACCGGTTCGGGTCAACCCTTTCCCGTGGCGTCGGGGTAGAACGGGTATGAGCGAACGGGTGACGGCCGACCGGTCGCACGGGGACGGCGTGGTCGACTCGGTCGAGGCGTTGATCGGCGACACGCCGCTGGTCCGCCTCGACGGCTTCGCCGAGAACCTCCTCGGGAAGGTGGAGGCGGCCAACGCCTACTCGGTCAAGGATCGGATCGCCCGGGAGATGGTCGACGCGGCGGAGGAGTCGGGCGAGCTCCCGCCGGGCGGGACGATCGTGGAGGCCACGAGCGGGAACACCGGCATCGGCCTGGCGACGGTTGCGGCCGCCCGCGGCTACGACTGCGTCCTGACGATGCCGGCCTCGATGTCCGAGGAGCGCCGGGCGATGCTGTCGGCGCTCGGTGCGGACCTGGAGTCGACGCCCGCCGAGGAGGGGATGGGCGGCGCGAACCGGCGGGCCGCGGAACTGGCGACGGCGGACGACGCCGTCCTCGCCCGGCAGTTCGAGAACGAGGCGAACCCGCGCGCCCACCGGCGGACGACGGGGCCGGAGATCGACCGCGCCACCGACGGCGACGTCGGTGCCGTCGTCGCGGGCGTCGGGACCGGCGGCACCATCACCGGCCTCGGCGAGTACTTCGGCGAGCGGGACCGCGACGTGACGACCGTCGCCGTCGAGCCCGCGTCGTCGCCGACGCTCTCGGAGACCTGCACCGACGGACACGACATCCAGGGGATCGGGCCGGGATTCGAACCGGACGTCCTACGGCCGGAACTGGTCGACGAGGTCCGTGGGGTGACGGGTGACGAGGCACGGACGGCCGCGCGTCGCCTCGGCCGCGAGGCGGGACTGCTCGTCGGCATCTCCTCGGGGGCGGCACTCGCCGCCGCGACCGACTACGCGGCCGAACACCCCGGGGAGACGACGGTCGTGCTCCTCCCCGACACGGGCGAGCGGTACCTCTCGACGGACCTGTTCGAGGCGTGACCGCAGCGTCTCACGGCTGATAGCGGTCGTCGGTCGCGGGCGAGCGGTGCACGTCGGCGACTCCGCATTCCCGTGCCGAAATCCGCCGACTGCGCGCCCCGAAGTGTCAGACCAAAGGACAAAGGTAGAAACGTGTTCGCCCCGAATTGCGCATATCAGCGATGAAAACGGGGATCCCTGCTCCGCGGCCGGCACGTGGGGTTCGGAGGCGGCCGTGAGCCCCGGTCGAGCGCGCGGACAGAGTTCCGTCGTGGGCGTCGTGCTGGTCGTGGCGCTCGTCGTCGTCGTGACGACCAGCGTCCTGTTGATCGGCGGCAGCGCGCTGCGCGACGTGCAGGACCGGACGGAGGCCGGTCAGGCGGAACTGGCCATGTCGAACGTCGACGCCGAAGTGAGCGAGGTGGCCTTGGGGTACGCCGACGCGCGCCGGGTGTCGATCGGCGGGAACGGGCGGGCGACGCTGAACGAGTCGGCGGGGCGGATCACGGTCGAACGGGTGGGCACGAACGGGACGCCCATCGTGAACACGACGCTGGGTGCGGTCGAGTACCGAGCGGGCGGGACGACCGTCGCCTACCAGGGCGGTGGCGTCTGGCGGTCCGAGGCGGGGCGCGCACGGATGATCTCGCCCCCGGAGTTCCACTACCGCTGGGGGGTCGGATCCGGGAACGATCCGACGCTGACCTTCCCTATCGTGGTGCTCCGGGGGTCGGGCTCCTCGGCCGAGGCGCTCCGGTTCGCGGACGGCCCGACGCGGGCGGCGTTCCCGAACGCCAGCGCGGGGCTGGAGAACCCGCTATCGTCGGGGACCGTCCGGATCACCATCTCCGGCGAGTACTACCGGGGGTGGGCCGACTACTTCGAGACGCGGACCGACGCGGACACGGTCAGAGTCGACGACGCCAACCGGTCGGTCGTGGCGGTGCTCAGCGTGCCGTCGCGGGGTCGCGAGGTCGGGGATTCGATCGCGGCCTCCTCGCCGACGGTCACCGTCCAGGGCGGCGCGACGGTCGACAGCTACAACTCCTCGCAGGGGAGCTACGCGGCGACGCGGGGGGAGAACGGGAGCGTCTACGTCGGCGAGGACCTCGTCAACGCGGGGGGAGGGACCATCTACGGCGACATGCGCGTCGACGGCGACTTCGAGGCCGGCGGGGGAATCGAGGTGAAGGGCCGACTGATCGCCGACGGGGACGCCGACCTGACGGGGGGCGGCGTCACCGTCGACGACGAAATCGTGGCCGACGGCGACCTCCGCCTCGGCGGCGGCGGGCGACTGGACAGCCCGGCGACCGTCAGCGGGCAGGTGGTCGAGACGGGCGGCGGCGTCACCGTCGCCGCGCCGGTCGTCGCCGGTGGGGATTATCTGAGCGGGTCCGGAACCATCGAATCCGGGGCCGACGTCCACGTGGGCGGCGATTTCTACCCGGCGAACGGGCAGAACATCGACGGCAACGTGACGGCCGCGGGCACGTTCGAGAACGGGCCGAGCGTCAGCCCGAACGTGAACGGGGTCGTCGTCGAGAACGGCCCGGCGCCGAACCTCGGGGCCGTCTCGGCGGCGCGCGATCTCCGGCCGCCGGATCTGCGGCCCGTCGACACCACCATCGACACGAAAGTCGACGCCGCGGCGACGACGAACGACAACGACGGGAGCGACGCCGGCCGGATCGAGGCGGGGAACTGCGGGAGCGGGTGTACGCTGACCAACGGGACGTACCACCTCGACTCCCTCGATCTGTCCGGCGGGAGCAGCCTCACCTTCGACACCACCGGCGGGCCGGTGTACGTCGCCGTCGACGGCGACGTGTCCACCTCGGGCGGGTCGCCGGTGGACGTGGTCGGCTCGAACGAGGTCCACGTCTACGCGACCGGCGACTACACGATCAAGACCGACTGGACGAGCGTCGGCGACCGCGGCGACCAGATCTGGCTCTACGGATCGAGCGCGTCGACCGTGACCGTCCAGGGCGGGGCGAACTTCTACGGCGTCGTCTACGCGCCGGGGAACCAGGACGTGACCGTCCGCGGCGGGGCCGCGGTGTACGGCGCCATCGTCGGCGCCGTGAGCGACGTGCAGGGCGGGACGGCCGTCCACTACGACACGGTGCTCGCGGACCAGCGACCCGTCCTCACGGGCGGGGGCGGCGCGCCGGTGACCTACCTGCACGTCACGGTCAACGAGATCCGAGTCGAGGACGGCTAACCGTCCGACTTTTGCCCGCGCCCCCGAAAGGTTGGCCATGGCCGACTTCGACCCCGAGAAGTTCGAGGACAAGTACGCAAACTACTTCACCGAACTCCAGCGGGCGTACAAGAACGCCTTCGAGACGATGAACGATCGGTTCGACTCCGAACTCATCCACGCCATCGACCAGCAGGTGCTCAACGAGTCCGAGCCGTTCTACGAGGACGGCGAGTTCCGGATCGAGCTCCCGGAGAACCCGACCGACCGCGTGACGGCCGTGGTCGTCGACGAGGAGAAGTTGGAGACGACGCTGGAGCGGTACGTCGAGGAGATCAGGACCGAACTCCGGTCCGTGTTCGGCCTCGACGAACGTGACGAACCAAAGGCCTAAGCCCGTCGGTGTCCTTGGTTCGCGCATGAGTACTGACGCTCAGGACGCCGACGGCGAGGACGACCTGCGGGAGCGCGTGACCAACTTCCTGCGGCGGAACTTCCCGCAGATCCAGATGCACGGCGGGAGCGCCGCGATCCAGCACATCGACCTCGAGACGGGCGAGGTGAGCATCCAGCTGGGCGGCGCCTGTTCCGGCTGTGGCATCTCCCCGATGACGATCCAGGCGATCAAGAGCCGGATGGTCAAGGAGATCCCCGAGATCACGAAGGTCCACGCCGACACCGGTATGGAGGGCATGGGCGGCGAGGGCGGTCACGGCGGCGGCGACGGCGGCATGGAACCCTCGTTCCCCGGCGAGACGACCGACGACGGCGAGTCGAGCGACGAAGGCCCGCAGGCTCCGTTCTAACGCTCCGTTCGCCGCGGCGTTTTTCACCGATTCCGAGCGACCGCCGTATCCCGACCGGGGCCATCGGCGGACCGAGTAAGGTTTAATCGGCGGCGGTCCGTCTCGCGTCCATGGACGTTCGTGAACTCGCCGTGAGCGCGGAGTACCGCGTCGCCGTCGAGGCGGGCGACGACTGGCGGGGAGCGATCGAAGCCGTCGCCGCCGACGAGGGCGTCGCGGCGGCGTGGTTCACCGGCGTCGGGACGGTCCGCGACGCCGACGTGTGGTATTACGACCCCGACGCCGAGGAGCATCGTGCGGTCCGGTTCGACGAGCCGCTGTCGGTCGCGGCCTGCACGGGCGGGGTGTCGACGGGCGAGGACGGGGAGCCGTCGGCCCGTCCCTACGCCGTCCTGACGCGGCCGACCGGACAGGCCGTCGGCGGCTATCTCAACGCCGCCGAGGCGGTCACGGGACGGCTGTACCTCCGAGCCTTCGAGACGGCGTTCGACGACGGGTGGACGGAGCCGTGAGACCGGCGGACGAGCGATACTTCGAGCGGATCGAGGACCGCCTCGACGAGGCGTTCGACCACGCGAAGCGGGCGAAATCCCGGGGTGCGGACCCGAAGCCCGAGGTCGAGATCCCGGTCGCCCGCGACATGGCCGACCGCGTGGAGAACATCCTCGGCATCGACGGGGTCGCCGAGCGGGTGCGCGAACTCGACGGGCGGATGAGCCGCGAGGAGGCGGCGCTGGCGCTCGTCACCGACTTCGTCGAGGGGACCGTCGGCGACTACGAGAGCGACGCCGGCAAGATCGAGGGAGCGGTGCGGACGGCCGTCGCCCTGCTGACCGAGGGGGTCGTCGCGGCGCCCATCGAGGGGATCGACCGCGTCGAGTTGCTGGAGAACGACGACGGGAGCCGCTTCGTCAACGTCTACTACGCGGGGCCGATCCGCTCGGCCGGCGGGACCGCCCAGGCGCTCTCGGTGCTGGTGGCGGACTACGCCCGCTCGCTGCTGGGGATCGAGGAGTTCCGCCCGCGGGACGACGAGATCGAACGCTACGCCGAGGAGATCGGCCTCTACGACGCCGAGACGGGGCTCCAGTACACGCCCAAGGACAAGGAGACGAAGTTCATCGCCGAGCACATGCCGATCATGCTGGACGGCGAGGCGACGGGCGACGAGGAGGTGTCCGGCTTCCGGGACTTGGAGCGGGTCGACACCAACGCCGCCCGCGGCGGCATGTGTCTCGTCCTCGCGGAGGGCATCGCGTTGAAGGCGCCGAAGATCCAGCGCTACACCCGCGACCTGGAGGAGGTATCGTGGCCGTGGCTCCAGGACCTCATCGACGGTACCATCGGGGCCGACGACGGTGCCGACGACGCCGACGGCGACGAGGACGACGCAGACGGCGACGGGGACGACGACGCGAGCGAGGCCGAGGCGGGACCGCCCCGGGTCGAGCCCTCCGCGAAGTACCTCCGGGACCTGATCGCGGGGCGGCCGGTGTTCGGTCACCCCTCGGAGTCGGGGGGCTTTCGGCTCCGATACGGCCGCGCCCGGAACCACGGGTTCGCGACGGCGGGCGTCCACCCGGCGACGATGCACCTCGTCGACGACTTCCTGGCGACGGGGACACAGATCAAGACCGAGCGCCCGGGGAAGGCCGCGGGCGTGGTGCCGGTCGACACCATCGAGGGGCCGACGGTCCGCCTCGCGAACGGCGAGGTCCGCCGCATCGACGACCCCGCGGAGGCCCTGGAGGTACGCAACGGCGTCGAGGCGATCCTGGATCTGGGCGAGTACCTCGTCAACTACGGCGAGTTCGTCGAGAACAACCACCCGCTCGCGCCGGCCTCCTACACCGTCGAGTGGTGGGAACGGGAGTTCGAGGCGACGGCGGCGGACGTCCAAGCGTTGCGGGACGACCCGCGCGTCGACCTGGCGGACCCGACGGCCGCGGAAGCCATCGAGTGGGCCACCGAGTTCGACTGCCCGCTGCACCCCGTCTACACCTACATGTGGCACGACGTGAGCGTCGACGCCGTCGAGACGCTGGCGGCGGCGGTGGCCGACGGCGAACCCCGCGTCGCCGAGAGCGACGGCGGCTACGGGGCGATCCGCCCGCAGGACGACGAGGGCGACGTCGACGTCCTCGTGATCGAGCGGACCGAACCGCTTCGGCGGACGCTGGAGACCCTCCTCGTCGAACACGTCGCGAGCGAGGAGGGAATCCGGATTCCGGACTGGCGGCCGCTGGCCCGGTCGCTCGGGATCTCGTCGGAGCGCGAACGGGCGTGGACGGCGGCGGACCTGTCGGCCGCGGCCCGGGAGTACGACGGCGGCGACAACGCCATCCGCGCGGTCAACGAGGTGGCGCCGTTCACGATCCGGGAGCGGGCGCCGACCCGGATCGGCAACCGGATGGGCCGCCCGGAGAAATCGGAGCGCCGCGACCTCTCGCCGGCGGTCCACACCCTCTATCCCATCGGCGAATCCGGCGGCAGTCAGCGCGACGTCGGCGCGGCGGCCACCGCCCGCACCGACGCGGGGCTCGGCGTCGTGGACGTCGAGGTGGGCCGGCGGGCGTGCCCGGACTGCGGGACCGACACCCACCGGACCCTGTGTCCGGACTGTCGGACCCACACCGAACCGGTCTACGAGTGTGGCTCCTGTGGGCAGTTCGTCGACCCGGACGAGTCGGGGCGCGTCCACTGCGAGCGGTGCGAGCGGGACGTGACGAGCGTCGAACGGCGCCGCCTGAACGTCGGCGAGCGCTACCGCGAGGCCCTGGAGACGGTCGGGGAGCGGGAGGCCGCCTTCGACATCCTGAAGGGGGTCAAGGGGCTCACCTCCGCGAACAAGACGCCGGAACCGATGGAGAAAGGCGTGTTACGCGCCAAACACGACGTGAGCGCGTTCAAGGACGGGACGGTCCGCTACGACATGACGGACCTGCCGGTGACGGCGGTCCGACCCGAGGAACTCGACGTGACCGCCGACGACTTCCGGGAACTCGGGTACGAGACCGACATCGAGGGCGACCCGCTCCGGTTCGACGACCAGTTGGTCGAACTCAAGGTCCAGGACATCGTCCTCTCGGACGGCGCCGCCCAGCATCTCATCCGGACTGCGGACTTCGTCGACGACCTGTTGACGGAGTTCTACGACCTGCCGGCCTTCTACGAGGTCGAACAGCGGGAGGACCTGGTCGGCGAACTCGTCTTCGGGATGGCGCCACACACCTCGGCGGCGGTTGTCGGGCGGGTCGTCGGGTTCACCTCCGCGGCGGTCGGGTACGCACACCCGTACTTCCACGCGGCGAAGCGGCGGAACTGTGACGGCGACGAGGACTGCGTCATGCTCCTGATGGACGGCCTGATCAACTTCAGTCGAGAGTACCTTCCCAACCAAAGGGGGGGCAGAATGGACGCCCCCCTCGTCATGTCCTCGCGGATCGACCCCACCGAGATCGACGACGAGGCCCACAACATGGACGTGGTGCGGCAGTACCCGAGGGAGTTCTACGAGGCGACCCGGGAGATGGCCGACCCGGAGGACGTCGACGTCGAGATCGCGGAGGCGTCGCTGGGGACCGACGGGGAGTACCACGGCTTCGATCACACCCACGACACCTCGGACATCGCACTCGGGCCGGACCTCTCGGCGTACAAGACGCTGGGGTCGATGATGGAGAAGATGGACGCGCAGTTGAACCTGGCGCGGAAACTCCGCGCGGTCGACGAGACGGACGTGGCCGAGCGGGTCATCGAGTATCACTTCCTCCCGGACCTGATCGGCAACCTCCGGGCGTTCTCGCGCCAGGAGACCCGGTGTCTGGACTGCGGGGAGTCCTACCGCCGGATGCCGCTGTCGGGCGACTGCCGGGAGTGTGGCGGGCGCGTGAACCTCACCGTCCACGAGGGGTCGGTGAACAAGTACATGGACACCGCGACGGAGGTGGCCGAGGAGTTCGGCTGTCGGCCGTACACGAAACAGCGCCTGGAGGTGCTCCAGAAGAGCTTGGAGAGCGTCTTCCAGAACGACCGGAACAAGCCCTCGCGTCTCGACGACTTCATGTGAGGCCGGCGGCGTCGTCGCGGCGTCGTCGGGTTCGCCCCGTCCGGAACACTTAGTGTAGTCGGTTCTACATCGGTATGGCATGGGGAGAGGTACACGGGGACGCGTCGTAGCGACGGGAGTGATCGTGTTGCTCGTCGTCTCGGGGATGACGGCGACGGTGGCGGCCGCACCCACCCTGGACGTCACGGTCGATGGATCGGGCGTCGGCGACGGGGAGTCGATCACCGTCACCGACGACCCGCAGTTCCGCATCGAGGCGAGCGGCGAGTCGTCGGTCGAATCGATCGAAGTGATGGTCGGCGGGGAGACGCGCCACTCGTTCCAGCCGGGATCGGAGTCGTTCTCGGAACTGGTGGAACTCGACATCGACGACGGCGAACACGAGGTGCGGATCGTCGCCGAGGGCTCGGGGACGACCGAGTGGACGGCGACGATCCGGAAGGACTCGGACGGGCCGCGGGTGAGTTACACGTCGCCGTTCAGCGGGCCGGGACAACCGACGGGGACGGTGGTGATCGAGCACTCGGACGCGACACTCGCCGCCGACCTTTCGGACCGGAGCGGCGTCCAGTTGGTCCGGATCGAGCGGAACTACGAGTGGACGTTCGGCGGCCAGTCACAGCGTGACCGCGAGACCTACCGGATCTCGGATCCCGGGGAGAACTTCTCCCGGCCCATGCTGTTCGGCCTTGGGGAGAACTCCCTGCGCGTCGAGGCCCGGGACGTCCACGGGCAACGGACCACCCACGAGATCACCGTCAGGGTCGAGGACGCCGAGCGGCCGTCGATCGACCTCGACCGGTTCGAGCGGAGCGGGAACACGCTCGAGATCGCCGGCGTCGCCGAGGACAACGTGAAGGTGCGGTCGCTCGACGTGCGGGTCGGACGGAACCGCAAGTCGGTGTTGACCGAGACGTCGAAGGAGCCGACCCGCGAACGGCTCTCGGCGGAGTTCGAGAGCACCGTCCAGCTTACGGGCGACGTCCAAGAGGTCACGCTCATCGCGACGGACGTTGCCGGCAACACCCGGGAGTGGACGGTCCCGATCGACTACCGGGGACACATCGTGCCGACCATCGACATCGACGACGAGGCGACGCGGATCGAAGGCGACAGCGTCGCCGTCACCGGGACGGTCACCGACGGACAGTTCGGGCGGGTCGTCGTCGAGACGGTCGACGCCGACGGGAACGTCGTCTCGACGGCCACCGCCTACGACGGCGACACGACCGACCAGGTCGACGTGCGGGCGCGGCTCGGTCGCGCCGACGGGGAGACGACCGTCGTGGTCCGGGCCGTCGACGTCGACGGGGAGGAACACGAGGAGACGCTGACGCTGGATGCGGGGGGATCCGAGACGGCGACGAGCGCCGAGACGGTGACGCCGGCGGCCACCGACGCACCCTCGACGCCGGCGGCCACCGACGCACCCTCGACGCCGGCGACGACGGCGGCACCCGCCGTCGACGACGCGCCGCAGCTGGCGCTCGGGGGGACGACGAGCCGGATGCCGGTGCCGCTCCCGCTCCCGTTCCCGCTCTCGATCCCGCTGCCGATCCCCTTCGCCGGGACCGTCGTGGCGGTGGTGGTAGTCGGCCTGGCGATGGCCGTCAGCGCCGTCGGGGAAGCGGGCGTCGAACCCGGTGCCGGACCGGCCGCGACCGACGAACCGGCCGCCGGGACCGGCGAGTCGGCGGACCGCCGGGACGCCGCGTCGACGGCGGGCGGTGGGACCGAACCACGGGACCGGGAGCGTCCCGGCGGGGCGACGTCGACGCCGCGTTCCGACGCCAGGGGCGGCGAGACGGCTCCGCCACCGGGCCATAACGGAGCCAGCCCGGAGACGGGACGGCCCGCCGGCGAGCCGGCGAACGACCCGTCCGCCACGGGCGAGACGGGGGGAAGCGGGGGGGCGGCGCCGGAACCGGAACCCGAACCGGAACCCGCCGTCGACGTGACCGACCACCTCGGCGTCGGATCGATGGCCGACGTCGGCGCCGACGAGGTGGCCAGCCTGGCGACGGAACTCGACGCGGACGAGACGGAGACGGTGGCGACCGCCGCCCGCGTGCTGGCGGCACTGGCCGAGGAGCGGCCGGGACTGGTCGCGGGCACCGAGGCCGAGTCCCGGCTCCGTGACCTGCGTCTCGACCCGGATCCGGCGGTGAGTGAGGCGGCGAGTACGGCCGTCCGCCGGCTGACCGACGAGTGATCACAGTCGGCGAGTGTTCCACCCGAGGGCGGCGTTGACGGGACAGCGGCGGAGGGCCGCGGTGACGAACATGACGACCGCGAACACGAGGATCGCTCCGACGGTGACCGTCCGAACGCGAGCGGTCAGGCCGCCACCGTAGGCGACGAGGGCCGTCGCCGACAGGGTGGCGAGGACGCCGAGGCCGATCCGAACCGCGCGGTCGGTGCCGCCGACGTTCGGTTCCATGGGGGACGTACGCTGCGCGGCGGCAAAAGCCGTCGGTTACTCCAGATAGCCCAGGTCGCGCAGGCGTTCCTGTGCTTCCTCGTCCATGTCGGCGACGGCGTCGTCGGTCACGTCGGCGTCGGCGGCGCCGGTCCACGCGCCGCCGACGGCCGATTCGAAGTCCGCGAGGGCGCGCTCGACGGCACGGACGGCCGGGTCGTCGCCGACGGCGGCGGCACGGTCCTCCGTCTCCCCGGGGTCCTCGTCGAGGCGGTAGGCCTCGTCGGGGATGCGGTCGATCCGGACGTACTTCGCGTCCGGGCGGCGCGCGGCGCGCATCCGGGCGTAGAACCGGGAGTCCTCGGGAATGTCGATGCCGGCGCCCGCGGCCTTCTCCTCCAGTTGCTTGAGTTCGACCACCGATCGGGAGTACTCGACGAAGCCGACGGCACCGTCGGGCGCGGCCGCCTGCCCGGGGTCGGGGTCGTCGACGGCGTCGAAGGCGCGGTAGTCGTCGGCGAGCAGGGAGCGGGTCGGGTCGCGGGCGACGGCCGTCTCGCCGGGGGCGGCGGGGTCGCCGCCCGCGACGTCGAGGGCGTCGAGGACGGTGTGGTACAGGTCGACGAGTTCGACGGTGTCGGTCCGCCGGTCGGCGGTCAGGTCGGGATGTTTCACCATGAGGGGGACGTTCACCAGCGGGTCGTAGAGGCAGAACTCGTGGCCGTAGAGGTCGTGTTCGCCGTGGAGTTCGCCGTGGTCCGCACAGACCACGACCGTCGTGTCGTCCCACTCCCCTCGCTCCTTGAGCCAGTCGAACAAGCGGGTGAGCTGGGCGTCGATGTGGGCGATTTCGGCGTCGTAGAGGCCGCGGATATCGTCCCACTCGTCGTCGTCGATGTCGCGGGCACCCGAGTTGTACTCCTTCGAGTTCTGACAGACCGCCGTGTCGTCGACGCCGGGGGCGAACTCCGCGGCGAACTCGTCGGGCGGGTGGTACGGCAGGTGGGCGTCCATCAGGTTGACGAACGCGAACCAGTCCTCGGAGTCGTCGACGAACTCCATCGTCCGATCGATCACGGCGGGGGTCTTGGAGTCGGCGCCCTCGCCGCCCGCGAGGTACTCGTGGGCGACGTTGCCGAGCGAGACGAGTTTGTCGGCGATGGTCCGGAGTCGGTCACTGTCGTTCATCGTCTTCCAGGCCCGGGCGAGCGGGCCGGAGAGCAGGTCGCCGGGCATCACCTCGAAGAAGTTGTCCTGGGCGTCGAAACCGTCGGTGAGGTGAGTGTAGGGGGTGATCCAGGCGTTCGATGAGTAACAGGCGGTGTCGTAGCCGGCGGCGGAGAGCGTCTCGGCGAGCGTGGTGGCGCCCTCCAGATAGGGGTTCTCCTGGTCGGCGCCGTGCTGACTGGGGTAGAGGCCGGTGAAGAGGGAGGCGTGAACGGGGAGGGTCCAAGGGGCGGGGGCGACGGCCTCCTCGAAGACGGTCGCCTCGGACGCGAAGTCGGCGAGACCGGGCGTCGTCGGCCGGTCGTAGCCGTACGGCGTCAGGTGGTCGGCCCGAACGGTGTCCATGACGACGAAGAGGACGTTCCCGGGGGCGTCGCGCGACATGTCTCCCCGTGGGTCGGTAGAGCGAATAAAGGCCGCGGTCCCGGCTGTCGGACTGCGGGCCGGCTATCGCCAGTCGTCGAGTCCGGTCGCGTCGTCGAGTTGGACGGACACCCAGGCGTCGTCACGGGAGACGTCGGCGATGACGAACTCCGGGAGTCCCGGCCCCTCGTCCACCGCGGCCATGACATCCGAACCCTGCCCGCCTGCTGCCGTCACGTCGGGCGCCATGTGTGACACATGGTCACACCCTCATATAAACACGTCGATACGACGGCGGTCACGGCGCCGAGACGGGTGGACGGGGCGTCGAAAGGCGTTCGCAGAGTATTAGAGGGTGGGCGGCGGAACGGGGAGCATGCACGTAGCCGACGCGATGACGCCCCGCGCGGACGTCGTGACGGTCGAACTCCCGGGGACCCGGGACGACGCCCTCGAATATCTGCAGGAGCGGGGCTTCTCGTCGATTCCCGTCGTCAAGCCGACGGACGACGGCGAAGCGTACCGCGGCCTGGTCTCGCGGGACGACCTCATCGAGAACCCGGACGAGGACCAGCTCGCGCTGTTGATGCGGGAGGTACCGACGACGACGGCGGACGCCGACCTCGTCGAGGTGGCCCGCATGATGGTCGCCGAGGACGCCCGGCGGATCCCCGTCGTCGACGGGGAGCTCGAGGGGATCCTCACCGTGACCGACGTGGTCCGGGCCATCGCCCGGGGGGACGTGGACGGCGGGACGAACGTCGATGCGCTGGCGTCCCGGGACGTGAACGCCGTCTACCACGCGACGCCGCTGCCGGTCGCCGAACGGGAGATCAACTACGCGAACGTCCCCTACGCGGTCGTCCTCGACGACGACGGCGAGATGACGGGCATGCTGACCGAGGTGGACATCATCGAGGTGGCCCGCGTCGTCGAGGGCGAGGACGACACCGGCGAGAGCATCGCCAACCAGGACGACGAGTGGATGTGGGAGGGGATCAAGGCCGTCGGCAACCGCTACTACCCCACCCGGAACGTCGAGATCCCGCGCGAGCCCGTCAGCACCTTCATGACCGACGACCTGGTGACGGTGTCGGGACACCGGACGGCCAAGGAGGTGGCCCGCGTCCTGCTCTCGAACGACGTCGAACAGGTGCCGCTGGTCGACGGCAGCGCGCTCGTCGGCATCGTCCGGGACGTCGACCTGCTGGAGGGCGTATGAGCGACGCGCGAGCCATCACCGAACTCGCGAAGCGCCGCGGCTTCTTCTTCGGGGCGAACGAGTCGTACGGCGGCGTCGCCGGGTTCTACACCTTCGGCCCCGAGGGGGCCGCCCTCAAGCGCAACGTCGAGGCGGCGTGGCGGGATCGCTTCACCGTCCGCGAGGGCAACGACGAGATCGAGGCGCCGACGATCATGCCCGAACCGGTCTTCGAGGCCTCGGGCCACCTCGACGGCTTCGACGACATGCTCGTCGAGTGTGGCGAGTGCGGCGAGAGCCACCGCGCCGACCACCTGGTCGAGGACGCGAGCGACGTCGAGGAGGCCGAGAGCCTGCCGATTCCCGAGGTCGAGGAGCTCGTCGCCGAGTACGAGATCGCCTGCCCGTCATGCGGTGCGGCGCTGGCCGGGCGCTCGATCGAGGAGTTCAACCTCATGTTCGCGACGGCCATCGGCCCCGGGAGCGGCCAGCCCGGCTACCTCCGCCCCGAGACGGCCCAGGGCATCTTCGTCGAGTTCCCCCGCCTGAAGGAGTACGCGCGCAACAAACTCCCGTTCGGCGTCACCCAGATCGGCCGGGCCTACCGCAACGAGATCAGCCCCCGCAAGGGCATCGTCCGAACCCGCGAGTTCACGCAGGCTGAGTTGGAGCAGTTCGTCGATCCCGACGACGACGACCCGCCCCTCGACCGCGTCGCGGACGTGTCGCTGCGGCTCTACCCCGCCGACGAACAGGAGGACCCCGATGGCGAGTACGTCGAGGCGACGGTCGCCGAGGCCGTCGAGGAGGGAATCGTCGCGAGCGACTGGGTGGCGTACTACCTGGGCGTCGCGCGGGAGTGGTACGACCGGATCGGCGTCGACGGCGACCGGTTTCGCTTCCGTCAGCACCTGCCCGGCGAGCGCGCCCACTACGCCGCGGACTGCTGGGACGCCGAGAGCGAAGTGAGCGGGGCGGCGGGCGACCTCGCCGACCCGACTGCGGGCGACTGGATCGAGATCGCCGGCTTCGCCTACCGCGGCGACTACGACCTCTCGAAACACGCCGAACACGCCGACGACGACTTCACGGTCTTCGAGCAGTACGACGAGCCCCGGACCGTCGAGCGGGCGGTCGCCGACCCCGACATGAGCGTCCTCGGCCCCGAGTTCGGCGGGCGGGCCGGCGACGTCGCGGACGCACTCCGTGCCCTCGCCGAGCGCGATCCGTCGGCCTTCGACGGCGACGAGGTGACCGTCGAGGTCGACGGCGAGGCCGTGACCGTCGACAGCGCGGTGGCGAACTTCCGGATCGAGGAGCGGACGGAGGCGGGTGAACACGTCACGCCCCACGTGGTCGAACCCTCCTTCGGCGTCGACCGGACGGTCTACACCCTGATCGCCCACGGCTACGACCACGACCTGATCGACGGCGAGGAGCGCACCTACCTCTCGCTGTCGCCGGAGGTGGCGCCGACGGACGTGGCCGTCTTCCCCCTCGTGAGCGACGGGGCGCTCGAAACCCTCGCCGCGGACGTCGTGGCCGACCTGCGGGCGGCGGGGCTGTCGGTCGCCCACGACGACTCCGGCAACATCGGACGGCGCTACCGCCGGCAGGACGAGGTCGGCACGCCGCTGTCGGTGACCGTCGACCACGAGAGCGTCGAGGAGACGCCCGCCACGGTGACGGTCCGCGACCGGGACACAACCGCACAGGTACGGGTCCCGGTCGACGAACTCGCGACGGAACTGGAGCGGGTCCTCGAGAGCGGCGGGAGCTTCGACGCCCTGCTCGCGGACTACGACCGGGTCGAGACGGACGTCACGCGCACCTGAGGATGGGCGGGGAACTCCGGCGGCGCGCCGTCCACGCCAGCGGCGTCGGCTTCCCGGCGCTGTACCTGCTGGACCTCGCGGCGTGGCGGACCGTCGGCTACCTCCTCGTCGTCGGCTCCGCCGTCGCCGCGATACTGGAGGCGGTGCGGCTCCTGATCGGCCTGGACTGGGCCGTCTACGAGACGCTCACCCGGGAGTACGAACGGGACAACGTCGCCGGCTACGCCCTCTACATGTTCAGCATGACCGCCGTCGCGTGGGTCTTCGACCCGCCGGTCGCGGTCCCCGGGATGCTCATGCTCGCGCTCGGCGATCCGGTGAGCGGCCTCCTCGGCTCGAACGAGGCGGGGCGGGCCAAACGCGCCGGGGTCGTCGCCGCCATGTTCGCCGTCTGCTTCGCGCTCGGGACGCTCGTGTTGGTCCGGACGGTGGCGCCCCCGACGGCGGCCCTGGCCGCGGCCGTCGGCGCGGCGGGCGCCACCGTCGCCGACGGCTACACCCCCGTCGTCGCCGGCTACGTCGTCGACGACAACATCACCATCCCCCCGGCCGCCTGCCTGGGGATCTGGCTCGTCCTGCGGTTCGGCGCGTAGGGCCCCCACCGTGGGCCGCCGCCCTGCACGCACACCATTATACACCTTAGAAAAGATAATATGACGAATAGATAGAGTTATATGTGGACGTTCGAATTTCGAGTACGGATACAGATGGAGAACGTGAACTTCTCTTGGCCTTCCGGTGCCCGTTCGTTTGGAGACAGCGACGGTTCCGAGGCGAACCGGTCGAAACGCGCGGTCGGCGTGTCGCCGAGGGGGCGGTGAGCCGCGATGTACGACGAGGAGATGGCGGACATCGGCGACGCGGCGGCGGCACAGATCGAGTTGATCGAGAAGCGTCTTCCGGCGTATCTCGTCCACGCGGCGATGGCGGGGGCGTACATCGGCATCGCCATCGTTCTGGTCTTCGTGCTGGGGACGGGGCTGCTGGGGACGGTCTTCGAACCGCTCAGCGGCATCCTGATGGCCGCGACCTTCGGGCTCGCCCTCAGTCTCGTGCTCATCGCCGGCTCCGAGCTGTTCACCGGGAACGCGATGATCATGGGCGTCGGCGCGCTGTCGGGGCGGACCGACTGGGGCGACCTCGGCAGGGTGTGGACGTACTCGTGGGTCGGCAACCTCTTCGGCTCCGTCCTCGTGGCGGCGATGGCCGTCTACGGTGGGGTGTTCGCCGACTCGTCGCTCGTCGTCGACGTTGCGGCGAACAAGATGACACTGTCGCCGCTGGAGCTGTTCATCCAGGCGGTGTTCTGCAACTGGCTCGTCGTGTTGGCCGTCTGGTGTAACTTCCGGCTGGAGAACGCCGTCGCGAAACTCGTGATGGTCTGGTGGTGTCTGTTGGCGTTCATCGGGGCGGGGTTCGAACACAGCGTCGCCAACATGACCGTCCTGACGCTCGCGAACCTCCTGCCGCACTCCACGGCGGCGGTGTCCTGGAGCGGGTGGCTCTACAACATCTCCATCGTCACCGCCGGCAACGCCTTCGCCGGCGTCGTCATGATGGGCGGTGCCTACTGGTACATCAGCGAGTCCTACAAGCTCGAACTGCCGAGCGGTTCGACGTCGGTGTCGACGTTCAGTAGCGCCGACGACGACTGATCCGTCTTCGGCGCGCACCGCGCACGCATCGCCGGTCCCGAACCGGCGGGCGAACCGCGTTCGGATCGCAAATACGATGAACGTACGTCGAACTGAGTCGGTTTTTCTGGACAGAATACAACCTTATATCCCGGGTATTCCATAATAAACCGGACATCCATCCGTCGAGATGGCCCCTAATACAAGAATATAAACGGTTATGCTTATACATCGCCATCAACAGATACTCTCCTGTGCGAAATATTGAATCTTCAGGCCGTAACACACGTGAATTTGGACGAACTCCGAACTTCGGTGGTCGCGATGAGTAGCAAGAAGGAGACGTGGAAGGAGGGGATGTACGGCGACGAGGTCCGCGAGAAGCTCCTGGAGTTCGCCGAGAGAGGGTGGGAGTCCATCCCCGAGGACGAACGCGACATGTGGTTCTCCCGGTTCAAGTTCTGGGGGGTCTTCCACCAGCGGAGCGGGCAGGAGAGCTACTTCATGCTGCGGCTGACGAACGCGAACGGACAGCTGAACGCCGAACAGCTCCGGGCTATCGGCGAGGTGGCTCGGGACTACGCCACCGGCCCGGTCGAGAACCCCGAGTTCGGCGACGCCTGGATCGATCTGACGACCAGACAGTCGATCCAACTGCACTGGATCAACCTGGAGGACGTCCCGGCCATCTGGGAGAAGCTGGAGTCCGTGGGCGTGACGACGCGGTCCTCGGGCGGCGACACGATGCGCAACATCGTCGGCTGTCCGGTCGCGGGGAAAGACGAGGAGCAGGTGATCGAGACGCAGTCGCTGCTGGAGCGCCTCCAGGAGGACCTCCGTGGCGACGACGAGCTCGCGAACATGCCCCGGAAGTTCAACATCAGCGTCACGGGCTGTCGCGAGGGGTGTGCCCAGGACGCGATCAACGGTATCGGCCTCGAACCCGCCGAGAAGGAGATAGCGGGCGAGGTCGTGACGGGGTTCAACGTCCGGATCGGCGGCGGCCTCGGCGGGCGCGAACCCCGCAAGGCCCGGGACCTCGACGTGTTCGTCACGCGGGAGAACGCCTACCACGTGATCCGCGGGTTCGTGGAACTGTACTACGAGCACGGGCGCCGTGACAACAGACAGAAAAACCGGAGCCGGTTTTTCGTCGACGACGAGGGGACGGCGGCCATCCGGGAACGCCTGCAGGAGGAGTACGTCGACGTCGACCTCCGGCGGGCGGGGCGGAACGTCCGCGAGGAGTACACCTACAACGCGGGGCGGCCCCCCGAGGCGGGGAAATCCGACCACGTGGGCGTCCACGACCAGCCCGACGGGCGGAAGTACGTCGGCCTGAGCGTCCCCGTCGGGCGGATGACCGCCCGGGAGACCATCGCGCTCGCCGACGTGGCCGAGGCGTACGGCTCCGGGAAGATCCGGCTCACCCGTCGGCAGAACCCGCTCATCATGGACGTCGAGGAGGAAGCCCTCGAGGACCTGCTGGCCGAACCGCTCCTCGAGACCCACCAGCCGAACCCGACGCCGTTCGACCGCGGCGGGATGGCCTGTACGGGTACGGAGTTCTGTGACATCGCGCTGACGGAGACGAAACTGCGCCTGACGCGGATCCTCCGCTGGCTCAACGCGAACGTCGAGGTGCCGGACGACGTGGAGACGATCAAGATCCACTACTCCGGCTGTACCGCCGACTGCGGGCACGCCTACACCGCCGACATCGGGTTGCAGGGGATGCGCGCCCAGAAGGACGGCGACATCGTCGAGGCGCTCGACATCGGCGTCGGTGGCGGCCTCGGTCCCCATCCCGGCTTCGTCGAGTGGGTCAGCCAGCGGGTGCCCGCCGACGAGGTGCCGGGCGCCATCCGGAGTCTGATCGGTGCGTTCGCGGCCCACCGCGAGGAGGGGCAGACCTTCCGCGAGTGGGTGGAGTCGTTCGGCACCGAGTCGGTCGTCGACCTCTGTGAGCCGACCGAGACCACCTACGAGGATCCGTACATGCACGACGCCAAGCAGACGTGGTACCCGTTCGCGGAGGGGGAGAGTCCGGCACCGACCACCGTCGATGACGTGCCGATCACCTCGGACTGACCGATGCCCATCAGACTGCTCGACGTGACCGCGTACACGACGTTCGACTTCGTGTCGGGAAAGGCCGTCGGCCCGGACTGGAGCGACGCGTCCGCGGCCGTCGTCGACGTGGACCGCCCCGACGAGGCGCCGGGGACCGTCAGGCTCCGGATGGAGTTCGACGGGTCGGATCTGGAACACGTCGCCCCCCACGCGGACCACCTGTCGTTGTCGCCGGAGCAGGCCCGGGGCCTCGCGGCCGAACTGGAACGCAAGGCGGCGAACGCCGAGGCCGGCGAGGACGTCCCGGGAGGGCGCGGCCGATGACCGACGCCGTCGGCGGGGGGCGAAGGATGCAGCCCGGAACGGTGTCCCTCGTCGGCGCAGGGCCGGGCGATCCGGACCTCCTGACGGTGAAGGCAAGGCGGCTCCTCGAGGACGCCGACGCCGTGCTCTACGACTCGCTCGTGAGCGAGGCGATCCGCGACCTGCCGCCGGCGTCGGTCGAGCGGATCGACGTCGGGAAGCGGGGCGACGGCGAGCGGACGACACAGGCTGCGATCAACGACCTGCTGGTCCGGCGGGCGGCCGCCGGCGACGACCTGGTGCGGCTCAAAAGCGGCGACCCCTACGTGTTCGGTCGGGGCGGCGAGGAGGCCGAACACCTCGCGGCGGCGGGGATTCCGTTCGAGGTGGTGCCGGGGATCACCAGCGCCGTCGCCGGGCCGAGCCTGATCGGCGTCCCGGCGACCCACCGCGACCACGCGTCCAGCCTGACGGTCGTGACGGGTCACGAGGACCCGACCAAAGAGGAGGGCGCCCTCGACTGGGACGCCCTCGCCCGGTCGGTGTCCGCCGGCGGGACGCTGGTGATCCTCATGGGCGTCGGCCGCCTCCCCGACAACGTGGCGGCGCTCCGCGCGGGCGGCGTCGCCCCCGACACGCCCGTCGCCATGGTCGAACGCGCCTCCAGACCCGACGAGTTCGCCGTCACCGGAACGCTCGACACCATCACCGACCGCGCCCAGGGGGTGGGGATCGATCCCCCGGCCGTCACCGTCGTCGGCGACGTGGTGTCGGTCCGCGACCGGGTGGCCGACGCCCTGCGGGCGGCCGGAACCGTCCGTTCCGCCGACGCCGTCGACGACCCGGCGGTTCCGACGGAGTGACGCCGGCGGTTCGCAAGGTATTAGTACCGAGACGGGCTGTATTCCGACAATGGACCGGACGGAGTCCCGTACGTCCGAACCCGTCTGCCCCACGTCCGCAGTCCGCCGACCGCGACGACTGGGCCGTTAGGCCCACCTACTACACTTCTCCAGTCCCGCGTTCCGATTTCCAGACATCGCGTCCGTGAGCGCCCCGTTTCTCATTTAATTTCGATAATAAAAACGCAGAATATAAGTCCGACAAGGGCGAAGTCGCCGGTAATGACACGTGTGGCACTCGCGTTCTCCGGCGGACTCGACACGACAGTATGCGTCCCGCTCCTGGAGGAGGAGTGGGGGTACGACGAAGTCGTCGGCGTCACGGTCGACGTCGGCCAGCCCGAAGCGGAGTTCGCCGAGGCCGAGGAGACGGCCGAGGCGCTCGGCCTGGAACAGTACGTCGTGGACGCCAAGGCGGAGTTCGCGTCGGTGTGTCTCGACTCCGTCCGGGCGAACGCCACCTACCAGGGCTACCCGCTCGGGACGGCACTCGCGCGGCCGGTCATCGCCGAGGCCATCCTCGACGTGGCCCAGGAACACGACTGTGACGCCGTGGCCCACGGCTGTACGGGGAAGGGCAACGACCAGTTGCGGTTCGAGGCCGTGTGGCGCGCCTCCGACCTCGACGTCATCGCGCCCGTGCGCGAACTCGGCCTGACCCGCGAGTGGGAGATCGAGTACGCCGACGAGAAGGACCTGCCGGTCGAGGCCGGCAACGAGGGCGTCTGGAGCATCGACACGAACCTCTGGAGCCGGTCGATCGAGGGCGGCGACCTCGAACAGCCCGGTCACGTCCCGGGCGAGGAGATTTACGACTGGACGCGCTCGCCCGCGGGCGACAGCGAGGAAGTCGAGATCACCTTCGAGGACGGCTACCCCGTCGCCGTCGACGGCGAGGAGATGGACCCCGTCGCGCTCATCGACCACCTCAACGAGGTGGCCGGCGAGTACGGCGTCGGCCGCACCGACATGATGGAGGATCGGATGCTCGGGCTGAAGGTACGCGAGAACTACGAGCATCCGGCGGCGACGACGCTCCTGAACGCCCACGAGACCCTGGAGAGCCTGGTGCTCACGAAAGAGGAGCGCGACTTCAAGAAACTCGTCGACGACGAGTGGTCCCAGAAGGGCTACGAGGGGCTGGTCGACGCGCCCCTGATGGGGGCACTCGAGGGCTTCATCGACGAGACCCAGACCCGCGTCACCGGCACGGTGACGATCCGGTTCGAGGGCGGGCAGGCCCGCCCGGTCGGCCGGGACAGCGAGTACGCCGTCTACGACGAGTCCTTCGCCTCCTTCAACACGGAGGACGTGGGCGACATCACGCAGAACGACGCGACGGGCGTGGCGAAGTACCACGGCTTCCAGGAGCGCATGGCGGCGAAGGTACTGGCGAAGGTCAAAGGCGAGGGAACCGAAGCGGTGACCGACGGCGCGGACTGGAGCGAGGAGTGATGCACGTCGGCCTGCTGTACTCGCGGATCAGGCGGGACGAGAAGCTCCTGCTCTCGGAGCTTCGGGACCGCGACCACGAGGTGACGAAAATCGACGTCCGGAAGGAGCGGTTCAACATCGGCGACGCGCCCGAGACGTTCGACGACATCGACATCGCGGTCGACCGGTGTCTGGCGACGAGCCGGAGCCGCTACGTGACGCGCTTCCTGGACGCCTACGGCGTGCCCGTGGTCAACGCGGCCGACACCGCGGAGCTGTGTGCCGACAAGGTGAAAAACAGCCTCGTCCTGGAGGCCGCGGGCGTGCCGACGCCCAACACCGACGTCGCCTTCACCACCGACAGCGCCCTCGAATCCATCGAGGACTTCGGCTACCCCTGCGTGCTCAAGCCGGTGATCGGGTCGTGGGGCCGCCTGATGGCCAAGGTGGACTCCCGGAGCGCCGCCGAGGCCATCCTCGAACACAAGGCCACCCTCGGCCACTACGAACACAAGGTGTTCTACATCCAGGAGTTCGTCGAGAAGCCGGGGCGGGACATCCGCGTCGTCGCCACCGACGGCGAGCCCGTCGCGGCGATGACCCGCAGTTCCGACCACTGGCTGACCAACGCCGCGAAGGGCGGCGAGGTCAACGAGTTCGAAATCGACGACGAGGTGGCCGACCTCGTGAAGCGGGCCTCCGACGCCGTCGGCGGCGGGTTGCTGGGCGTCGACCTCATGGAGACGGGCGACTCCTACACCGTCCACGAGGTGAACCACACGGTGGAGTTCAAGGCGCTCGACTCCTGTGTCGACTTCGACGTGCCCGCGGCCATCGTCGACTGGCTGGAGGGGAAGGCCCGGCAGGAGGCGACGGCATGAGCTACACCGCGAGCGTCGTCGGCGGCAGCGGCTTCACTGGCGGCGAACTCCTCCGCCTGCTCGACGGCCACCCGGAGTTCGAGGTTGTCCAGGCGACCAGCCGGAGCTACGAGCGCAAGACGGTGGGCCACCAGCACCCCAACCTCCGGGGGATGGACCTCCGGTTTACCGACCCGTCGGAACTCGAACCCGTCGACGTGCTCTTCGCGGCGACGCCCCACGGCGTCTCGATGGAGCGCATCGACGCTTTCCGGGACGCCGCCGACACCGTGGTGGACCTGAGCGCGGACTTCCGGCTGGGGAGCGAGACGCAGTACGACGAGTGGTACGACGGCCACGACCGGCCGGAGCTACTGGCCGACGCCGAGTACGCCCTGCCGGAGCTCAACCGCGAGAACCTCCCCGGCGCCGACCTGATCGCCTCCGGTGGCTGTAACGCGACGGCGACCATCCTGGGACTGAAGCCCCTCTTCGACGCGGGCGTCCTCTCGGGCGACGAGGACGTCGTCGTCGACGTGAAGGTCGGCTCCTCGGAGGGCGGTGCGGGCGGCGGCGCGGCCTCCTCGCACCCCGAGCGGTCCGGCATCGTCCGCCCGTACGCCCCGACGAGCCACCGTCACGAGGCCGAAATCGAGGAGTTCCTCGGACTCTCCGTGTCCTTTACCGTCCACGCGGTCGACATGACCCGCGGCGCGGCCGCGACCTGTCACGTCTTCCCGGACGGGCCGGTGGGGAAGAAGGACATGTGGAGCGCCTACCGCGAGAGCTACGGCGACGAGCCGTTCATGCGCACCGTCGCCGGCGGTGGCGGCGTCTACCGCTACCCCGAACCGAAGGCGGTCGCCGGTACCAACTACGGCGAGGTCGGGTTCGAGATCGACCCCGGGAACGAACGGGTGGTGGTGTTCTCCGCCATCGACAACATGATGAAGGGCTCGGCCGGACAGGCGGTTCACGCCGCGAACGTCGCCCTCGGAATCGAGGAGACCGCAGGGCTAGCGTTCCAGGGACTCCACCCCGTGGGCGCGCCATGACTTCAGAAAGACGTTCCTGCTCGCGGGCTCACGGCGCCGCCGTTCGCCGCTCCGCGGGCTGCGCCTTCCAGCGTCACGCGAGCCACCGGAGGTGCCTCGCGTGACCGTCGTCGTCAAGATCGGGGGTGCGAAGGCGGTCGATCCGGCCGGCGCCGTCGCCGACGTGGCCGACCTGGTCGAGACGGGCGAACCCGTCGCCGTCGTCCACGGCGGCTCCACGGCGGTCGACGACCTGCTGGATCGCCTCGACATCGACCCGACGTACGTCGAGACGCCGGACGGCGTGGTCGGCCGCTTCACCGACGAGGCGACCATGGAGGCGTTCACGATGGCGATGGGCAAAGTCAACACCGACCTCGTCGCGGCGTTCCGCGCGGCGGGCGTCGACGCCGTCGGCCTCTCGGGGGTCGACGGCGGCCTGCTCACGGGCGCCCGGAAGTCCGCAGTGCGGGTGGTGGAGGACGGCAAGAAGAAGATCAAGCGCGGCGACCACTCGGGGCGGATCGAGTCGGTGAACGCCGGCCTGCTGGAGTCGCTGCTTGGCGAGGGATACACGCCCGTCGCGGGCCCGCCGATGCTCGCCGACGACGGCGTGGCGGTGAACACGGACGCCGACCGGGCGGCCGCGGCCGTCGCGGGCGCGCTCGGCGCTCGGCTGGTCGTCCTCACGGACGTCGCGGGCGTGTACGCCGACCCCGACGACCCGTCGACGCTGATCGACTCGGTGACCACCCCCGCGGAGTACGACGCGCTGACCGACGCCGCGGAGGGGTTCATGACCAAGAAGGTGATGGCCGCGACGGAGGCCCTCGAATCGGGGGCGTCCGAGGTGGTCGTCGCCGACGCCAACGCCGACGCGCCCGTGACGGACGCGCTCGGCGACGGCGGGACACATATCCACGCGAGCGCACTGGAGAATACATGAGCGGATTCGTCTTTTCGGAGAAGCCGATCGGGATCGAACGCGGCGAGGGGGCGACCCTCTACGCCGACGACGGGACCGAATACCTCGACTTCGGCGCGAGTTACGCCGTCGCGGCCGTGGGTCACTGTCACCCGCGGGTCGTCGACGCCGTGAAATCGCAGGCCGAGGACCTGCTGTACGTCCAGGCATCGTATCCGGTCGAGGCCCGGACGACGCTGTACGAGAAGCTGGCGACGGTGTCGCCGCCCGGCCTCGACAACGTCTGGCTGTGCAACTCGGGCACCGAGGCCAACGAGGCGGCGATGAAGTTCGCCCGCAACGCCACCGGGCGGGAAAAGATCGTCGCCACCCGCCGTGGCTTCCACGGCCGGACGCTCGGCGCCCTCGCGATGACCTGGAAGGACAAGTACAAGAAGCCGTTCGAACCGCTCGCGGGCGGGATCGAGTTCGTCACCTACGGCGACGGCGAGGAACTCGCCGAGGCGGTCGACGAGGAGACGGCGGCGGTCTTCCTGGAGCCCATCCAGGGCGAGGGCGGCATCCACCCTGCCCCCCCGTCGTACCTGAAGCGGGCACGCTCGGTTACGCGGAAGGCCGGCGCCGCCCTCGTCTTCGACGAGATCCAGACCGGCGTCGGCCGCACCGGAACGCTGTGGGCCTGCGACCGCGCGGACGTCGCTCCCGACATCCTCACGACCGCGAAGGGGGTCGCCAGCGGCCTGCCGCTCGGCGCGACGGTCTGTGCGGACTGGATCGCCGACGCCGACCCCGAACACGGGTCGACGTTCAGCGGCAGCCCCGTCGTCTGTGCGGCCGCCAACGCCACCCTCGACGTCGTCGTCGAGGAGGACCTCCCGACCCACGCCGCGGACGTGGGGAGCTACCTGATGGAGTCGATCGAGGCAGCGGACCTCCCGGTCCGTGACGTCAGGGGCGAGGGGCTGATGATCGGCGTCGAGGTGAAGCGGGGGTCGAACCGCCTCCTGCGGGACCTGGCGCTGGAGGAGGGGATCCTCGCGCTCCCGGCCGGGCGGACCGTCCTCCGGCTGTTGCCGCCGCTGATCGTCGAGGAGGACCACGCCGATCGGATGGTCGAGGCCCTGGAGGCGGTACTGTGACCGTGAGCGAGACCGACGGGACCGAACTGACCGCGGCCCAACGGCTCCTCGTCGACCTAGTCGAGATCCCGTCGCCCTCGGGCGAGGAGGAGGCCGCGGCCCGGCGCCTCGTCGACTTCTTCGAGGCCCACGGCCGCGAGGTTCGGATCGACGAGGTGGGCAACGTCCACGCCCCGGGGGACGACGCCGTCCTCCTGACCTCCCACATCGACACGGTGCCGGGTGACATCCCGGTCGAGGTCACGTCGACGGACGGCGAGCCGGCGCTGTGGGGGCGCGGGAGCGTCGACGCGACCGGGTCGCTGGCGGCGATGGCCGTCGCGGCCGTCGAGACGGGCGTGAGCTTCCTCGGCGTCGTCGGCGAGGAGGTCGACTCCCGGGGCGCCCGACACGTGATCGAGAGCGACCGGCCGGAACCCGGCGCGGTCGTCAACGGCGAGCCGAGCGGCTGGACGGGCATCACCCTCGGCTACCGCGGCCTGCTGGCGGGGACGTACGTCGCCACCAGCGAGTCGGGCCACACCTCGCGCCCGGAGAACAACGCGATCCAGGACGCGATGGACTGGTGGTCGCGGGTCGAGGCGGAGTTCGACCCCGACGAGTATCTGCCCGTCTTCGAGCGGGTCACCTGCAAGCCCACGTCGTTCGAGGGGGGCGCCAGCGTCGACGGCCTCTCAGTCGAGGCGACGATGGAGATCCAGCTCCGGGTTCCACCGAAGTACACCGTCGACGACGTCCGCGAGATGGCCGACGGCCAACTCGACGCGGGCACCGTCCACTGGTACGACCGGGTCCCGCCGGTGATGGAGAGCCCGCGGACGCCCGTGGCGCGGGCGTTTCGGGCGGCCATCCGTGAGGCCGGCGGCGATCCGCGGCTCCTGCGCAAGACCGGGACGGCCGACATGAACGTCTTCGCGTCGGCGTGGGACTGCCCCATGGTCACCTACGGTCCCGGCGACTCGGACCTCGATCACGCGCCCGACGAACACCTTCCGCTCTCCGAGTACGACCGGTCGGTCGACGTGTTGCTCGACGTCTGCGAGCGGCTCACGGAGGGAGAGGCATGAGTGTCGAGACGACCGACCTGCTGGACGTGGACGACCTCACGGCCGCGGAACTGGAGACGGTGCTCGACCGCGCGGCGGCGATCAAGGCCGGCGAGGACGACACCGACCTCTGCCGGCGGACGCTCGCGATGGTGTTCGAGAAGCCGAGCACACGCACCCGCACCTCCTTCGAGACGGCGATGACGCGGCTCGGCGGCCACGCCATCTTCCTCGGCCCGGACGACATCCACCTCGGGCGGGGGGAGCCGGTGAAAGACACCGCCCGCGCGCTCGCGGGCTACGCCGACGCCATCATGGCGCGGCTGTTCGATCACGCGGACGCGGCGGAACTGGCGGCGTACGCCGACGTGCCCGTCGTCAACGGGTTGACCGACGACGCCCACCCCTGTCAGACGCTCGCGGACCTGCTGACGATCCGCGAGGCGTTCGGCGGGTTCGACGACGTGACCGTCGCCTGGATCGGCGACGGCAACAACGTCGCCCAGTCCTTCGTCCTCGGGGCGGCACTCGCCGACTTGGAGTGTACCGTCACGACCCCGCCGTCCTACGGCGTCGACGCGGGCGTGATGGACCGCGCGGCCGAACTCGGGACCGCGCCGACGGTCGTCGACGACCCCGAGACGGCCGTCGCCGACGCCGACGTCGTCTACACCGACGTGTGGGTGTCGATGGGCGAGGAGGACGTCCGCGAGGAGAAACTGTCGGCCTTCGAGGGCTACCAGGTGAACGCGGACCTGCTCGCCGGACACGACGCCAAGGTGATGCACTGCCTGCCCGCCCACCGCGGGGAGGAGATCACCGACGACGTCATCGAGAGCGACCGCGAGTTGATCTGGCAGCAGGCGGAGAACCGCCTGCACGCACAAGCCGGCCTGTTGGTCGAACTGCTCGACTAGCCGATCCCCGGCGACACGACGAATAGTCAACTGTCCAACCCTTGTCCTGTGTACCCCGTCGACATAACTCCGGCGGCGACGTGTGTCTCCCGCGTCCGATCCCCGAACGGGGTTGTTCCCGCTCGTTCTGTGGTGTGACATGGCAACACAGACCGAAAGCGCGACCGGAACCGGCGAACTGGACGGCAACTGGCGGGCGGGCGTCATCGGCGGGGTCGCCGGGGCGCTGGTCATGGGGGCGCTCGTCCTCGCGATGAACGCCCCGACGCTGGCGGTCGCGATACCGTCGCTGTACACGCTGGCGCCGCCGCCGAGTCCGGGACTCGGCATGGTGGTCCACGTCTCCCACGGGGCGGTGCTGGGTGTGGTCTTCGCGGCGCTGGTCGACATGAGCGGCGTGCGGACACCGACGAAGCGGGTCGGCCTCGGCATCGCGTGGGGCGTCGCGACGTGGATCGGTCTCGCGGCCCTAGTCATGCCGCTCTGGTTGAGCGCGGTCGGCTCCCCCGCGTCGCCACCGTTCCCCAACTTCGCGCCGCCGTCGCTCCTGTGGCACGCCGTCTACGGGGCCGTCCTCGGCGCCGTCTACGTGGCGACCGAGGACGCGGTGTAGACTGTCAGTCCCAGTCGTCGAGGGCGTCCTCGATAGCGGCGACGGTCCGTTCGAGTTCGTCGCGGGGGATGGTCAGCGGCGGCTGGAACCGGAGGACGTTCGAGTGGAAGCCACCGACGCCGATCACGATGCCCGCCTCGCGGAGGTGGTGACCGACGTGTTTCGCGAGTTTCGGATCGGGCGCGGGCGCGACGTCCATCGGGCCGGTGTCCGAGGGGTCGACGAGTTCGACCCCCTGCATCAGCCCGAGGCCGCGGGTCTCGCCGACGACGTCGTACGCCTCCAGGTCGGCGAGGCGGTCGCTCAGCCACGCCCCCCGTTCGCGGGCGTCGTCGACGATACCGCCCTGTAGCTCCTCGATGGTCGCGAGGGCCGCCGCACAGGCGACGGGGTTGCCGCCGAACGTCGAGAGGTGATCGCCGGACTCGAAGGCGTCGGCGATCTCCGGGCGAGCGGTGAAGGCCCCCAGCGGGAGGCCGTTGGCGATCCCCTTCGCCTGGGGCATGATGTCGGGCACGACGTCGAAGTGGTCCGACGCCCACAGCTCGCCGGTGCGGCCGTAGCCGGACTGGACCTCGTCGACGATCAACAGGGCGCCGTGGTCGTGGGCGATCTCCTGCACCCGGGAGAGCCACCCCTCCGGCGGGACGATGATGCCGCCCTCGCCCATCACCGGTTCGACGACCACCGCCGCGAGGTCGTCGGCGGTGTGCGTGTCGATGACACGTTCGACGTCCTCGGCACAGGCACACGAACAGGGACCGCCGTCGCACAGCTGACACCGGTAGGCGTAGGGCGGCGCGACGTGGGCGACGTCGTTGATCGTCGGCGCCATGTCGGATTTGTAGGCCTTGTTGCCGGTCAGCGCGAGGCTGCCGAGGGTCCGGCCGTGGAACGACATCTCCAGGGCCAGCACTTCCTTGTTGCCGGTGTACTTGCGGGCGAGTTTGATCGCGCCCTCGACGGCCTCGGTCCCCGAGTTACAGAAGAAGGATTTCTGCAGGTCCCCCGGCGTCACCTCGGCGAGTTTCTCGCCCAGTTCCGCCGCGGGCTGGTGGGGGTGGACGTACGTACAGCCGTGGACGAACTCGTCGAGTTGCTCCTTGGCGGCCTCGACGACCGCCTCGTTGCCGTGGCCGACGTTCGTCACGGAGATGCCCGAGAAGACGTCCAGATACTCGTTGCCGTCGAAGTCCTCGACGGTCCACCCGTCGGCCCGCCGCACCGGGACGTTCAGCTCCTTCCAGATCGGCATCAGGTACTCCTCGTACTGCGCTTCGACCGTCGCGTTGGTCGTCCTCGATGTGTGCTCCTGTGACATCCGTTACCCGTGGCTATGTGGACGCTTTCCCATTAAATTAAGCATTCTCGAATAATGCTCCAATATTCGGGGTGAAAATAGGTTCGTATACGAACGAGGTCAGCCCTCGACGGCCGTCGCGCCGTAGTCGTCGGGGAGCGCCTCGTCGGGGACGACGCCGTCCTCCCAGCCGCGGCGGTCGTAATACTCGTCGAGCGCCCGGTCGAGGTCGGGGAGGTCGTAGGGGAGGCGGTCGTCCGCGCGGTCGAACCCGCGCTGGTTGTTGAAGTGGCGTTCGAGGGTCACGACGCGGTCGCCGACCGCGAGCAGGTCCGCCATGTCGGCGTCGAACAGTCGCTCGTAGCGGTCCGGGTTCATGTACGACCGGGAGAACTTACAGACGACGCCGCTGTCGTTGAGCGCCATCAGGTTCTCGCGGTGGACGAGGGTGTCGGCCTTGCCGAGCGTCCCCGAGGGCTCCAGGGCCTGCTCCTCGTCGACGAGCGGATACTCGACGGAGTAGAAGGTCGCGTACATGTGGTCGGCGCCGCGGTTGGCGACGGCGTACGAGAGCCCCTGGCCGTGGAGGACGCGGCCCTCGTGGGCGGCGAAGTCCATCCCCTTGACCGACCAGTTCTCGACGCCCAGGTCGTCGTGGACGCGGTCGATACCCTCCGCGAGGATGTCGCCGACGCCCTCTCGGCGGGCGATCTTCTCGACGGTCTCGTGGATCAGGTCGGTGTCGCCGAACGCGTCGTTCGCGGCGAGGTAGGCCGCGACCGTGTTGCCCGCGGAGATGGCGTCCAGCCCGTAGCGGTCACAGAGCTCGTTCGACTTCATCACCTCGACGATGTCGTCGACGCCGGAGTTCGAGCCGAAGGCCATCGCCACCTCGAACTCCGGGCCCTCCGTCTCGACGCCCGCCGCCTCGTCCTTCGTCGGCAGTTTGCAGGCGAAGGCACAGGCCGAACAGGTGCCTTTCTTGTACTTCTTCTCCTCCACTGCCGCGCCGTCGATCCCGTCGACGCCCTCGAACTGTCGCTCGGAGAAGTAGTAGGAGGGGAGTCCCTCGACCTCGTTCGCCAACTCCATCACCGCGACGGTCCCCTGCCGTTTCATGATGTCGTCGGCCGTCGCCGCCTCGCGGTGGACCTCGTTCTGGGTCGCGTCGATCTCGATCCCGCGGTCGGCGTCGCCGCCGACGGTGATCGCCTTGACGTTCTTCGCGCCCATGACCGCCCCGAGACCGCCGCGGCCGAAGGCGCGCTCCTCGGAGGTCATGATGGACGCGAACCGGACCTCGTTTTCGCCGGCCGGGCCGATCACCGCCGTCCGATCGCTGCCGATGCCGTGTTCGGCTTCGAGGTAGTCGACCGTCTCCGGGACGGTCGCCCCCGCGAGGTCCGGGACGGGTTCGAACTCGACGCCGTCGTCGCGGACGTGGATCGCCAGCAGTTCGTCGCTCTGGCCGGCAATCTCGACCGCCCCGTACCCCGTGTCCACGAAGTTCCGCGACATGAACCCGCCGGCGTTGCTCGACAGCAGACCGTCGGTCAGTGGCGAGATGCCCGTACAGTTCATCCGCCCGGTGAAGCTCATCGTCGAGGCCTGCATGGGCCCCGTCGTGAACACGAGCCGGTTCTCCGGACCGAGCGGATCGGCGTCGAAGGGGATGCGCTCGTGGGCCAGACGCGTCGCCACGCCGCGGCCGCCGATGTACCGTTCCTGGATCGTGTCGATGTCGGCCGTCGTCGCCTCGCGCTCCCCGACGTCGAGCGCCAGTAGCGGTCCGGTGTCGTGTATCATATTCGAATACTGTCCTGTGCTCTCAATAAATGTTGTTGTGTGTCCTCCCGAACCTATTCGATGCGGAGACAATACAGGTTACGCCACGATGTTGGGACGTGATACAACCACTCGGCGCGCGCAGGAGTGTGGGTCGGGGCGGCGGGCGCGTCTCAGTCCTCGACGACCGAGTCGACCAGCGCCTCCGTCCCGAAGTCGTTGATGGGGTACGGCTCGCGTTTGACCGTCGTGATGACGAACCGCGAACTCGTGCGTCTGATCTCGTCGATGGCCTCGTAATCCTCGATCAGCGACTCGACCATCTGCCGGCTCGTGACGTGGGCGACGACGATGAAGTCGGTGTCACCCATCGTGAAATACACCTGATTTACCCCTTCGATGTCGGAGAGTTTCTCGCCGACGGTCGTGTGGTACCCCTCGTCGAACTCGGCGTACACCTCGCTGATGACCGTGATGTCGAGGCCGAGCTTCGAGAGGTCCATGTCGCCGAGGTCGTTTTCCAGGACGCCCCGCTCGCGGAGCTGGTCGAGCCGGTAGTGGACCGTCGATTTCGGGATGCCGGTGTGTTCCTGAATGCGATCCGGACTCGTGATGCCCTCCGACGCGACCGTCTTCAGAATGCGGATGTCTTTCTCGTCCATAGTGTCCTCGTCGCGTTCCCCGCGACCAGTCTGGAACCGATGTCGACTCCTCCCGGTATCAAACTTTCCAAGTCTTGGACGAGGTTCATCGTTCGCCGATCGAGTGAGACGACGTTCACTCGAAGATGAGTTCGCCCGAGGTGGCGGGGAACCCGACGGAGACTTCGGCGCCCTCGTCGAACGCGCGGGTCGTCTCGTTGATCTGCCGTTCGACGTGGAGTTCGACGGGACCCACGTCGACGTGGTACTGCTGGATCGACCCCTTGTAGATGGCGTCCTCGACGGTACCCGTCCACTCGTTGGTCGTGTTCAGCGTCTCGCCGCCGTCGACTAGCTGGACCCGCTCGGGACGGACGGCGGCTGCCGCGTTCCGGCCGTCCGCGTCGTCGACGGACTCGACCGTGACGTCGAGGCCGTCGGTCCTGATGGTGCCGACGCCGTCGCCGGCCTCGTAGGTCCCCTCGAAGAGGTTCGTCTCGCCGAGGAAGTTCGCCACGAAGGTCGTCTCGGGGTGTTCGTACACCTCGCTGGCCTCGCCCACCTGTTCGATCCGCCCGTCGTTCATGACCGCGATCCGGTCGCTCATCGTCAGCGCCTCCTCCTGGTCGTGAGTCACGTAGAGGAAGGTGATGCCGAGTTCCTCCTGGATCTTCTTCAGTTCGACCTCCATGTGCTGGCGGAGCTTCCGGTCGAGACTCGCCAACGGCTCGTCGAGCAGGAGGACGTCGGGTTCGCGGACGAGCGCCCGGGCCATGGCCACGCGCTGTTTCTGTCCGCCGGACAGCTCCGTCGCCCGCCGGTCGTGGTAGTCCGGGAGTTCGACGAGTTCGAGGATGTCGTCGATGCGGCGGTCCCGCTCGTCGGCCGGGACGCCGTCCATCTCGAGGCCGAACGCGACGTTCTCCTTGACGGTCATGTGGGGGAACAGCGCCCACTCCTGGAACACCATGCTGGTGTCGCGCTCGTTCGCGGAGAGCGGAGTCACGCGGTTTCCGCTGATGAACACGTCGCCGTCGGAGGGCGTCTCCAGGCCCGCGATCATGCGGAGCGTCGTCGATTTGCCACACCCCGACGGCCCCAGCAGGGTCAGGAACTCCCCGGCCCTGATCTCGAGGTCGACGCCCTCGACCGCGACGAGGTCGCCGTACTCCTTCCGGAGCGCCTCTAGCTGTATCCGCCCGGTCTCTTGGACAGTCCCGTCGGTCATCTCACTGTCGGGGGATAGTCGTGGTGAACTCATGGATCGTTCGGTTCCGACCGCTCAGATCCCGGCCCGGGCTTTCGCCTCGGTCCAGAGGTCGGTCCAGGTGTCGGTGATCGGCGAGAACTCGTAGGGCGTCGTGTTCTGGGAGATCTCCGCCGCGGCGTCGAACCCGTCCTCGTTGAACATGAGCGCCTGCTGTTGGCTGTCGTCGAACATGTCGAAGGACTCGGTGTTGACCGGCGGGCTCTTCGCGGAGGGCTTCCAGGCGACGTTGTACTGCCCCTGTGCGGAGATGATCTTCCGCTGGAACTCGACGGCGAGCTCCCGGTTGGTCGGGTTCTTCACGATGCAGAGCCCCTCGGTCCACTGCATCCCGCCCTGCTCCGGGATGACGACGTCGACCCAGTCGTTGCCCTCGGCGCGGAGCTGGCTCATCGCGAAGTTGCCGACGGGCGCCATCACGATGTCCTCCTGCAGGAACGCCTGCCGGATCGCGCTGGTCCCGGAGTAGACGGCGTTCATGTTCGAGAACATGTCGACGAGCTTCGAGCGGATGTCCTCGAGCTGTGACTCCGTCTGCTCGAAGGGCGGGTAGCCGAGCGAGAGCGCGATCTTCGGGATGTTCCACGTCGGCCAGTCCATGATGCCGATCTCCCCCTCGTACTCGCCGTTCGGCCCGCCGGTCCAGAGGGTCTCGTACGACTGGTAATGCTCCTCGGGGACCTGATCCGTGTTCACGGTGAGCGTGTCCCACCCCCACCGCGTCGGGAGGGCGTACATCTCCCCGTCGTGACGGAACGAACTGAACGGCTCCTGGAACCGCTCCAGGAAGTTCTCCCGCTCGGGGTAGTCCGCGGGGTCGAGCGGTTCGATCGTACCCGCCTGTGCGTGGCGCTGTGCCCACGTGTTGTTCAGCGTCAGGAGATCGAAGGTCTCCGTCCCACCGCTCTGGAGCGTGTTGAACCCCTCCGGGTCGCTCGAGAGGAGTTTGATGTTGACCGTCGCGTCGTGTTCGCTCTCGAACTCGCTGACGATTTCGTCGGTGCCGTACCCCTCCCAGGTCAGGATGTTCAACGTGTTCCCGTCACCGGAGGCGCTTCCGGTGGTCGTCCCGTCGGAACCACCGTCGCCGCCATCGCTGCCGTCGCCGCCGTCGCCGCCGCCGCCGACCTCACGACGGCCGGCACAGCCCGCGAGCCCCGCGGCCCCGACGCTGCCCGCCGCCACCAGGAAGGCACGACGGCCCGATCCGTTCGATACGCCACCCTCGCCCGCGTTCGACCTCGAATCCGTCATACACACCAATGCAAAATCTAACGACTTATACTTACTCCTTGTTTCGGACAAGATCTGATTATGTACTCTATTTATGAATGAAGTCCATGTATTAATCGTCACACCGTACCACGTGTCTACTTTCGCCGGCGCCGCCCGGCCGTGGTCCCGTCGATCGGGACGATCGGTGGCCACCACAACATATATTGGACATAGTATTACTAATCTGAGCCATGGCAGAACAAGCGTCTCAAGAATCGAAGGGAGGTTGGTCTCTGTTCGAATCACCACCCATCTCCCGGGACCTCCTCGTGACCGCGGGGCCGCTGGTGTTGCTGGAGTTGTTGTTCTTCATCGGCCCGGTGCTCATCATGTTCTACATCGCGTCGATGCGCATGGAGGACCTGGTGCTGATCCCGGACTACGGGATCCGGAACTTCTTGGCGGTGTTCACGGAGTTCGTCAACCGGACCGCGTTCGTGAACACGACGACGCTCGCGGTGTTGACGACGGTGACGGCGGCCGTCGTCGCGTACCCGCTCGCGTACTACATCGCCCGGTTCGGCGGGCGGTACAAGAACCAACTCGCGGTGCTGGTGATGATCCCCTTCTGGACGAACTTCATCGTCCGCGTCTACGGGTGGAAGATCATCCTGGGTTCTCAGGGCGTCCTCAACTCCGCGCTCATCGCGGTCGGTATCCTGAACCAGCCCCTCGAGTGGATCATCAACACCCAGTTCTCCATCTGGCTCGGGCTGACGTATCTGTGGTTGCCGTTCATGATCCTCCCGCTGTACTCGAGTCTCGAAAAGATCGACGGCGAGATCATCGAGGCCGCCTACGACCTGGGCGCCTCGCGGTACGCCGTGTTCCGCCGGATCGTCCTCCCGCTGTCGCTGTCGGGGCTCGTCGGGGGGTTCATCTTCGTGTTCATCTTCAGCATGGGGGCGTACATCGTCCCCGCGATGCTCGGCGGCGGCGAACTGTTCATGGGGACCCGGATCGCCTACGAGTTCGGCATCGGCGGTGACTGGCCGATGGGCGCCGCGCTCGGGAGCGTCCTGATGATCGTCGTCGTCGGGGTGCTGTGGTCGCTGCTCGGCTACGTCAACCTGGAGGAGATGTTCCAATGAGCACGCAGTCGCAACACGAGCGGGGAACCGAGTTCTCCGTGGCGTCGGTCGTCCGATTCGTCGAACGCAACTGGATCCGCGCCTGGTCGGCGCTGGTCTTCCTGTTCCTCTATGCGCCCATCATCGTCCTCATCGTCTTCTCCTTCGAGCGGGGGACCTTCTCGACGGTCCCCTGGGACGGCTTCACGTTCCGGTGGTACCGGCAACTCGCGGCCAACAGCCGGCTGATCGACGCCGCGGTGAACAGCCTCTACGTCGGCGCCGTCGTCACGACGGTCGCGACGGTGCTCGGTACCCTCGGGGCCGTCACCCTCGTCCGGTACGACTTCAAACTCAAGAGCCTCTATCGCCTGCTCGTGGTCGCGCCGATGACCATTCCCGGCCTCATCCTCGGGGTGGCGCTGCTCAACTGGTTCAACTACATCGGCATCTCGACGTCGCTGAAGACGGTCATGATCGGACAGCTGGTGTTCGTCACGCCGTTCGTCCTCATCACCGTCACCTCGCGGCTCCGAGGGTTCGACCCGGCCATGGAGGAGGCGGCACGTGACCTCGGCGCGAGCCGGTGGCAGGCCTACCGCCGCGTCACCCTGCCGATCCTCATGCCCGGCATCGTCAGCGGCGCGCTCTTTGCCTTCACGCTCTCCTTCGACGACTTCCTCATCGCGTTTTTCACCAGCGGCGTGAAAAACACCCTCCCCATCTACATCTGGTCGAAGATCCAACACGGTACGAGCCCGGTCATCAACGCCATCAGCACCCTCGTGCTCCTGTTCAGCATCTCGCTGGTCCTCATCAGCTACTACTTCACCGACTGACGCCGGCAGTCGGATGCAATTCCGTACGACGATGGCTCGTAAAGATGTACTGAGTTCTATAATATTCTCGAATGTGGTATACGATACAAAATTTTAAATTTCGAGCGGTCTAGCCGCACCTATGGATCTCTGGAGCGACTACGAGGCGCGGTATCGCGAGCGGACCGCCGAGAGCGAGCGGGCCTACGAACGTCTCACGGAGGACGTTCCCGCCGGCGTCGCGAGCACCTACCGCGCCTGGGACCCGTATCCCTTCGTCGTCGACCGGGCCGAAGGCGTCCACCTCCACGACGTCGACGGCAACGCCTACGTCGACTTCGACATGAACAACGGAGCCGGCATGGTCGGCCACGCACACCCCGCGGTGACCGAGGCCGCGGCCGATCAGCTCTCGGATGGAACGCTGTACACCCACCCCCACGAACTGCTCGGGGAGGCCGCGGCGGAGCTGAAAAAGCGGTGGTCGATGGTCGACAAGGTGCGGTTCACGAACAGCGGCACCGAGAGCACCATGCACGCCATCCGGGTCGCCCGCGCCTACTCCGGGCGGGACAAGCTCCTGAAGATCGAGGGGTCCTACCACGGCGTCCACGACTACGCCCTCATCAGCAAGTCGACCCCGGCGGGACAGGTCGGCCACCCGAAGCGCCCGAACAAGGTCGTCGAGAGCGACGGGATTCCGGACGAGGTGGCCGAGACCGTCGAGGTCGCCCCGTTCAACGACCTCGACGCCGTCGAGGACATCCTCGACGAACACGTCAACGAGATCGGCGCGCTGATCGTCGAGCCGGTCGTCCTCGCCAAGGGCGTCACGCAACCGTACGACGGGTTCCTGCAGGGGCTCCGGGAACTCTGTGACGAGTACGGCGTCGTCTACATCTTCGACGAGGTCAAGACCGGCGTGAAGATCGCTCCGGGCGGTGCGGCGGAGTATTACGACGTCGAACCCGACCTCGTGACGATGGCAAAGAGCATCGGCGGCAACTTCCCCGTGGGTGCTTTCGGCGGCCGCGAGGAGGTCATGTCCGTCATCGAGGATCACACCGCCCACTACGGCACCTACAACGGGAACCCGCTGGTCGCCCGCGTCGTCAAGACGGTCCTCCAAGACGTCCTCACCGAGGACGCCTACCGACACGTCAACGACCTCGGGGAGCGACTCGCCGCGGGCTACGAGGAGATCATGGCCGACGCCGGCATCACCGGCCACGTCGAGAGCGTCAACTCCCAGGGAATCGTCTCGTTCACCGACCGCCGGATCGAGGACTACCGCGACTATCTCGATCACGTCGACGTGGAGTTCCACGAGAACTTCTGGTTCGGGATGCTCAACCAGGGGGTCGTCCCCCACCCCCACGACGCGTCACAGCAGTGGACCATCTCGGTCCAACACGAGAAACGCCACATCGACGAACATCTGGAGGCGTTCAAGGAGATCGCGCCGCGGCTCGCCGAGGAACAGGGCTAGAGCGTCTCGACGTACTGGGTCCGCTCCCAGTCGGTCACGGTCTCGCGGAACGACTCCAGTTCCCGCCGCTTGCTCGCGGTGTAGGCCCGGACGAGGTCCTCGCCGAGCAGGTCCGTGAGCTTCGAATCCGCCTCCAGCGCACGCAGCGCCGCCTCGGGGGACCCGGGCAGTCGCGGCGCCGCGCCCGTTGGGTCGCCTTCGATCGGATCACCCGGATCGAGTTCGCGGCGCAGGCCGTCGTAGCCGGCCGCGAGCGTCGCCGCGGCGACCAGATACGGGTTCGCGCCGGCGCTCGGCATCCGGTTCTCGATCCGCGGGGTCCCCCTCGGCACCCGGATCCCGGTCATGCGGTTGTCCGCCCCCCAGGACGCCGTGTACGGTGCGAACCCGTCCGGGTCGAACCGCTTGAACGCGTTGAGCGTCGGCGCCCCGACCGCGGTGAGGGCGTCGGCATGCGCCAGGACGCCGCCGACGAAGTGCCGGCCGAACGTCGAAAGGGCGCCGTCGTCCGCGGGGGCGAAGACGTTCTCGTCGCCGTCGAAGGCGGAGACGTGGAGGTGGTAGCCGCTCCCTTCGCGGTCGCCGAAGGGTTTCGCCATGAACGTCGCCCGCTGGTCGACGAGGCGTGCGGTCCGTTTCACCAGTCGCTTGAAGTCGAAGGTCGTGTCCGCCTGGGACAGGGGACGGCCGTAGTCGAAGAGTACCTCCAGCTGGCCGGGGCCGTGTTCGTGCTGGAGGGAGGTCAGGTCGACGCCGTAGTCGTCGGCGTAGTCGGTGAGTCGGTCGTAGAAGGGGGCGACCGCCTCGGTGGCCCAAGTGATACACTCGTGTTTGTGGTCGGTCGCGGGTTCGTAGCCGCCGTCGACCGGATCCAGCAGGTAGAACTCCAGTTCGCTCCCGAGATACCACCGGTAGTCGAACGCCGCCTCCAGCCGCGAGAGCACGGAGCGGAGGACGGTCCGCGGCGCCGCCGCGACGGGCTCGCCGTCGTAGTGCAGGTCACAGATGACGCGGGCGGCGTCGTCCCGCCAGGGCAGGCGTCGGAACGTCGAGGGGTCGGGGTGGACGGTGCCGTCGCCGTAATCGATCTCCGCGCCGAAACCGCTTCCCGTGGGCACCTCGCTGCGCGGCGTCTGGACCAGCAGGAGCAGGTTCATCGGGAAGCCGTCCCGCCAGTTGTCGAGGAAGTAGTCCGCCCGCACCTGTTTCGAGCGGGAGATGCCGTTGATGTCCCCGAACTCGACGAACACGTGGTCGACGTCCGCCGACTCGATGCGCCGCTCCATCTCCGTGCCGTCGTCACTGGTCATGGGTCCCTCGGTGATGCATCGTCCTCCGTGTGCGACGCGGAGTATTTGTATTTTCCTCAGTCGTGGAGGGCGTCCAACGTAGCACGCTCGATTCGGACACGAACCGATCACGGAACGCTTTATTGTATCGGAGAGCCTCCATCCGACAATGACGATACTCGTCCTCGACGACGAAGTACAGCCGGACTACCGGTATCTCGGGCCGGAGATCGAACGTCTCACGCCGGACGGCGAGTATCACGTGTACGCGGACGATCCGGAGACCCCCGATCTGGACGTCTACGACGGCGTGATCATCAGCGGGAGCACCGCCAGCGTCTACGAGGAGGACCACGCGTTTATCGACCGGCAGCGCGACCTGGTGGCGTCGTGTCTCGACAGCGGAGTGCCGCTGTTGGGGATCTGTTTCGGTCACCAACTCGTCAACGACGCCCTCGGCGGACGGGTCGTGGAGGACCGACGCCGGGCGACGTTCGTCGGGATGGACGTGACGGCGCCGGACGACCCGGTCCTCGACGGCGTCGGCGACGTGGTGCCCGTCCTGCACGCCGACCTCGTCGTCGAGCCCGGTCGGGGGATGGAAACCATCGCGACGACCGACTACAACGACTACTTCTGTACCCGACACGAGTCGGCGCCGATCTGGACGGTGCAGTACCACCCCGAGTTCACCGAGCGCGTCGAGGACAACCCGAGCGACTGGTCGCGGGGCGGGTACGACTTCGCTGACTCGAACGCGACGGCGACGATCACCAACTTCGCCGCGGTCTGTGAGCGGCGGGCCGACTGATACGGATTATTGGCCTTGTTGAAACCCTCAGGCAGTGATCGGTCTCAGTTGGTGTGCTGAATACAGAGGCTGTATGCAGCACGTCCCGTTGACGCTATCTCTACCTAGGCCAGTCGGGTTCGTCGTTTCCCTACGTGGTCGGAAGGACAACAGCGTTCTCGATTCGACGCCCTACGGCCCAGCGTTTCGCGGGCACGTACTCATGCCCAGGACGGAGTAGACTGGACAGGAGCGAGTCGCTGCCGTTCCAAGCATGATGAGCGCAACGACACCGAGCGCCGGTGAGGCAAGAGCTGGCGCGGCGAGCTGCCCGACGAGAATCGCAAGGGAAAGCACTCCGGCGACTGCACCGACTATTGTCCGCACTGATTTATCGGTGGCTCCGACATTGACGTCCATATTATGGAGTCGCGCTACTGTATGTTAACAATGCCTCGGTTGTGCACTATTCTTGCAAGACCCGTTCGGGTGCGTAACCACCGTCGGCCTACGTGACGGATACGCGCTCCCTATTCAGCACACAGTTCCTATCAGCCGTTGAGCGTTTCAACAGAGACGGATTATTGTAACGGTGTACCGGTGGTTCGCCGGACTGTCCTGGCGACCCACCGGTACTGACTTACGATACCCAGTATGACTCACTCGGCGAACAGCCGTTCGAGCAGCGTCACGAGGAGGAAGGCCCCGAGGATGCCGGTCGAGTCGGTCGGATCGTGGGTCGGCGAGACCTCCATCAGGTCGGCGGCGCCGACGGCGTCGTGGGTGCCCAGGACCTCCATCGCCCGGAGCGCCTGGTGGGAGCTGAGCCCGTCGGGCTCCGGCGTCCCGGTGCCCGGCGCGACGCCCGGATCCACGGCGTCGATGTCGAAGGTGACGTAGACCGCGTCGGTCCCGGCGGCGGCGGCCTGGACGGCGCTCGTGACGACGTCCGTGATCCCGCGTTCGTGGACGTCCCGCATCGTGTAGCAGTCGATCCCCGATTCGGCGACGAACTCGGCGAAGTCGGGGCCCTCGTAGCCGCGGATGCCCACCTGGCTGACGTGTTCGTAGTCGCTCCACGGGCTCTCGGCGACGAGGCGCGTACTCGACCCGTGGTAGTGGCCCCCGAAGACGGGGCTCTCGGTCACCGTATCGCTGTGGGCGTCGATCTGAACGAGGCCGACGGTGTCGTGGCCGGCACCCTCGGCGAACCCGCGGACGGCGGGGTAGGTGCAGTAGTGGTCGCCGCCGAGCAGCACCGGAAACGCCCGCTCGGCGACCGTCGCGACGTGGGCCTCGATGCTCTCCACCGTCCGCTCGCGATCCATCGGGAAGACGGGGACGTCGCCGCAGTCGGCGACCGAGAGGTCGGAGAAGTCGACCTGCGCCCCGGTGTTGACGTTCGTGAGCCCGCCCTTGTAGTTCGAGAGGTAGGCCCACCACGCGCTCGCCCGCCGGAGCGCCTCGGGACCGTAGCGGGCGCCCGGGCGGTTGCTCAGGGCGCCGTCGTAGGGGGCACCGAGGACACCCACGTCGGCGGCGACGTCGTCGACGTCGCACGGATCGCCCTTGAGGAACGTGTTGTGCCCGGCGTAGGCCATCTCGACGCCCGCCCCGTCGTGAGCGTCACGGAACGCAGCGGCCGGCGTCCGACGAGGGTCGGTCATCGAGCCCTCAGTCGGCGCCAGTCGACGTCTCGCTGTCGCACGCGACGGCCGGTGGTAGTGAGCGGTCGCATGGCGGAGGCTACCGTGTCGGCGATGTAAAGCGTGCCGACCGCGTGCCCCGAAGCGGTCCCCGCACCCGCCCGAGGGTTTTAATCCGGGCACGCGTAAGCCCGATCCGTGGCAGACACGGCGGGACACGAGCGGTTCTTTCCGTACGAGTCGCCGTACCCGAACCAGCGCGAGGCGATGGACCGCATCGCCAACTCGCTCGCCCGCGGCCAGGACGTGTTGCTGGAGGGCGCCCCCGGCACCGGCAAGACGCTGTCGGCCCTGGTGCCCGCGCTCGCACACGCCCGCGACGAGGACCGGACGGTCGTCATCACGACGAACGTCCACCAGCAGATGCGCCAGTTCGTGGAGGACGCCCGCGCCATCGCGAGCGAGGAGCCGATCCGGGCGGTCGTCTTCAAGGGCAAGGGCTCGATGTGTCACCTCGACGTCGGGTACGAGGAGTGCCGGAGCCTCAAGGAGACCACGCGTTCGCTGGTCGAGGCCGAGGCGGACCGCCGGGAACTCGCCGAGCGGAGCGAGGCGCTCCTCGACGACGTGCGCGCGGGCGAGGAGGCGGCCGCCGAGGCCCGGGCGGCCGTCGTCGACGAACTCGAAGCGATCGAGGAGGAGATCGAGGAGTTGGAGTCCGCGAACGTCTGTGAGCACTACCGCGCGAACCTGACCCGGGACACGGAGGCCTTCGAAGACTGGCTGTTCGAAGACGTCCGCACCCCGGAGGAGATCTACGCCTACGCCGACGAGCGGGGGCTCTGTGGCTACGAACTCCTCAAGGAGGGGATGGAGGGGGTCGACCTCGCGGTCTGTAACTACCACCACCTCCTCGATCCGACCATCCGCGAACACTTCTTCCGGTGGCTGGGCCGCGATCCCTCGGAGGTCGTCACCGTCTTCGACGAGGCACACAACGTCGAGTCGGCGGCCCGCGATCACGCGACGCGGACGCTCTCGGCCCGGACCCTGGAGGGCGCGCTGGCTGAACTCGACGAGGCCGACGACTCGCGGGCGGGACGCGCTCGCAACGTGATCGAGGCGTTCCTGACGGGGCTGGAGTCGGCCGTCGACGACGCGCTGGGGTTCGGCGAGCGCGAACAGGTCGGGGAGAACTGGCACGACCTCGACGTCGCCAACGACGACCGCCGCGACGATCTCACGCTCGCCTTCCTCGACGCCTACGAGGGGGGCGGAATCGACACCGAGATCGACCTCGCGTTGCAGGTCGGGGAGGCGCTCGCCGAGGCCTACGAGGAGGCCTACCGGCGCGGCGAGACGACGACCCGACAGGAGTCGCCGACGCTCCAGGCGGCCGGCTTCGTCGCCGACTGGATGGCCGAGGGGACCGACCTCGGCCGCCACCCGATGGCCGCGGTGCGGCGCGACGCGGGCACCGACGAGGTGTACGGCCGAGCGGAGCTCTACACCGCGATCCCGCGGCGAGTGACCGAGGACCTGTTCGACGAGGTGGCCGCGAGCGTGCTGATGAGCGCGACGCTCCGCCCGTTCGACGTGCTCGCGGACGTCCTCGGCCTGTCGGACCCCGCAACGCTCACCTACGGGCTGGCGTACCCCGAGGAGCGCCGGCGGACGTTCGCCGTCGAGGGGCCGGCGCTGTTCGCCAGCGATCGGGAGGACCCCGAGACCCAGGCGACCGTCGCGGAGACGCTCGCCAACGTGATCCGGATGACGCCCGGGAACACGCTCTGCTTTTTCCCCTCCTACGCCGAGGCCGAGCGGTATCACGACCTGCTCGGCGCGTCGGACGCTTACCTCGACGAGGCGGGGACGCCCACGGAGGACCTCCGCCGACGGTTCGTCGCCGAGGACGGCGCGGCCCTGTTCACGTCGCTGTGGGGCACCCTCGGCGAGGGGGTGAGCTTCGACGGCGACGACGCCCGAGCCGTCGTCGTCGTCGGCGTGCCGTATCCGAACCTCTCGAAGCGACTGGAGGCGGTACAGGACGCGTACGACCGAGTCTACGACGACCGCCTCGACGCGGGGTGGCGCTACGCCGTCGAGATCCCGACGATCCGCAAGACCAGACAGGCGCTCGGGCGGGTCATCCGCTCGCCCGACGACTACGGGGTGCGGGTCCTCCTCGATAAGCGCTACACGCGCGCCGGCCGGGATATGGGGAAATACGGCGTCCGCGACTCGTTCCCGCCGGAGGAGCGCGACGAACTCATCGACGTGGCGACCGAGAAAGTCGAGTTCGCGATCCTGAACTTCTTCGCCGACCTCGACGCCTACGACGGCGACCCGCCGGCGCCGTGACCGTCCCGAAAGCATTTCACGACCGAATCCGCTCGCGTCGAATATGCGACGACTGGTCCCCCTACTCGTCGCGTGCTCGCTCCTCCTCGCCGGCTGTTCGGGGGTGGCGCCGGAGGCGTCACCGACGGCGACGGAGACGACCGACGCGACGACCACGACGGCACCGACAGCCGAACCGACCGCGACGACTGCGGCGCCGGAACCGGTCGGCGTCGAGTACGTCGTCCGGGCCGGAACGATCCCCGACGACGTCGAATCGGTGACCGCGACGCTCCAGGTGGTCTTCGTCGAGCGGAGCGCGGACGTGGGACCGTGCTGGCGGGAGACGTTCGCCGGCCCGTACAAGCCGACGGTGACGCCCATCGCGCCGCCGGAGGGCGAGTGCCACCGGTCGGCGACGGTGACCGTCGACCTGACCGAACTCGACGGCGACCGGTCGCTCGCGCGGATCACCGCGCCCGGCCGGTTCGACGCGGGCCACGCCCTCGTGGTCACGAACGTGACGGCGACCTACGGGAACGGCACCGCGGTGGAGGGGGTCCGGGTCGACGAGCGCGCCGCCGTGGTGGCGGGCGAACCCGCGGGCCCGTACCGCGTGACCCTCTCGCTCGAATCCTACCGGGACGAGGACCGGCCGTACGACTTCTGGTTCGTCGGGGAGGGTCCCGAGAGCGGGTGAGGGGGGTACTGTTGCGATTAGCGCGATTGGATTGGAGACACCTCGAAAGCCCCGCCTCGCTGGAGTCGGGGGCCTCGCTGCGGTCCTCGGCCTTCGGCCTGCGGTCCTTGCGTCGGCCGCCTTCCTCCAGCGAGGCGCCCCTTTCAGTCCCACCCGCATCGGTTGGCCGACCGGCCGCCGCTGGGTGGGACTGAAAGGGGCCGGCGTCTCGGCGAACCCGGACGACGCAAGCACCGCAACGCAGTGAGGAGCGCAGCGAGTCCCGGGAGCCGAGACGCCGGGGGCTTTCGAGGTGGTCTCAGTTTCGAATGCGTATCTCAACACTACCGGTGAGGGGAGGCCACGCGCTTATGTCGCTCCCCGCCTAACCCCGGGCGATGCGCCAGCAGTCACGGCCTCCCGGTCCCCGTGGAGAGCCAGTCTTCGGCAACAGCAGACAGTACGCCCGGGACCCCTTCTCGTTCCTGACGGCGTGTGAGTCGGCCTACGGGGACGTGGTGGCGGCCGACCTCGGTCCGATGGAGACCTACATCGCGACGAACCCCGCCGACATCGAGCGGATCCTGGTCGGCGACCACGCGAAGTACCGGAAGCCGGCGTTCCAGGACGACGCGCTCGGCCGCCTCCTCGGCGACGGTCTGCTCCTGAGCGAGGGCGACCGGTGGCGGAAGCAACGCGACCTGGCCAACCCCGCGTTCGACATGTCGCGGATCGCCGACATCGCCGACGTGATGGCCCGACACGCGACCGAGGCCGTCGAAACGTGGGCGGCGGGCGACGACCTGGACCTGGAACTGGAGATGGCACGGCTGACGGTTCGGATCATCGCCGACGCCATGCTGGGGGTCGACCTCGGCGAGGAGCGGGTGCGGACGATTCAGGAGAACCTCGAACCCCTGGGGGCGCGGTTCGAACCCGACCCGATCCGGTTCGTCACGCCGGACTGGCTCCCCACGCCCGAGAACCGGGCGTACGAGGCCGCAGTCCAGCGACTGGAGGACGTGGTGGCGGACGTGATCGACGAGCGCCGCGGCACCGAGGGCAGCGCCGACGACGAGGACCCGCCGATGGACCTGCTCTCGATCCTGCTGCGGGCGCAAAACCGGAACGAACAGACGGACGAACAGCTCCGCGACGAGGTGGTGACGATGCTGCTCGCGGGCCACGACACGACGGCGCTGACGCTCACCTACGCGTTCTACCTGCTCTCGGAGCATCCCGACGCCGAGCAGCGGGTCCACGCGGAACTCGACGACGTCCTCGACGGCCCGCCGACGTTCGCGGACGCCCGGGAGCTGACCTATCTGGATCGGGTGCTCCAGGAGACGATGCGGCTCTATCCGCCCGTCTACGTGATGTTCCGGGAACCCGTGGTGGACGTGAAACTCGGGGGCTATCGGATACCCGAGGGGGCGGCGATCATGCTCCCCCAGTGGGCGGTCCACCGCTCGCCGCGGTGGTGGACGGAGCCGGAGCGGTTCGACCCCGACCGCTGGACCCGGGAGCGGCGTGCCGACCGCCCGCGGTTCGCACACTTCCCGTTCGGCGGCGGGCCACGCCACTGCATCGGCAAACACTTCTCGCTCCTGGAGGCGAAGATCATCCTCGCGGTCGTCGGTCGCGAGTACCGCCTCGAATACGCCCGCGACGAGCCCTTCGACCTCCGGGGGTCGCTGACGATGCATCCCGAAGACGGGATGCCGATGCGGGTTCGGGAGCGCTAGGGTCGGGGCAGGGACACGCGCCACGCCGTCTCCCGCCGGGCGCGACTCCAGAGGTGGAGTTCCGACACCGTCCAACTGACGGGCTCGATATCCGTCGCCAGCAGTCGGTCGACCGCCTCGGGCGGGCCGTCGCGGGCGAGGGTGACGTGGGGCACGTAGGCCGCGCCCTCCAGGTCGTCGTGGACGACGCCGAACGTCTCGACCAGCCGCCGGTGCAGGTCCCGGAGTCCCGGGCTCTCGACGGCGAGGTAGACCACGGGTCCGGGACCGTGGGTGGGCGTCTCGAAGGCGTCGACGCCGGTCACCGTCGCCTCGAACGCGGGCGTCGGCGAGAGCGCCGTGCGGAGGCGTTCGCGCAGGCGGTGGTAGTCGTCCTCGTCGGCCGCGAACCGCTTGCAGACGACGGCGTGGCGGTCGCGGAGCCGGTCGAACCCCGTCAGTTTCGGGTGGAGGTCGTTCGCCAGACGCTCGACTGCGCCGGGGATGGGGACGTTGAGGCTGTACACGTCAGATGCGGTCGAGAAGCCAGAGGACGATCAACACGACGACGAGGAGACCGAGGAGGTCCGGGAGGAACCCAAGCAAGCCGAAGAAGATGTCGAACACCTCGCCGACCACCCTGAGGACGAGCCAGACGAGGACGAGGAGGAGCACCAGCTTGAGCAGGTCTTCCACGTCGAGTAGCGCACGGTTCATGCCCGAATGTGGGCAGGGGACATGCAAAAGGGTAGTGGCGGTCCCCTCGTTCCGATACGGGAACCGCTCACACGGAGTGTTCGAACCTCAAGCCTTTTTGTGCGAACCGAGCTACCGACAGTCCGACAATGGGTCGTGACGCGGTCGACGGTACGTCGCGCGGTGACCGGTACGGTTCACTCGAAGACGGGCGGACGGCCGGAACGGGGGGGTCGGGAACGACCGTGTGTCCGTCCGATCGGTCGGACGGGACGGTCGGAGAGGCCGCGTCCGCTCGGCTCCGACAACGAACCCCCGCGGCGACGGCCGCTCACTGCGCCCGCCATCGATGACTGCGTCCGCATACAGCCGTGCGCAGAAGTGGTTCCTGAAGTACCAACACGTGTTCGTCTTCACGGCGCCGCTCGTCTTCGTCGTCGCAGTCCTCACCTCGGCGCCCACGACGGGGACCACGGACGTAACCTACTGGCTCGAATTCTGGTGGCTGTTCCCCGTCTTCCTGCTCGGTGCGACCATCGTGAACACCGTCGGGATCAGCGGGTCCGCCCTCTTCGTGCCGTTTCTCATCTTCCTGTTCCCCCTCTTCGCCCAGCCGCTCGAACCGGAAACCATCGTGAAAGTCGGGCTCATCAGCGAGGCGTTCGGACTCTCGAGTTCGTCGGTGGCGTTCGTCCAGTACGGACTCGTCGACCGACGGCTGGCACTGACGCTCGTCGGCGGGTCGCTCCCCTTCGTCGTCGGCGGCGCGTTGCTCTCCTTCGTCATCCCGGAGCCGCTGTTTCACGCGCTGCTCGGTCTCGCTCTGCTGGCGGCCGCTTACCTCCTGTTCAAAACCAATCTCGATCACGGCGGCGGGACCGATAGCACCGCCACGGACGGGGGCGCGGCGGTCGGCGGCGAACTCCCCGACGACAGCGGCAAACTCGGGCCAGCGGGCGTCGAGACGGCCACCGACGGGACGGTGACACGCGTCGACCGCGAAGGCGACGACTACACCTACACCCGTGCGGGCTACCTGCGCCGGGCCGCGAACTACAGCGTCGGCGGCACCTTCCAGGGGCTCGCGGGCTTCGGCATCGGCGAACTGGGGCTCATCTCGATGCTCGGGACGCGGATTCCGGTGCGCGTGGCCATCGGGACGAACCACATCGTCGTCGCCCTGACGGCGGTGCTGGCCTCCCTCGTCCACGTCTTCGGCGGCGGGGTCGTCGGCGGTCACTCGCTCAGTCTCGCCTCGACACCCTGGAATATGGTCGTGTTCACGGTGCCGGCGACGGTGACGGGCGGACAGGTCGCCCCCTACGTGTCGAACGCCCTCAGCACCCGAACGATCAAGCGGTTCGTCGCGATGCTTTTCGGCATCATCGCGACGGCGCTGTTCCTGATGGCCGTCGGCCTCGGGTAGCCGGACTCGGTATCGCCACCGCGCCACGGGGGAGAAGGTGAATCAGCGATCCGGATCGAGCGCGTCGACACGCATCTCGACGTAGCGTCGTGGCCACTCGGCGAGATGCGCCGTGAGACGGCCGAAGAGACCCTGCTGCGCGGGGTCTTCGGGAGTCGATCGTCCCTCACTACGCAGGCCCGGTGAGTCGGTTTCGTGGCTCATCGATTGAGACGGTCGTGTGTCGCGGGTAATAAAAATTGGTGACGGATCCCACGGTCCCGTCGCGGAGGGCTAGCCACCGGCGGCGAGGGACGACCCACGCTCAGAACTCGGAGTCGAGTTCGGGGGCGACGCCGTCGTCGGCGTCCTCGAACTCGAACTCGGCGCGGAGTTCGCGGATGCGGTCGCGGATGTCGGCCGCGAGTTCGAACTCCAGGTTGTCGGCGGCGGTCTCCATCCGGTCTTCGAGCGCCTCGATCCGGGCGCGGGCCTCCTCGTCGGTCTCGGGGGCGTCGCCCGTCACCCCGGAGGTGTCCGTCTCGCTCCCCGGAAGGTTGGTCTCGCCGACCGCCTTCTCGATGGTCGTCGGGTCGTGACCGTGTTCCTCGTTGAACTCGCGCTGGATGCGGCGGCGACGGCGGGTCTCGTCGATGGCCGACTGCATGGCGTCGGTGACCTCGTCGGCGTACAACACGACCTCGCCGTTGACGTTGCGGGCCGCCCGTCCCATCGTCTGGACGAGCGTCGTCTCCGAGCGGAGGAAGCCCTCCTGGTCGGCGTCGAGGATGGCCACCAGCGACACCTCGGGGATGTCGAGCCCCTCGCGGAGGAGGTTGATGCCGACGAGGACGTCGAACTCCCCGAGGCGAAGCCCCCGAATCAGTTCGTGACGCTCCAAGGTGTCCGTCTCGTCGTGCATGTACTCCACCGCCACGCCGGCCTCCGAGAGGTACTCGGTGAGGTCCTCGGCCATGCGCTTGGTGAGCGTCGTGACGAGGACGCGTTCGTCGCGTTCGATCCGCTCGTCGATGCGGTCCATGAGGTCCTCGACCTGGCCGGTGGCGTCGGCGACTTCGACCGCGGGGTCGACCAGATACGTGGGCCGAACGATCTGTTCGACCACCTGGTCGGAGTGCTCCCGTTCGTAGTCGCCCGGGGTGGCCGAGACGTAGAGGGTGCGGTTCGTCTTCTCGACGAACTCGTCGAAGGTGAGCGGGCGGTTGTCGTAGGCGGTCGGGAGGCGAAAGCCGTTCTCGACCAGCGAGTCCTTGCGGGACTTGTCGCCCTCGTACTGCCCTTTGATCTGGGGGAGGGTCTGGTGGGACTCGTCGATGACGGTGAGGAAGTCGTCGGGGAAGTAATCGAGGAGGGTGTAGGGCGCCTCGCCGGAGTCCCGGTCCGAGAGGTGGACGGAGTAGTTCTCGATGCCCGAGCAGTAGCCCGTCTCGCGGAGCATCTCGATGTCGAAGGTGGTGCGCTCCTCGATCCGCTGGGCGGCGACGAGGTCACCCTGGCGCTCGAAGTAGGCGACCCGATCCTCCATCAGGGCCTCGATCTCTTCGATGGCGTTTTCGAGGCGCTCCTCGGGGATGGAGTAGTGTTCCGCCGGGTGGATCAGGGCGGCGGGTTCGCGGCTCTTCACCTCGCCTTCCAGCGGATCGAGTTTCGTCAGGCGGTCGATCTCGTCGCCCCAGAACTCCACTCGGAGGGCGTAGCGGCCGTACATCGGGAACACCTCGACGGTGTCGCCCCGCACCCGGAAGGTGCCCTGGGTGAAGTCGACGTCGTTGCGCTCGTAGTTGAGGTCGACCAGGCGGGCCAGCAGTTCGTCGCGGTCGATCGCCTGGCCCGCTTCGAGGCGGAGGGCCATGTCGACGTAGTTCGCAGGGTCGCCGAGGCCGTAGATGGCCGACACCGAGGCGACGACGATCACGTCCTCGCGGGTCAACAGCGAGCGGGTGGCCGAGTGGCGCAGACGGTCGATCTCGTCGTTGATCGAGGCGTCCTTGTCGATGAAGGTGTCCGTCTGTTCGACGTACGCCTCGGGCTGGTAGTAGTCGTAGTAGGAGACGAAATACTCGACGGCGTTGTCGGGGAAGAGGTTCCGGAACTCCTCGTAGAGCTGTGCGGCGAGGGTCTTGTTGTGGGCGATGACGAGCGTCGGCTGCTGGAGTTCCTCGATCACCCACGACACCGTGTTCGTCTTGCCGGAACCGGTCACCCCGAGGAGCGTCTGCTCGGCCATCCCGGCCTCGTAGCCGGCGACGAGTTCCTCGATGGCGTCGGGCTGGTCGCCCGCGGGCTCGAAGGGAGCGTCGACCCGGAAGGCGCGGTCGGCGTCGGGGCGGTCGGGCTGGAGCGGCCCGGAGTTCTCGTCGCTCACGATGGGTGTACGTGGGTACTGGACGGACTTGACGGATTCGCTCCGCCGGTCGAGGCCGACGCGGTCCGAACGCATATTCGAATTCGGGACTAACGGACCGTTATGGACGGCGCGTGCCCGGGCGGCCGGCGTGGACTCGCCGGGAACGAACACGACGAACGACGGGAGGGAGGATGAGCGGAACGACGGTCGACGCCGCCGAGTACGTCCCGGTGGATCGCTGGCGACGACTGGGCCGGATCGACGCGATCCGAAAGCGGGTCAAGCGGATCGCGATCGGGGCGGGAGTCGTCTTCCTCGGCTTGACCCTGGTGCCGTCTCGCGGGGACCTGTCGCTGCTGGTCACGGCGATACGCCTGCTCTCGCTGTTGACCGGCGTCTCCGCGTGGTCGGTGAGCGAGGCGCTCGGGACGGCGACCGACGACGAGGACGGCGACGGCTCCGCCCTCGCGGCGGTCGGGGTCCTCGTCCTCGTGGCGCTGGCGTGGGGCGCCGAGCGCTCCGATGCAGGGTCGATACTCTGGCGGCTCCTCCTGGGCGAGACGGCGACGGCCGTGAGCGACTCCGGCGTCGGTGGGATGGGCACGGACGTCGGGACTGGATCGGCGGACAGCCCAGTCACGGAGCGAAACGTGGATGGGGAGTCGCGACCCGCCGGGACCCCCCTCGGGCTACTGCTCGTGTTCCTCATCGGCGGCGCGGTGATCCTGTCGTCGTGGCCTCGAGCGGGAGGGTTCGAGTCGGGGGGACTGGCCGTGTTCCTGCTGCTGACGGCGGTCGTCGGGGGCGTTGTGGGACTGTTCGCGGGACTCTCGCTGCAGTGATCGGGGGACGCGGCGACCGGGGCGACGGCGGATCGTGGACACGGTCGACCGTTCCCTTTCGGTCGGTGGCTGACGCCGGAGCGTGGCGGATCGCCGCCGGACGTCGGGAGTGCTCCGAAAAAACTTCATCCCCGACGGCGTAGCGTCGCGTATGGCCCAGCAACTCGAACTGGCGAGCGAAGAACTGCGCGCCGCGGCCGACTTGGCCGACGGCGACGAACAGGACCGACTGGAAACACAGGCCGACAGCCTGGCCGACCTGGTGGAGACGGGGGCGGACCACGGCCGCCTGGCGCGCCACGAGAACGCGCTCCGGGAGGTCGAAGCGGCGACCGGCGACGAGGTCGGCGAACACATCCAGGCGGCGATGGACGCCATCACCGAACACCGGAAGACCCTCGACGGGGTGTGAGTCACCGTGCGGGTCGTTCCCGAACCCCTCCGCTTCGAGTGGAGATCGACCCGCCGGCTCAACAGACGTTCTTCGGTTTGATACCCATGGATTCGAGCGTCTCGACGTAGTCCTCGTAGGTCGCCTCGACGACGGCCGTCGCGGCGCTCCGGGCGCGGTCCCAGTCCGCGTCCGAGTCACAGCGGTCGTCGAGCGCGGCGACGATTCGATCCCGGTCGGCGTCGGCCTCGTCCCGGAGGTCACGGAAGGTGCCGGCCGTCGAGGGGTCGGCGTCGCCGACGAAGAAACCGACCATCTGGCCGACCGTCCGGTCGAGGACGAGCGAGTGGCCGAGGGCGCCCCCGAGGCGCGCGACGGGGTCGTCGAACCCGGCGAGCGTCCCGTAGGTCCGGCGGTCGGCGGGGTCGGCGTCGGCGTCGACGGTGTCGGCCCGGTCCGTGGCCGTGTCCGCGAGGTCGGCGAAGAGGTCCGCGGTCCCGCCGTCGGCCGCCCAGGCCTCGAACCGTTCGGCGGCCGCCGACGCGTCCGCCGCCGCCGCGGCGCGGACCGTCGAACCGGTCATCTCCCCCTCCGTCAGCGCGTAGAGCCACTTCGAGGAGCCGAGCCGCGAGAGCTCCGTCTCCAAGTCGTCTGTCAGCGTCTCGACGAGCGTCGTGCCGTCCATGGACCGCGGTACGAGGGGGGCCCGTTTGTATGCATCGCCAGCGGCTCGCCGTCCCGTACCGCTCCCGTCGCTACCCGGTGGACGGTCGAAAGAACGTGAGGACGGTGTGGCCGTGAGCGGCTAGTCGCCGCTGCCCTTCTCCGCGGCTCGCTACCGCTCGCCGCTCCGCTGCGAGGCCGACTAGTCGTCGGCCTCGCCTTTCTCGACCGGGGCACCGACGAGGTTGCCCCACTCGGTCCAGGAGCCGTCGTAGTTGATGGTGTCCTCGTAGCCGAGGAGTTCGTGGAGCGCGAACCAGGCGACCGAGGATCGTTCGCCGATCCGGCAGTAGGCGACGGTCGTCCCCTCGCCGTCGATGCCTTCCTCGGCGTAGAGGTCCTGGATCTCCTCGCGGGTCTTGAACGTGCCGTCGTCGTTGGTGACGGCGGCCCACGAGATGTTCTTCGCGCCGGGGATGTGGCCGCCGCGCTGGGCGGTCTCCTGCAGTCCCGGGGGCGCGAGGATCTCGCCGGAGAACTCCTCGGGGCTTCGGACGTCCACGAGCGGAAGGCCGCGCTCGATGGCGTTCTCGACGTCCTCGCGGTAGGCGCGGATGCTCTCGCGGGGGCCGGACGCCTCGTAGTCGACCGCGGAGAACTCGGGGACCTCCTCGGTGAGCGGATAGTCGTTCTCGAGCCAGTAGTCGCGGCCGCCGTCCATCAGGCGGACGTCGTCGTGGCCGTAGTACTTGAACTGCCAGTAGGTGTAGGCCGCGAACCAGTTGGAGTTGTCCCCGTACAGGACGACGGTGGAGTCCTCGGAGATGCCGTGGCTCCCCAGGAGGTCCTCGAAGTCCTCCTTCGAGAGGATGTCGCGCGTCGTCTGGTCCTGCAGCTGAGTCTCCCAGTTGAAGCCGATGGCGCCGGGCGCGTGACCATCGTCGTAGGCCTCGGTGTCGACGTCGACCTCCACGAGCCGGTGGTCCGGATCGTCGCTCTGGAAGGCGTCCAGGTGGTCGTCCACCCAGTCCGCCGACACCAGAACGTCTTTCGCGTACGCTGAGTCTGACATAGCAACAGTCGTTACGACACCCTCCCCTATAATCCCCACACTGACGGCAGAGGCGGCCATTCCTCCACCGAAGCGGAAAATATTGCAGCATCTACCGGGACCGAGCGGTTCAATGCGGGGACTACCCCGACTGACGGGCGTCGGGCGAGCGGTGAACCGGCAAATATTGTCTCGGTATGGGACGGGCGCCGAAGCGCCGTCACTAAATCCGACGGGCCTGTAGCGGCGGGTATGAACGAGGACATCGTCGTCACCCCGGAGTGGCTCGCCGCCAACCGCGACGAGGTGCGGGTGGTCGACGTGCGCGACGCCTGGGAGTTCGACGGCATCGGTCACGTGCCCGGCGCGGTCAACGTCCCCTTCGACCGGTTCCGGAGCGAGGCGGGCGACGAGGGGATGCTCCCCGGAGCGGCACACTGGACGGAGCTGATGGAGGCGGCGGGAATCGACGCGGACGACCGGCTGGTCGCCTACGACGACGAACACGGCGTCTTCGCGGCCCGGTTCCTGGTGACGGCGTTGCTGTACGGCCACCGCGACTGGCACCTGCTCGACGGCGACTTCAGTGCGTGGAACCGGGAATACGAGACGACGACGGAAGCGACAGAGGTGGCGCCGTCGAGTTACGAGGTGCGGGAGCCGGAGTCCTCGCCGCTGGTGGATTTCGAGACGGTGCGGGCGGCACTCGACACCGAGGCCGTCATCGTCGACACGCGGGAGGAGTGGGAGTACGAGGAGGGACACCTCCCGGGCGCGGTACAGCTCGACTGGCGGGAACTCGTCGACGAGGAGAGCCGGGGGCTGAAATCCCGCGGGGAACTGGAGTCGCTACTGGCCGACCGGGGGATCACGAGCGACCGACGGATCGTCCTCTACTGCAACACGGCCCGGCGCATCAGCCACACGTACGTCGTCCTCAGACACCTGGGATACGAACGGGTCGACTTCTACGAGGGCAGTCTCACCGAGTGGAACGAGCGGGGCGGACCGCTGGAGGGAAGCGAGGTCGAGTGACCGTAGGGAACGAGGCCTCGGATCGGAGCGGGGAGCGGGAGCGAACCGCGGAGAAAGGCGACGCCGAGTGAGCGGGAGCGAACGAGCCCTCGAATCGATCCGGCACGTGCTACTCCTCCCCGACGTGGACGTCGTTGAGTTCCGTGGAGAGGAGTTCCGCCGTCTCGACGACGAGGCCGACGACGAGCGGGCCGGCGATGACCCCGACGGCACCGACCGTCAGGAGGCCGCCGACGAAGCCGACGAAATAGAGGCTCCCGGGCAGGTCGGCGGTTTCACGCGACAGCCGGGGGCGGATCACCACGTCGGGAAGCCAGGCCACGAGGAGGGACCCGGTGACGAACACTAGGAGGGCCTGGGACGGGTCGCCCGACGCCAGGTGGACGAGAGCGAGGACGGCGATCAGGATCGATGGTCCGATCACTGGGAGGAACTGCAGGATGGCCGCGAGGACGGCGAGCGTGAGGAAGTAGGGGTAACCGAGCAGAAAAAAGAGCACGAGCGCGACGGCGAAAGTGCCGACGGCCGTCGCCGCCTGCAGGACGTAGATACCGAAGAGGGTGGCGCGGGTCCGTCGACTCAGCGCCCGGACCACGTCGCGGTAGCCGGCCGGAACGACCGCGAGGGTCGCCCGGTGCGTGTCGGCCGGGCGGGAGAGGAGGGCGAACAGCACCATTCCGAACACCGTCAGCTTGAGGGCGAGGACGGGGGCGACGACGGCGAAAGATCGGGCGAGCTGACGGCCGAAGGAGACGGCGACGGTCCGGGCCTGTGAGAGGGTGACGCTCGCCGAGAGCCCGTAGAGTTCCACCGAGAGAGTCGGTGGGAGCGCCGCGAGGAAGGCGACGATGGCGTCGATGCGGGTGACGACCACCAACACCGGCGGCGCGGCGAGGACGACGACGGCGAGGGCGGCCACGAGCGTCGTGACGAAGCTGGCCCGCCACAGCGAGAACCCTCGGCGGGTCAGCTCCTCGCGGAGGGGAAAGAGGAGGTAGGCGACGGTGATGGCGAAAAAGACCGTCGCGAGCACGTCAGCGAGGAGGGCGCCGGCGACGAGCGCCAGGAGGGCGAGGAGCGCACCCAGGACGTATCGACGTTGGAGGGTCACGCCGTCACCTGCGGCGGGCGCAATGAAAGTCGTTTCCCAGCCGCCGACCGGGGCGGGCCCGGAACCGCGTCGGCGAGCCATCGAAGAACGGACGGACACGCGGAAACACCGCTCCTTTACCGCGGGAGAGCGAGGTGGGGGTATGGTCGGCGCGACGCGGCGGTTCAGGTTGGCCGACACCGCCCAGCAGATCGTCGGGGGGTTCCTCCTAGCGGGCCCGTTCGTCGTCACGGAGGAGGTGTGGACGCTGGCCGCCGACATGACGTGGATACAGGCGCTGGCGACCGTCGGGATCGTCCTCGCGATCGGGTACGGGACGCTCTACAAGGCCGACGACCGGGACCCCGACAGCGAGTCCGAGGTCGGTGGCGTGCCGCTCCGGTTCGTCTCCCTGATCCTCGTCTCCTACTGCTCGGTGCTCGTCCTCGCCCTGTCGTTCGGGGCGCCCGGGACGTTCCTCGACGGGGAGGCGGGGCGGACGGTCGGAGTCGGCGGCCTCACCGTCGCGGTCGGTACCATCGAAGTGACGCTCAAGGCCGTCAGCGTCGGCGCGGTGTTCAGCGTCATCGGCGCCGCGACGGCCGATTCGCTGTTCTGATCGTCCGTGGCGGCCACCCGCAGTCTTAAGTCCGTTCGGTCGGAGAGACGGGTATGGATTACACGCTCGCCATCGACGGCGCGCCGGAGACGATTCCCGGCGGGACGGGTATCCTCCTGTTGCACCCGAGCATCGGCGAGACCGACCGCATCGACACCGACTTTCTGAAGACCGACACGGACAACTTCCTCGTCGTTTCGACCCGGACCACCGCTCGCGAGGTCGAACAGAAGCTCGAACACTACGACGTCGACGAGTCCCGGGCGGACATCCTGGATACGCTCTCCGTCGAACGGGGCTACTCCCGACGCCCCTCGGACCGCGTCCACTACGTCGCCTCGCCGGACGACCTCGACGGCATCGTCGCCAAGACGGAGGCCTTCCTGGGGAGCCACGAGGGGAAACGGCGGGTGAGCGTCGACTCGCTCACCGAGATGGCGTACTACGCGGACGAGGACCGGGTGTACGAGGCGACGAAACAGCTCCTCGATCTGCTGGCGGAGTACGACGCAGTCGGCCTGTTCCACCTCTCGAAGGAGGTCCACGACGAGGCGACGCTGACCCGCTTTCGCGAACTGTTCGACGGCGTCCTCGATCTGGGGGTCGACGGCGACGTCACCGCGACGTTCGACACCTGACGGGTCATACTGTTCATTGTAAGTCAGTGCCGGTGGTTCGCCAGGAGTCCGGCGAACCACCGGTGAACAGTTACAATAATCCGTATCAGTCGACGGGCCCCTCGCTCAGTTTCTCGAAGGTCGTCGCCGCCCACCGGACGGCGTACTCGGGGCCGTAGTCCACGTAGGCGGTCGTATCCAGGGCCGCGAAGGGGGCGGGCAGGTCCAGTCCGTGCTTGATCGCCGAGCAGGCCAGTTCGGTCGCGTCGGCGAACTCCGTCTCCCCGCGGGCGACCGCGCCGGGGAGGTCCGCGACGCGGCCCCGGAGGCTGTCGCCGGCGTCGGCCCACGCGTCGTGGAGGCGGGGCTGGTCGTCGTCCCAGTCGGCGAAGATCGGTCGGGTCCGGCGGCCGAGCCACCCCTCGTAGAGCGCCGCCGCGATCTGGTAGACCGCCGCGGGTCCGAGCGGGATCGCCGCGTCGAGGTCGGGGTACGCGTCCCCGAAGAAGGGGAGAAACGACTCGGGCACGTCGAGACCGATCCGGACGAACGCCTCCGCGAGGAGAAACTCGAGGAAGGCGTCCGGCGTACCCGCCGCACGGGCCTTCACGAGGACGGTCGGGGGGACGGTCTGGCGGGTCCACATCACCGTCCCGTCGCCCGGGAGGCCGACGGTAAAGTCCGAACCCGCGTACCGGTGAAGCGGCCGAGGGGCATCCTCGGGCACCCACGATTCGGGGTAGGTCGCTGGATCGAGGGCGTCGACCAGCAACCCGAGGTCCTCGGCCGTCGCCGGCGGCAGCGTCTCGAAGTCGGTGTCGGCGTCGAGGACGATCGAGTCCGGAGCGTGTCGCTCACGGACGGCCTCCAGGTGGTCGGGGAGCGCCCGGCGCTCGAACATCACCCGAGCAGGGCACCCACGACGAGGATAGCCGCGAGGACCGCCGATACGCCGACCGTCGCTACCACGACCTTGGTCGCCTGACTCATACCGGAGGATCGGTGCGGTCCCGCATAAACGTTGTAGTCTCCGTCGCCACGCACTGCGACCTCGGGGAGCGATTTCGACGCCCGACCGGCGAAACACCTTCGTTTCCCGTCCACACGGTTCTCGCTATTAAATCGCTTCGAAGGGGCTCTGAGGGTATACTACAGTTGAAACAAAGGGGTGTGGATCGGTGGCACAGAACGGGAAGAGATGGTGGCACGACGGGACGGTCGGAACGAGCGTCGCTGAGGGGTGGACGGGACGGATAGTCATGAATCCGGCGGAAGGGTTACGCGTCGTCGCGCCAGGTGTCGGCCACCTCGATGACGTAGTGGCCGTCCTCCTGCAGGGAGATGATGCACTCCTGGCGGTCGTACAGTTCCATCAGGTTGAGTTCGTACTGCCCGGGTTCGAGGATCTTGATGCTCTCGAACTGGTCGTTGAGCTCCGCTCGGAGGTCCTCGATCCCCGGCGACTCGTCCGACGTCGGCGGGACGGCGTGGGCGGCGTCGTCGACCGACTGGGGCGGGGACGCGGCGTCGTCGAGCTCGTCGGGCGAGACCACGTCGCTCCGGGCGTCCGCCTGCGCGGTGTCCTCCTCGAGGGCGCTCGGGTCGGACTCGGCCTCGATGAGGTCGTCGTCGGTGCCGGCGGCCGTGTCGTCCGCCGAGGCCGGCGTCGAGTCCGAGGCCGCGCCGGGATCGGCGTCGGCCGATACCGTCCCCCCGGATGTCGACTCCCCGGCCGAGGGCGACGGCGAGGGAGCGGGTGACGTGTCGGCAGTCGTTCCCGTGGACGTTCCGGCGTCGGCGCCGCCACCCCCCGGTTCGTCGCCGAGCGTCGGCGTCTCGGTCGCGGAGTCCGGTTTGAACTGGAACTTGTTCCCCCCGCAGTCGGGACACCCGGAGAGCATCTCCTTGGACCCGTCGGCGAAGACGCGTTCACAGTTCGTACACTGGTGGGGCATTACTTGCGTGAGACGAGGGCGCTGATGAGGTTCTCGTCCTTGTGGAGCGTCTGGATCTGGTTCGCCGGCCCGATGACGGTGAGTTTCTTCGTCGACTCCCGTCCCATCAGCCGGTCGAGGAAGCTCCGGTCCGCGGTCTCGGAGCGGGGGTAGGTCTCGATCTCGATCCCGTTGAACTCGTCGGGGCTGATCTCGGTCATCGTCACCTCGATGAGTTTCGACTCCTCGTCGGGGGAGAGCCCCTCCTCGAGGATGACGATGTTCCCCTCGCGGACGCCGTCGAGGATGAGGCGGATCTTCTCCATACCCGTGAGGTCCTCCATCCGCGCCCCGCTGATGAGGTCGATCTGGACGCCGTCGACGTCTGGCGGAGTTGCTTCAGGCATGATTCATCACCCGAAGTACTCCGCGATCTTGTCGTACACTTCGTCCATGTTGTCGCCTTCCAGCGCCGAGAGCGGGATCGTCTCGTGTTGCGGGAAGGCGTTCTCGATCTGCTTGATGTTCGAGTCCTCGAGGTCCGTCTTGTTCGCGAGGATGAGCACCGGGAGGTCCTGGCTCTCGATGATCCCGATAAGCATCGTGTTCACCTGCGTGAACGGGTCCTCGGTACTGTCGAGGACGTAGATGACGCCGTCGACGTCCTCGCGGAGCCAGTGCATCGCCTCCGCGACCCCCTCGGTCGCCTCGCGGGAGCGACGAACCGCGTCCTCCTCCTCGATGTCGTGTTCGAGGAACTCCTTGTAATCGACCTTCGTCGTGACCCCGGGAGTGTCGACGATGTCGATGGTGACCGTACTCCCGTTGCGCTCGATCTCGACGTTCTCCTTCCGGCGGGCGCGACGGGTCTCGTGGGGGACGTGACTCTCCGGGCCGACGGCGTCCCCCGTCCAGTCGCGTGCGATCCGGTTCGCGAGTGTTGTCTTCCCGGCGTTCGGCGGTCCGTAGATCCCGATGCGCTTGGGATCACTGGCCGAGAACAGTCGATCCGTAACTCGTGTGATGCTGTCTCTGAGTCCTGTGAGCAGTCCCATCCTATCCTCCCGCACCTCCCGTCTACCGCCGCGAGAGGGCGTATGCGGGATGAAGGTCTCCGCGTTCACTTAAGTGTGCGTCAGACAACCATAACCGACCTGTCAGTAGCGGGCGACGTCGGACGGCGAAACGCGCGGGCTACGGCGGACCGCCCGCCGACGAAACCCGGGTGACGGGAACGACCGGCATCACGGGATCGAGACGACGATACTGGCCGCCCCCCACCCCTTCGTTTCGGGTGGAGACGGACAGCCCCGTGGTCGACGGACCGGGTGACAATGGTGGTTCGATGACACGAAGCCGGGTCGATCCCTAGAATCCACACACACTCCTAGTGAAAATAGAGTTGCAGATGGAGTACGGGTATGGTTTAATCGCCTTGTTCTTATAGCTTGCTGTACTAGTAATCCCTTCTCACCCCCACCCCCTCTTTCACCGTTCCACCCGAAACGAAGGGGTGGGGGGGTCCGGCCCGGGCCCGGGTTGCGTCCGTCGGACGAGTGATAGGCGACGACCGGTTTCGCCCGAATCGCCATGCATCGGGCTGCAGACACGCTCTCGCGACTTCCCGGTTGCGAGGACCGACGAGGGGGAAGGTTTTTCTACCGCCTGCTCCTCTGTTTCCCCTGGATCATCTGGACGCGCCGAGGGGTTCGGCGGTGGGAAAAACGACCCGAACCGTCCCGTCTCGGCGCGTCTTCCAGTGGAAACGGCGGGGTTTCACCGAATGGACGCGAACGACTCACCTTCCGACGATCGCTCCGAGGTCGACGCCGAGGAGCACGATCTGGACGCGCCCGCTCGCGACCGGACGAGCGACATCTCCGGCGACGTCGACATCGACGACGTCCTCGAGGACGAGGACGAGGACGAGGACGAGGACGACAACCAGGGACTGTTCGACGACCTCCTCTCCGGCGAGCCGATCTTCGAGAACAAGGAGGTGCTCCGCCCCTCCTACACGCCACACGAACTGCCACACCGGAACGAGCAGATCAATCAGATGGCGACGATCCTCGTCTCGGCGCTGCGGGGGGATACACCCTCGAACATCCTCATCTACGGGAAGACCGGGACGGGCAAGACCGCGAGCGCGAAGTTCGTCAGCAAGGAACTCGAATCGACGTCCCAGAAGTACGACGTCCCCTGCGAGGTCGAGTATATCAACTGCGAGGTGACCGACACCCAGTATCGCGTCCTGGCACAGCTCGCCAACAAGTTCATCGAGAAGAACCGGGACGTCATCGACGGACGGCTCGACGACCTCGCGGCCCTCCGGTCGTCGGTCACGGAGGGTGATCGCACGCTCGCGGACACGCGTTTCGACTCCCTCGACGCCATCGACGAACGAATCGACACGCTCGAAGCCGACCGGGAGGATATGGAGTCCGTCCCCATGACGGGCTGGCCCACCGACCGCGTCTACAGTTCCTTCTTCGAGGCGGTCGACTATCACGAACGCGTCGTCGTCATCATGCTCGACGAAATCGACAAACTGGTCGAGAAGTCCGGCGACGACACGCTCTATAACCTCTCGCGGATGAACTCCGAACTCGACAACTCCCGTATCTCGATCATGGGCATCTCGAACGATCTGAAGTTCACCGACTTCCTCGACCCCCGTGTCAAGTCGAGCCTCGGGGAGGAGGAAATCGTCTTCCCCCCCTACGACGCCAACCAGTTGCGGGACATCCTCCAGCACCGTGCCGACGTTGCCTTCGAGAACGGCGCCCTCACCGAGGACGTCATCCCCCTCTGTGCCGCCTTCGCGGCCCAGGAACACGGCGACGCCCGCCGCGCCCTCGATCTACTCCGGACCGCCGGCGAACTCGCCGAACGCGGACAGGCCAACACCGTCGAGGAGCGACACGTCCGGCAGGCCCAGGACAAGATCGAACTCGACCGGGTCATCGAGGTAGTACGCACCCTCCCTACCCAGTCGAAGATCGTCCTCTTCGCGATCATCCTCCTGGAGAAAAACGGCGTTCACAACATCAACACGGGCGAGGTGTACAACATCTACAAGCGGTTGTGCGAGGAAATCGACGCCGACGTCCTCACCCAGCGGCGCGTCACCGACCTCATCTCCGAACTCGACATGCTCGGCATCGTCAACGCCGTCGTGGTGAGCAAGGGACGCTACGGGCGGACCAAGGAGATCAGCCTCTCGGTTCCCGTCGAGGAGACCGAGGCCGTCCTGCTCTCCGACTCCCGGCTCGGCGACATCGAGAACGCCCAGCCGTTCGTGCAGGCCCGGTTCGACAACTGAGCGTCGTCGCCGACGGGCACTGCGTCGTCGAACGCGCTACCCGATCCGAGCGGCAGCGCTACGGCGTGGGTGCCTGCGCCGCCGGCGACGGCGTCGACACCCGGCGTGGCGTCGTTCGGTCGACCCCCGGTGGGCCTCCGACGGTCGGGGTGTCGACGGTCACGGCTGCGGCGGTCGGTCCCGTCGCCGTGTGGGTCGTCGTCCCGAGGACGGTCCCGGAGACGCCGAGACGCACCCAGCCGAGATACGGGATCCGGACGCGGGCGACCCCGACGATCCACTCCGGCTTGACGGGCTTGCTGATCCCGTTCACCTGGTCGTACGCCCCGTTGTGGTCGCCTTTGGTTACGAACCCGGCGTTCGGTGCCGGACAGTTCGGCACCTCGCCGCAGTCGCTCCCGGTGACGTAGTCGGGGTTCGCGCGGTCGTACCAGTTCTCCCCCTCCTCGACCCAGAACTGTGCGCGGTGGATCACGGGCGGTCCGGCGTCGGCGGGTTCGTCGTAGACGATCACCGACCCGTGGGCCCCGAACTTCCAGTAGCCGACCTCGCGACCCGTCTCACGGGTGACGACGCCCGTCCCTTCGTGGGCGGCGTCGGGTGCGAACCGGCTGGTGTCGGTGATGAAGACCAGGTCGCCTTTCTGCATGTGTGGCTCCATGCTCCCGCTCTCGACGGCGACCATCGGCGGCCACACGCCGCTGATCGCAAAGAGCAACAGTCCGATGGCGACCACGGCACCGACGCTCAGCGCGGTCTCGCGGACGACGAGTCGGAGGCCCTCGTTCCCGGCCACCCGGTCGAGCGGCCCCGCCCGGTCCGACCTCTCGGCGTCGTGGTCCGCCGCCCGATCGGCCAGTCCCGCCGGACCCGGTCCCTCGGCGTCGTGGTCCGCCGCCCGATCGGCCAGTCCCGCCGGACCCGGTCCCTCGGCGTCGTGGTCCGCCTCCCGGTCGGACGGCCGCGGACCGTCGTCGGCACTCATCGGTTGCCGTTTACCGTCACCGGAGTTGAAGCTTCTGGACTCCGGGGGCTTCCAGCATCCTTTTGCCGGCGCTTCCCGTGCCTCCCCTGTGTCCCTCGAGACGCCCGCCCGGATCGCCCGGGAACTCGCCCGCCGTGGCTACAACGCCGAACGGGAAGCGGTGACGCTCCTGGCGGGCGCCGCCGACCCTGCGACGGCCCTCGACGCCGCCGTCGAGTCGGCCCCCGACGACGCGCTCCGACTCACGACCGACCACGTCCGGTCGGCGCTGTCGTCGGCCGACGCCGCTTCCGGGACCGGCGGCGACGACGCGGCCGCCGCCCCTCCGTCCGCCGACGCCATCGACCCCGAACGTCCGGACGCCGCCGCCGACAACACCGCCGTTTCGACTCCACCAGAAAAACCAAAAAATTCCGCGACCGAAAGTAGTTCTCCAGTCGAAACAAAGGGGTCTTCGGAGCTGGATACGGGGTCGGAGTCGGGGACGGCAACCCGCCAACCCCAGCAACCGGACGTCGCCGGCGACATCACCGGCCGGAGTACCGGCACCGGCGAGTACGGGGACTTCGTCTCCGTGTTCCGTGACCGGTACGAGAAGCTCTCGGAACAGCTACGGGGGCGGGTGAACCACCGTCCGGCGTCGGCCATCGACGACATGCCCGGCGGGAGCGACGTGGCCATGATCGGACTGGTGAACGACGTCCGCTCCTCGGCGAACGGCCACTGGATCGTCGAACTCGAGGACACGACCGGGACCTTCCCCTGTCTGATCACGAAGGACCGGGACATCGCCGACCTGGTGGACGAACTCCTCCTCGACGAGTGTGTCGCCGTCGAGGGCACCCTCTCCGACGACGCGGGCATCGTCTTCGTCGACGCGCTCCACTTCCCCGACGTACCCCGGACGCACCGACCGAACACGGCCGACCGGCACGTGCAGGCGGCGCTCGTCTCGGACGTCCACGTCGGCAGCCAGGAGTTCATGGCCGACGCCTGGGAGCGGTTCGCCGACTGGCTCCACACCGATGAGGCCGCGGCCGTCGAGTACCTGTTGCTCGCCGGCGACATGGTCGAGGGGGTCGGCGTCTACCCCGACCAGGACGAGGAACTCGATATCGTCGACATCTACGACCAGTACGAGCGGTTCTCGGAGCATCTCAAGGCGGTCCCCGGCGACATGGAGATCGTGATGATCCCGGGGAACCACGACGCCGTTCGGCTCGCGGAGCCCCAGCCGGCCTTCGACGAGGAGCTCCGGGACATCATGAGCGCCCACGACGCGCGGATCGTCGGCAACCCCTCGACCGTGACCGTCGAGGGCGTCTCGGTTCTGATGTACCACGGCGTCTCGCTCGACGAGGTGATCGCCGAACTCCCCGAGGGGAAGGCGAGCTACGACGACCCCCACCGTGCGATGTACCACCTGCTGAAGAAACGGCACGTCGCCCCGAAGTACGGCGGCCACATGCGCCTGGCTCCCGAGGAGCGGGATTACCTCGTGATCGAGGACGTCCCCGATATCTTCCACACCGGACACGTCCACAAGCTCGGCTACGGGAAGTACCACAACGTCCTCGCGGTCAACAGCGGCTGCTGGCAGGCCCAGACCGCCTTCCAGAAGAGCGTCAACATCGACCCCGACGCCGGCTTCGCCCCCATCGTCGACCTCGACACGCTGAACCTGACGGTCCGGAAGTTCGCCTGACGGCGGCCCTAGGACGGATCGAGCCGGTAGCGAACCGTCGGTTTCCCGTCGAAGGTCGGACCGTGGCCATCGCGTTCGAAGCCCGTCGCCTCGGCGGCCGCCTGGACGCCGTCGTCGCCGCTGATCGCCAGCAGTTCGACGGTCATCCCCTCGTTCGTGGCGAAGCGGACGGGTTCGCCGAGCAGCCGCTCGCAGGCCGTCTCGGTCCCCGCCAACTGTGTCACGTGGACGGTCCCCTCCCGGACGTCGAAGCTGACGAATCCGTCCACGTCGCGGGCGTCGCCGTCGTCGGCGTCGGCGTTCGGCCCCGCGGCCGTCGGTTCGCGCACCGCGACCCGGACCGTCCGGTCGTGGATCAGGTTCCGGATCACGTCGGCCGGCACGTCCGCGATGGCCGAGAGCGCGTCGGCGTCGGCCTCGACCGCGTCGCGCACTTCCATACCCTCACTAGCGGCGGGAGGCGCTTAAACGCTCGCCGTCGTTCCGCCGCTTCGCGGATCGTTGGCGGCGGCGCTCAGTCGTCGCCGGGCGCCTCCGCCGGTTCGACGCCGACGTCTCCACGGCCGACGCCTCGTACTCGGGGATCTTCGCGCGCTCGTCGAGGACGTCGTTGGTGAGGCGGTTGGCCGACGACGCCGCGAAGTGGATCGTCGTCCAGATGGTACCCTCCTTGATGTCGTCGGTCACCTGCGCCGCGACGTCGATCTCGCCGCGCCGCGACCGGGGCGTCACGACGTCGCCGTCGCCGACCCCGTATCGCTCCGCGTCGGTGGGATGGACGTCGACGAAGTTCTCGGGATGCTGACGGTCGAGCGTCGGCGACCGCCTGGTCATCGTCCCCGTGTTGTAATGTTCGATCAGCCGTAAAAGCCCATGGCGTCCGCCCCGTGTTCGTCGCGGATGCGCTCCATCCCGTCGACGATCCGCCCGTAGGCCTCCTCTCACGTCGCCTCGCGGAGGTCGCCGCCGTCCCGGACCATCGGCTCGGTCAGCCGGTCCTCGTGCTCGACCACCTCCGTCGCCGCACCCCCCTCGATGCAGATCCGACCGTCGTTGACCGGCGCGTCCCCCCACGGCACGAACCGCATGTCGTCGGTCACGGCGATGCCACAGCCGACGCCACAGTACGGACGGATGGTCTTCGTCGTCTCTTGTCGGTCGTCCATGGTCGAGTTCCAGAGTGTCATAATACTAACCATACGCACAAAAACACCGGGCTCGCCGGCCAAGCCCGGATCACGCCCCGGAGCGAGTGAACACAGTTATTACCGTCCACCTCGCTACCCCCTGCCATGATTGCGTACCGGTCGGCACCCGCGGAGGCTCCACGATGCGCGTAGTGGCGAAGTTCGGCGGCACCTCGCTGGGCAGCGGTGACCGAATCGAACGCGCGGCCGACACCGTCGCGAAGGCCGTCGCGGAGGGCCACGAGGTCGCCATCGTCGCGAGCGCCATGGGATCGACGACCGACGAACTCTTAGAGGAGATCACCTTCGAGGCCGAGGATCCCGACCGCGCGGAGATCGTCAGCATGGGCGAGCGGACGAGCGTCCGGATGCTGAAGGCGGCGCTGGCCTCCCGCGGCGTCGACGCAACCTTCGTCGAACCCGGATCGGCGGCGTGGCCGATCATCACCGACGAGTACGGCGAGGTCGACGCCGAGGAGACGCTGCAACGCGCCCAGGACCTCGCCGACGACCTCGACAACGTCGTCCCCGTCATCACGGGCTTTCTGGCCCAGACACTCGACGGTAAGGTGACCACGCTCGGGCGCGGCGGCAGCGACACCACGGCCGTGATGCTCGGCAAGTTCATGGACGCCGACGAGGTGGTCATCGTCACCGACGTCGAGGGCGTCATGACCGGCGACCCCCGGGTCGTCGAGGGCGCACGCAACGTCGGCAACATCACCGTCGACGAACTCCGGAACCTCTCCTTCCGGGGCGCCGAGGTTGTCGCCCCCAGCGCCCTCTCCTACAAGGACGAGGACCTGACGGTCAGGGTCGTCCACTACCAGCACGGCGACCTGCTGACCGGCGGCACGAAGATCGAGGGCCAGTTCCAGAACCTCATCGACATGCAGGACGAACCCCTCGCCTGCATCACCGTCGCCGGCCGCGCCCTGCGGAACCGGCCGGGCATCCTCGCCGACCTCACGCAGTCGCTTCGCGACGAGAACATCAACATCGACGCCGTCGCCAGCGGCATGGACTCGGTCACCTTCTACGTCGACGAGGATATCTCCGAGGACGCCGAGTACGTCCTCCACGAACGGGTCGTCGAGGACGAGACCCTCTCCTCGGTGACCGTCGAGAGCCACTTCGCCGTCATCCGGGTCACGGGCGGCGAACTCCCGAACCGCCCCGGGATCATCCTCGATATCGTCCAACCCGTCTCCAAGGCCGGTATCAACATCCACGACCTCATCACCTCGGCCACCTCGGTCGCCATCTTCGTCGACTGGGACGACCGCGAGGAGACGCTCAAAATCGTCCAGGAACAGACGATCTGACCGGCCAGCGCCCCCCTCACCGCCCCTCGTACAGCCGCGTCCCGATCCGCTCGGGCAACCCCGCCTCCCGCACCGCGTCGACGACGGCGTCGACGTCGTACTCGACGCGCCGTTCCTCGACCGCCACCGCCCCGCCACCCGCCCCGTCGGTCAGTTCGACCACCGCGTACCCCGCCCGCCGGTCGCCGTCCCGCGGTTGGCCGACGCTTCCGGGGTTCATCACGACGCCGTCCGCGAAGACGCGGTGGCCCTGGACGTGGGTGTGGCCCGTCACCAGCAGGTCCTCGTCGCCGAGCATCCGCGGCGAGAACTCCTCGGGGTAGGTGTACCGGTCGGGGTCCTCGGGGTGACCGTGGACGAGTTTCACCCGCCCGTCGGCGACGACCCGCTCGGGCGGCAGGTCGGCCAGCCACGACAGGGCGTCGTCGTCGAGGGCCGCGCGGGCGTGATCGACGCCCGCCTTCGCCATCGCGTTGAACCGGAACGCGGTGTCCCGGGCGACCGCGCGGTCGTGGTTCCCCATCACCGTCGGCACCCCCCGCTCCCGGACGGTCGCCACGCAGTCGGCCGGCCAGGGATTGTACCCGACCACGTCGCCCGCACACACGAGGCCGTCGACGCTCGGCATGTCGTCGAGGACGGCTTCGAGCGCGATCCGGTTCCCGTGGATGTCGGAGACGACGCCCAGACGCATGGGCGTCGCTTGCGGTCCCGGTCGGTTAGGCGTTGCCGTCCCCCGACAGGTACGACCTCGCGGCCCGTCGCCGACGCCAGCGAACTCAATCCCCGTTGACGACGGCCGTCTCGACGCCGCCATCGACGGCGACCCCCGCCGCACAGACGGCGTGTTCGAAGTCCAGGTCGTACGCCTCGCGGGCCGCGGCCGCCGCGTCCGCCGCCGCGAACTCGAACGGTCGGGGCCGGTCCTCCTCGTACGTGGCGACGAGGGTCGGTTCGTCGACCCGTTCGACCACCAGCGCGTCCCGGCGGACGATACCCACCGTCGCGGCGTCGTCCGCGACGACCCCCGCGACCCGTGGGGTGTCGTAGTCGTCCTTCTCGTAGTCGAGCGAGAGGAGAGCCGTCGCCAGCGCGTCCCGCGCCGGGTAGCCCAGGTCGAGTTTCTCCGTCACCGGATCGACGTGGGAGCCGTTGCCGAGCACCGCCCGGCCCTCGCTCTCCCGCACGCAGTTGTAGGAGACGTAGGGGTTGTCCGTCTCGGGGGCCTCGGGCGTCGGCGCGACGGTGAGCGTGCCGTCGCGTTCGACGATCCGACGGTTCGGGAACGACCGGGAGGAGACGCGGTAGGCGCCGATTCCCGGTCCGACGACGACGAAGCGGCCGACGTACATACCCGACCCTTTCGCCACCGGCTACCTGGGTCTTTCTCTTCCGGGGCCGCCGAGTGTGGCGTCCCGCGTACCCTCGACCGTGCCGTTCCCACCGACTGAAAACGACGCCCCAGCTTTTCCTTTCGTCTCGTTGACCGTTTTTGGCATGAGTTCGTCGTACGAAACCCTGCTCGGGTCGGAGATGGACGAATCGGGCATCGACGAGTTCCTCAGACGAACCGGCGTTGGGGTGCTCTCGATGAGCGCCGACGGCGTCCCCTACGGCGTCCCGTTGTCGTTCGGCTACGACGGGGAGCACCTCTATTTCCTGTTCGTCGGCCGGTCCGCGGAGCTCAGAAAGGAGACCTACGCCGAGCGGTCCGAGGAGGCGAGTTTCGTCGCCTTCGACGTCGACGCCGACGGGAACTGGCGGAGCGTCATCGTCGCGGGACCGATCGACCGGATCACTCCCGGCGAGTGGGACGCCGCGCGGGCGGCGTTGGCCGACAACGCGTTCGAGTCGGACCTCCTCTCGGCACACGACCTCCGGGAGCATCCCAACGTGTGGGCACTCGACGTCGAGGAACGGTCGGGGCGGGTCGTCGGCTCCGAGTGAGTTTCGCCGTCCCCGCTCGCGACACCCTCACTCGACCCACGACCTCTTTGCCGTCCGGCTTCGACCACCCCGCGTATGGCACTCGCCGGTACGGTCACCGCCTGGCCCGCGGTCGGCTCGTTCGCGGCCGTCGCCGGGACCCTCGTGCTCGCGCGGTACGTCCTCGACTACCGCGACCGGCCGGGTGCGACGTGGTTCCTCGGCGTCCTCCTCGCGCAGTCGGTGTGGTGTGGCGCCTACGGCACCGCCCTGCTGACCTCCGATCCAACGGTCCGGGTGGCGCTCGAACAGGTCGTCTGGATCGGCACCGTCTGGACCGGTCTCGCCTTCCTAGCGTTCGCGCTCGAATACACGGGTCGGGGCGACGTCGTCTCCGGCCCGGCGTTCGGAACCGTGGCCGCTCTCGGCGTCGTCGCGACGGCACTGGTCGTCACGAACCCGCTCCACGGCGCGATGTGGACCGGCTTCCGCCTCGATCCGGTCTTCGGCGTCGCGACGGCGACGTACGTCCTCGAACCCGCCGCGTACCTGACCACCGGGGGCGCGACGCTCGCGGTCACCGTCGGGGTCGTTCTCCTCGTCGACACCTTCCTCAACTACGGGCCGCTCTACCGCCGCGAGACGGCCGCCGTCGCCGTCAGCGCGCTCCCACCGGGCTTCGCCCTGCTCGCCTGGGCCGGCGGCGTCGGCCCGATCCCCCAGCTGAACCTCGCGCCGATCATGTTCGTCCCGCACGTCGCCCTCGACGCCTACGCCTTCGGCCGCGCCGAACTGTTCGAGCGGGATCCGACGACCGTCCGCGCGGCCGAGCGGACCGCCATCGACGACCTCGCCGACCCGATCGTCGTCGTCGACCGGGAGCGCCGGGTCGTCAGGTACAACGCGGCCGCCGGGGCGGCGTTCGTCGCCGACGTCGGCACCGACCCCCTCGACGCCCCACTTACCGAGCTACTCGGCGTCGCCGTCGGCGACGACGGCGATCCGGAGCCGGCGACCATCGAGTCGACCGTCGGCGGCGAGCGTCGGACGTACGCGGTGTCGACGTCCACGCTCCGGGATCCGAGCGGCACCCACGTCGGCTGGACTGTCGTCTGTTCGGACGTGACCGAGCGGGAACGCCGCCGCCAGCAACTCGAAGTCCTCAACCGCGTCCTCCGACACAACCTCCGGAACGACGCCGGCGTCGTCCACGGCTACGCCGAGATCTTGGTCGATCGGGTGAACGACGACGCGACCCGCGATATGGCCGACGCCATCGAGCGCCGTGCCGCCGCCCTCGCCGCCCTCGGCGACAAGGCACGGACGGTCGAGCGGTTGATCGACGGCGAGCGTCCCCAAGACGTCGACGTCACCGCGTGTCTCGACCCCGTCGTCGCCGACGTCCGCGAGCGCTATCCCGACGCCGACGTCGCCCTCGACACCCGTGCCGCCGTCACCGCGTCCCTGTCGAAGCGCGCGCTCGTCGCGGCCGTCGAGAACCTCCTCGAGAACGCGGTCCGGCACCACGACGGCGACGGCGTCGAGCGGGCGGACGGGGGTGCGTGGGCCCGCGTCGTCGTCGAGCGGGCGGACGGGACGCTGCTCGTGCGCGTCCTCGACGACGGCCCCGGCATCCCCGACGCCGAACTCGAGGCGGTCGAAGCCGGCGAGGAGACGGACCTCAGCCACGGCTCCGGCCTCGGCCTGTGGATCGTCCACTGGGCGGCCGGGGCGCTCGGCGCCGATCCGACGTACGCCGACCGGGAGCCACGGGGGACCGTCGCGACGCTCCGGGTTCCGACCGACGGCAGCCGACTCACGTCTCGATGAGGTCGAGGATACGCCGGTAGACGTCCCCGAACGCCTCGTCGGACCGACTCCGCGGGCGCTCGATGTCCACCTCGACGACCTCCCGGATCCGCCCCGGATCCTTCGCCATGACGACCACACGGTCGGCGAGTTTGACCGCCTCCTCGACGTCGTGGGTGACGAAGAGGACGGTCTTTCCGGTCTCCGCCCAGATGTCGAGCAGTTCGTCCTGGAGCATCTTCTTCGTCTGTGCGTCCACGGCGCCGAACGGCTCGTCCATCAGGAGGAGGCTCGGATCGACCGCGAGTGCACGGGCTAGCGCGACCCGCTGTTTCATGCCGCCGGAGAGGTCGCGCGGATAGCTGTCCGCGAACCCGTCCAGGCCGACCAGGTCGAGCAGGTCACGGACGCGTCGCTCGCGCGTCTCGGCCGGGACGTCCCCGCGCTCCAGTCCGAACCCGACGTTGCCAGCGACGGTGCGCCACGGGAACAGGTGATACTCCTGAAAAACCAGACCGAGGTCCGTGCTGGGGCCGTCGACCCGTTCGCCGTCGAGTGAGACGCTCCCCGTCGTCGGCGGTTCGAGGCCGGCGATGATGCGAAACAGGGTCGTCTTTCCGCATCCCGAGGGGCCGACGAGACAGACGAACTCCCCTTCGGCCACGGCAAAGGAGACGTCATCGAGCGCCTGCACCGGTCCATCCCCGCCCTCGAACCGCTTGCCGACGCCGTCGATGCGGACGCGTGCGTCGGCGTCGTTCACCGCCACGCCAGCGCCCTCCGTTGGAGCGCCCGAAAGGCGACGTCCACGAGCAGATACATCAGGCTCAACACGAGGATGTAGGTGATGACGACGTCGACTTGGAGGTTGTTCGACGCCCGGAGGATACGCCGGCCGATGCCGGCGACGCCGAAGATCTCGGAGGCGACGACGAGCATCCAGCAGCGGCCGATCCCCGTCCGGATCCCGGTCGTGATCTCGGGGAGCGACGCCGGGACCACGACGGTCCGGATGAGTTCGAGGTCCCCCTGGACGCCGAGGCTACGGGCAACGTCCAGCAGATCCTCGGAGACGCCTTCGACGCCCCCGTAGGTGGCGTAGAAGTTGATCCAGAACGCGCCGACCGCGATGATGAAGGCCGCACCGGCGTGGTTGATGCCGAACCAGGCGATGGCGAAGCCGATCAGCGCGAGCGGGGGCACGGGACGGAGCATCCGCACGATCGGCGAGGAGACGTCGTCGACGTACGGGCTCCACGCCAGCGCGATCCCGGCCGCGATCCCGAGACCGGTCCCCGTCACCGCTCCGGGAATCCAGTGGAGGACGCTGTTGCCGAGCGCGACGAACACCTCCCCGCTCGCCGTCTGTTCGTAGAACGTCCCCGCGACGACGAACGGGCTCGGGAGGACGTACGCGGGCTGGGTGAGGGAGGCGGCGGTCCAGAGCGCGAGGAAGACGCCGACGCCGCCGAGCCCCCGGAGTGCCCGCCGCCAGTCGAGGACTGCGAGACCGTCGCCCGCCGTCCCGTCCTCGACGTCGACCTCCTCGGTCACGTCGATCGCCATCGCTCACCCCGTACGCGGCCGTTCATAGCTCCTCGTAGACGCTGTAATCGAAGATCCGTTCGAGCGACAGTTCCTGGTCGATCTGTCCGTTCTCGTTCGCGAACCGGGCGAAGATCTCCGTCCCGTTTTCGATCTCCCGGGGATCGGTGACGAAATTCGAGAGCGGTCCCTGGAGCGCCGAACGCGCCTGCTCCGCCGCCATACCGATGCTCGACTCGACGATTTCGGCCGTCGCCTCGGGTTCTTCCCGGATGAACTCAGTCGCGCGGACGTGCTGTTCGAGGAACTGCCGGGCGATCGGCGTTCCCCGAATCCCGTCGCTCATCAGCGTCACCGCCGCGGGCTGTCCGGGCATGATCTCGGCGGCGGTTCGGAACGTTCCGATCGGCACGTCCTCCTGAGCGGCCCGCGTCGGCACCGGTTCCATGATCGACGCGCCGTCGACCTCGCCGTTGGCGATGGCCTGCCAGACGGCGTTCGCGCCGTTGATCTCGATGATGTCGACCGCCGACTCGTCGACCCCCTCCTGCTGGAGCCAGTAGCGGAGGAGAACGTCCGGGACCGACCCCTGCGGGAAGGTCCCGAACCGAAACTTCCGCCCCCGCTCCTCGCGCCACGCGGCGAAGGCGTCGGCCCCGTGTTCGTCCCACAGCCCTCCGAGGTCCTCGTGGGCCATGATCGCCATGGGTTCCTTGATGTTCGCGGCGGTCACTTTCGCCGGGATGCCGCGGTCGATGACGATCATCGACGGGACGATGCCGAACATCGCCACGTCGAGTTCGCCCCCGCCGTACGCCTGCACGATGGCGGGCCCGTCGGTGAACTCCCGGCTCTCGATGCTCGCGTCGACGTTCTCGAAGTAGCCCTCCGATTCCATCACGAAGTACTGGAGATCGGGAAAGATCGGCATGTACGCCACCGACACCGAGTCGACACCGCCATCGCCGCCCGTACAGCCGGCGAACCCGGCCGTCACCGCGGCACCGGCCCCCGCGAGATAGGTTCGGCGTGAAATCTGCGTCATGTCCGTGGTAGTGGATACGTCTGTATAACCCGCCGGGAACTGGCAAGGCTGGTCCGTACTCCGGATCGATCCAAACTGTCGAAATCGCTGGCTTCGTCTCTTCTATCCGACGATCGCTGGTTCTATCCGTTCCCCTCTCTCCGAGATAGCGGCAATTGTATCTGCTATCGTCGTCGGGCGTCCCCGCCCAAAGAGCCTTGGACGGTCCCGACCGAACTACCCCCGTGTTCGATCCGTCGGAGTACGACGCGAACGAACTCCGCTCGCTCGCCGGCGTCGACGACGCCGACGCGGGTACGGGGGTCAGCCTCCCGCCGGTCGAGGGATCGGGCTACCGGCCGGCCGCGCCGGACGAGCCCTCCCGCGCACAGTGCGAACGGCTGGTCGCCATCGGCGGCGTCGACCCCGCCGCCCTCGGGGAGCGACCCTACCTCCCCGCGTTCCCGGACGCGCCCGCGGCCCGCCGCGTCGGGCGCGACTGGATCGCCTACCTCGTCCGGACCGCGGGCGAGGCGCCGACCCGGGACGCCATCGGCCGCTACCGCGCGCTGGGCTGGCTCGGCGAGGACGCCGCGGCGACCCTCGCCGACCGCGTCGCCGACGCCGTCGCCGCCCTCGATCCGGGCGACGGCGAACTCGACCGTGCGGACCACCTGCTGAGCTTCGCGCACGTGATCCGGTTGCTCGGGATCGACGACTGAGCGCCGTCCCGTCGCGGCCGTCCCGTCGACGGCGACGCCACGGAACGCCGGACCCGGCGGACCCCCAACCGTCGGTCGCCCGTCGGTCGCCGAGCGACTTCGCAACACTCATATGCGTTTCGTGGGTACTGACGGGTGTCACCGGACGCCGACTCCGGATCGGTCAGTCCCATGGGGTAGCGGCCAATCCTGAAGCCTTCTGGGGGCTTCGACCCAGGTTCGAATCCTGGTGGGACTATTCTCCCGACACCACCCGACAGCTCGCTCCACGTCGGGGACTCGCGGCTCGTGCGGACAAAGCGTATGTCCCTCCGTCGTACACCCGATACGTATGCCACCTCGTTCCCGACGCGCCGTCCTCGGCACCGCGGCGTTCGCCCTGACCGGCGCCGTGACCGGGTGTCTTGCCGCCCCGCGGACCGACCCCGAGCCGATCGACGACGACGGCCGCCCGCCCTCGACGGGCGCGACAGCCCAGTTCCGGGGCGGCCCCCGGCGCCAGGGGATCTTTCCCGACGCGACGGTGCCCACCGATCCGACCGTCGAGTGGGTCCACCGTGGCGTGAACACGGGCGATCACACGGCCGCGAAGGCCAGTCCCGTCCCCACCCCGGACGGCGACGTCGTCGTCCCCGGCGACACCGGCGAGGTTCGGCGGTTCACCCCGGACGGCGACGTCGTCTGGACCGCCGCCGTCGAGGAGACGGCCCGGGGGATCCACGGCACCCCCGCCCTCGCGAACGGGACGGTCTACGTCGGCGCGTACGACGGCGCGCTCTACGCCTTCGACCTGGAGACGGGCGAGCGGTTCTGGCGCCGGAAGCTCGGCGACGCCATCGGGTCGAGTCCGGGCTATCACGACGGCGTCGTCTACATCGCCGTCGAGTATTACGAGCCGAGCGGCGCGATGTTCGGCGTCGACGCCGTCACCGGCGAGGTGGTGTGGGAGGACCGGCGGCCGACGGACCACCCCCACTCGACGGCCGCGGTCGACCGCGAGGCCGGACGGTTGGTGGTCGGCGCCAACGACGGTCACCTGTACGCCTGGACCTATCCGGACCGGTCGTTCGCGTGGGCCTTCGAGACGGGCGACGCGATCAAGGGCCCCGTCGCCACCCACGACGGCAGCGCCTTCTTCGGCTCCTGGGACCGCCGCGTCTACCGGGTCGACCTCGCCGACGGCAGTCGGGAGTGGGCCGTCGAGACCGACGGCCGCGTGATGTCCGGGCCGGCCGTCGAGGCGGCGACCGACACCGTCTACGTCGGGAGCCACGACTCGCGGTGTTACGCCCTCGACGCCGCGACCGGCGCCGTGCGGTGGACGTTCGACACCGGCGGCCGGATCACCGGCTGTCCGACCGTCGCCGGCGACCACGTCCTCGTCGGCTCCTACGACGGCTCCTGTTACGCCCTGGAGAAAGGGACCGGCGACCGGGCGTGGGCGGTCGACGGCGTCGGCGAGGTGACGAGCACGCCGGTAGTCGTCGACGGCGCCGTCTACTTCGCCGACCGCGCCGCCGAGGCGTACCTCGACGGCGACGCCGAGGGACGACCCGGTGGGGTGTACAAGGTCGGCGGCGGGTGACGTCCGTGAGCGGCCCCTCCCTACCGGTTCGGCGCCGGCCCGTTCGGCAGTTCGAGGATCGGCGACCCCCCGCGGCCGATCCGTTGACGATGTCCGACGACTGACGGTCTTCGCGTGACGCGACGGCATCCAGAGGGCCTAATAGCCTCACGAGCGTACGACCTCGTAATGAGTGAGGCATTACTGGTCGTCGCGCACGGCTCCCACCTCAATCCCCGGTCGAGCACGCCGGCACAGGACCACGCCGACGCTATCCGGGCGTCGGGCGCGTTCGACGAGGTCCGGGAGGCCTACTGGAAGGAGGAGCCCTCGTTCCGCAACGCCCTCCGGACGGTGGCCGCCGACGAGGTGTACGTCGTCCCGCTGTTCGTCAGCGAGGGCTACTTCACCGAGGAGGTGATCCCGCGGGAACTCCGACTCGACTTCGACGTCGCGGACTGGGAGTCCGACGGCACGAGCGCCGACTCGGTCACCCTCCGCCCCGCGGACGTGGACAAGGCCGTCCACTACTGTGGGCCGGTCGGGACACACGACGCGATGACCGACGTGATCGTCCGCCGGGCCGAGACGGTCACCGGCGACCCGGACGTCGGCGACGGGGTCGGCCTGGCCGTCGTCGGTCACGGCACCAAGCGTAACGAGAACTCGGCGAAGGCCATCGAGTACCACGCCGGCCGCATCCGCGACGGCGGCCGGTTCGCCGAGGTCCGAGCGCTGTTCATGGACGAGGAGCCCGAAGTCGACGACGTGACCGACCACTTCGAGAGCGAGGATATCGTCGTCGTCCCCCTCTTCATCGCCGACGGCTACCACACCCAGGAGGACATCCCCGAGGACATGGGCATCGCCGACGACGGCGGCTACCCGGTTCCGGCCCGCCTCGACGGACACGACGTCTGGTACGCCGGCGCCATCGGGACGGAGCCGCTCATGGCCGACGTGGTCCTCGAACGGGCGGCCGACGCGGGCGCCGACGTCGACGTCGACGTCCGGATCACGCCTCCGACGACGGCCGTCGCCGACGGTGACTGAGATGGCGGACGCCGACCCCACGCCGGCCGACGCCGTCCGGGTGGCCGCCGCCGACGGCGTCGACTTCGACGGCCTCGAAGTCACACGCGGGCCCGACGGCTTTCGCGTCGCCGTGCCCGACGCCAGCTACGACGGCCTCTCGGCGGCCGCGCTGGACGACGTCGTCGACCGGCACCGCGCGCACGTCGAGAACTGGCTGTTCTGGCACCAGCACGCCCCCCAGCATGACCCCGACTGGGCGTTCCTGCGGTGGGTCGAGCGGGCGGACGACCTGTCGGCCCCGGAGCGTCACGCGCGACTCGGGGGCGACGGCGTCACCCGCGAGTGGGGACAGGCCGCCGTCACCGCCCGCCTGACCGAGGGGGGCCGGCGCCGCTACGAACTCCGGCACGTCGACGATGTCGACGCCGACCGCGAGGCGCTGACCGTCCACACCGACCCCCACGAGGCGCGCCGGCTCCGGAAGACCGACGACGACGGCGACTACCGGCCGCTGTCGACGGCGCCGACGCTCCCCCACGGGTGGGTCTTCGCCGACCTCGACCCCGCGGCGGCGGTGCGGGCCGTCGACGGCCTCTACCCGGCGACGCTCGTCAACTGGCACCGCGAGCGCGAGGGGGAACTCGACGTCACTCACTGGCACGAGGCCGTCTCGCGCCAGACCGGCATCTACGGCGTCGTGGAGACGTGGGACCGGGGCGAGGGCCACGAGCACGTGAACTGGGTCGCCGAGGCCTGCTGTGACGACTCCCAGTGTCTCAAGCGCCGCGAGTGGGAGTACGACGACGGGACGGCGCTCACCCCCGACGGCGGGTCGGGCGTCTTCCCCTGTCGGGAGCCGTGTTCGCTGGTGATCGCCGCGGCGCGGAAGTGGACGCGACTGGAGGCCGAGCGGTCCCGCACCTACGAGTTCGAGTTGACGCCGAGCGAGAAAGAACAGATCGAGACGCTCATCGACGCCGTCGCCGACGGCCGGGCGGGCGAGGTCCGCGACGCCGACACGAGCGACGGCGCGAACCGGTACCGGGCGCGGTACCTCCGCGCCAAACTGTTCGACGACGAGGGCAACCTCGGTGGCGTGCCGACGGACGCCGACGGCTGAGGCGCCGCCCTCGCCGACGGCCGCTCGTCCCTCCGTTCATCATCTGCCAACAACAACGATTTGTACGCTCGTATCCAAATCCGGACACAGTAATGACGGACGACACACCCTCTCGCGGTACAGGCGATGCGGACGACGGGTTCGCGGCCGACGGTGGCGAGACGGTCACCAAGACCGGTCCGAAGTCCAACGAGGACTGGTGGCCGGACCGACTGAACTTGGACATTCTGGACCAGAACGCTCGCAGCCTCGGACCGTACGACGACGACTTCGACTACGGCGAGGAGTTCGAAAAACTCGACCTCGAGGAGGTCAAAGCCGACATCGAGGAGGTAATCACGACCCCCCAGGAGTGGTGGCCGGCGGACTACGACCACTACGGCCCGTTCATGATCCGGATGGCGTGGCACAGCGCCGGTACGTACCGCGCCGCCGACGGTCGCGGCGGTGCCGCCGGCGGCCGACAGCGCTTCGCGCCGATCAACAGTTGGCCCGACAACGCGAACCTCGACAAGGCCCGTCGACTGCTCGAACCGGTCAAACAGAAGTACGGTCGCAAGCTCTCGTGGGGTGACCTGATCGTCCTCGCCGGCAACGTCGCCGTCGAATCGATGGGCTTCCGAACCTTCGGATTCGCGGGCGGTCGCGAGGACGACTTCGACGGCGACGACGCCGTCGACTGGGGTCCCGAAGACGAGTGGGAGGCGAACGAACGGTTCGACGAGCCCGGCGAGATTCAGGAGGGCCTCGGCGCGTCGGTCATGGGCCTCATCTACGTGAACCCGGAGGGCCCGGACGGCAACCCGGACCCGATGGCCTCCGCGAAGAACATCCGGCAGACGTTCACTCGGATGGCGATGGACGACAAGCAGACGGCCGCCCTCATCGCCGGCGGCCACACCTTCGGCAAGGTTCACGGCGCCGAGAACCCGGAGGAGGCACACGGACCCGAACCCGAGGCGGCGCCGATGGAGAATATGGGCCTCGGCTGGCAGACCGACGACGACGTCAAACGCGGCGGGATGACCACCAGCGGCATCGAGGGTCCCTGGACGTCCGCGCCGACCGAGTGGGACATGGGTTACGTCAACAACCTACTCGAGTACGAGTGGGAACCCGAAAAGGGCCCGGGCGGCGCCTGGCAGTGGAAGCCGAAAGACGGGGAGGCAGTCGAGCCCGCCCCCGACGCACAGAACCCCGACGAGGAGACCACACCCATGATGCTCACGACGGACATCGCGCTGAAACGCGACCCCGAGTACCGTGAGATCATGGAGACCTTCCAGGAGAACCCGATGGAGTTCGGGATGAGCTTCGCCAAGGCGTGGTACAAGCTGACCCACCGCGACATGGGGCCACCCGAACGGTTCCTGGGCCCTGAAGTCCCCGAGGAGACGATGATCTGGCAGGATCCCGTCCCGGACGTCGACTACGACCTCGTCGGGGACGCCGAGGTCGCCGAACTCAAGGAGTCGATCCTCGCGTCGGATCTGTCCACCTCACAGCTCGTCAAGACCGCCTGGGCGTCCGCGTCGACGTACCGCGACAGCGACAAGCGTGGCGGCGCGAACGGGGCGCGGATCCGCCTCGAACCCCAGCGAAACTGGGAAGTGAACGAACCGCAGCAACTGGAGACGGTGCTGTCCACCCTGGAGGACATCCAGCGTGATTTCAACGCCTCTCGGTCCGATGAGACGCGCGTCTCGCTCGCCGACCTGATCGTGCTGGGCGGCAACGCGGCCATCGAGCGCGCGGCCGCGGACGCCGGCTACGACGTCGAGGTTCCGTTCGAACCCGGACGGACCGACGCCACGCCCGAGCGGACCGACGCCGACTCCTTCGACGCGCTCAAGCCGAAGACCGATGGGTTCCGGAACTACCTCCGGGACGACATCGACCGACCGGCCGAGGAGTTGTTGGTCGACAAGGCGGATCTGCTGAACCTGACCGCGACCGAGATGACGGCGCTGGTCGGCGGCATGCGCGCACTCGGCGCGACCTACCAGGACTCCGACCTCGGCGTCCTCACCGACCGCCCGGGGACGCTGACCAACGACTTCTTCACGAACCTGCTCGACATGGGCACGGAGTGGGTGCCGGTCTCGGAGGCCGGTAACGTGTTCGAGGGCATCGACCGAGAAACCGGCGAGGTCGAGTGGGAGGCGACCCGCTTCGACCTCGTCTTCGGCTCGAACGCCCGCCTCCGCGCCATCGCCGACATCTACGGTTCCCCGGACGAGGAGCAGGCGTTCGTCGAGGACTTCGTCGACACCTGGAGCAAGGTGATGCGCCTCGACCGCTTCGACCTCGACTGAGCGCGGCCGCGACGCCGCCGTCCCCGCCGTCGTCTGGACGGCGACCGCTCCCCCCGTTCGTTCCTTCGAACCGCGAACGGCGCGTTCCATCCCCGATCGGTGCGTATTCGTCGGTCCCCCGCCTACGGTCCCTCGATGGTCTCCGAGCGCGCGGGCGACGTGACCCCGTTCCTGGCGATGGACGTGCTGGAGCGAGCGAACGACACCGACGACGTGATCCATCTGGAGGTGGGCGAACCGGACTTCGATCCGCCCGAGCGGGTGACCGAGACGGCCGTGGCGTCGCTGCGGGCCGGCAACACGAACTACACCGCGGCGCGCGGCAAGCCGGCGCTTCGCCGGGCCATCGCCGCCCACTACGACCGGACGTACGGCGTCGACGTCGACCCCGACCGGATCGTCGTCACCCCCGGATCGTCGCCGGCGCTCCTGCTCGCCATGGCGGCGCTCGTCGACCCCGGGGACGAGGTGGTCCTCACCGACCCGCACTACGCCTGCTATCCGAACTTCGTGCGGACGGTCGGCGGACGCGTCGAGACGGTCCCCCTGCGCCCGGCCGAGGGCTTCCGGCCGCGCGTGTCGGCGTTCGAACGGGCGATGGGGTCGGAGACGCGGGCCCTGTTGCTCAACTCCCCGGCCAACCCGACCGGGGTCGTCATGTCCGGCGGGACGCTCGCGGACCTCGCCACCCTCGCGGCCGAACACGACGCCACGCCCGTCGTCGACGAGGTGTACCACGGCCTCGCGTACGACGCCGAGACCCACACGATGCTCGAGTACACCGACGACGCCGTCGTCCTCGACGGCGTCTCGAAGCGCTTCGCGATGACCGGTTGGCGGCTGGGGTGGATGGTCGTCCCGCCGGCGCTCGTCGACGCGGTGAACCGCCTCGCGCAGAACCTGCTCATCTGTGCCCCCAACTTCGTGCAGGACGCGGGGGTCGCCGCCCTGGAGACGCCGCCGGAACGACTCGACGCCGTCCGCGAGACCTACCGCGAGCGCCGCGACCTGCTCGTCGACGCCGTCGCCGACTGGGGGCTCGACCTCGGATACACCCCGCAGGGCGCCTACTACTTGCTGGCGGACGTGAGCGACCTGCCCGGCGACGCCCTCGACGTCGCGGACCTGTTCCTGGAGGAGGCCGGCGTCGCGGTCACCCCCGGCGTGGACTTCGGCGACGCGGCGGCCGACTACCTCCGATTCTCCTACGCGACCGACGCCGACGCCATCCGCGAAGCGATCGACCGGCTCGACGACCTGCTGGCGACCGTCGAGCGCTGACGCCGGCTCACTCGACGACGTCGACGTCGGTGATCTCGAAACGCGCCCCGCCGGCCGCCCCCTCGGTCACGCGGATCGACCACCCGTGGGCCTCGGCGACTTCCTTGGCGATGGCGAGGCCGAAGCCGGTGCCGTCCTCGTCCGTCGAGTAGCCGCTCTCGAAGACCCGCTCGTGTTTCGCCTCGGGGATCCCCGGCCCGTCGTCCGCGACGAAAAACCCCTGCCCGTCGTCGAGCGTGCCGACGGTGACGGTCACGTCATCGTCCGTCGACCCGTGTTCGACCGCGTTCCGGAGGAGGTTCGTCAGCAGGTGTCGGAGGCGCCCCGGATCGCCCCGCAGCGTCAGTTCCGTCTCGACGACGAGGTCCGCGGCCGGCGTCTCGACGTGGTGCCAGCAGTCCGCGACGAGGTCCGTGAGCGCGACCGACTCGATCTCGTTCACCCGTTTCCCCTCCCGAGCCAGCCTGAGCAGGTCCGTGATCAGCTCGTCCATCCGGCCGAGCGCGCGTGCCGCGTCGTCGAGGTGGTCGCTGTCGGACTCCTCGCGCGCCAGTTCGAGTCGCCCTTCGGCCACGTTCAGCGGGTTCTGGAGGTCGTGGGAGACGACGCCGACGAACTCCTCCAAGCGCTCGTTCTGCCGGCGGAGCTCCGCCTCCCGGCGCCGGCGTTCGGTGATGTCCACCGCGATGCCGATCACCTCCGAGACGGCGCCGTCGTCGACGATCGGCTGGTAGGCCGTCTCGAAGAACCGTTCACCGATCTTCTGGACCATGGTGACCACCTCGCCGTCGAGGGCCCGTTCGATCGCGTCGATCACGTCGGGCTGGTCCGCGTAGCGATCGAGCGCCGACTCGCCAACCACCTCGCCCGGTTCGAGGCCGAGCGTCTCCAGGCCGCGCCCCTCCGACAGCGTGAACGTGCCGTCGGCGTCGAGCGCGAACAGCACCACCGGCACGTTCGAGACGACCGTATCCAGCCGCTCTTTGGTCTCCCGGAGGTCGCGTTCGTACTCCTTCCGGGCGGAGATGTCGCGGCTGATGACGACGAACCGCTCGTCACCCTCCAGATCGAGGCGTCTGAGGTGGATCGCGACCGGGAACGTCGAGCCGTCGCAACGACGATAGACGCCCTCGAACCGCCGACGGTCGCCGACGTCCATCCGCTCCCAGATCGCCCGCACCTCGTCGGCTTCGACCGACTCGTCCAGCTCCCACACCTTCATGCCCGTGAGTTCGTCGGCGTCGTACCCCGTCTCCTCGCACAGCTGGGGGTTCGGATCGACGATGTTCCCCTCGGTGTCGTGGACGTTGATCATGTCGGGCGAGTTCTCGAAGAGGGCCTCCAGCCGGGCCCTGCTCCGCCGCAGTTGTGTCGCCCGCCGCTCCCGCTCGGTCACGTCCTGGAACTGCGAGAAGACGGCGACGGCGTCGCCGTCGTCGTCGGTCACGACCCGGTTGTACCACTCACAGACGATCCGCTCGCCGTCCGGGCGGACGTTCTCGTTGACGCTCCGGTAGCCGCCGCGGTCCGACAGGAGGGACTCGACGACCTCGCCGACCCGTTCGGTCTCGGACTCGGGGACGATCCACTCCCAGGACTTCCCGAGCAGCTCCTCGGCGTCGTAGCCGAGGATCTCGAGGGCGGCGTCGTTGACGCGTGCGACCTCGAAGTCGTCGTTCCACTCGATCACCCCGAGCGGCGACTGCTCGAAGAACAGCGAGAGGCGCTCGCGGCTGGCTTCGAGTTCCCGTCGCGAGCGATACTGCTCGACCGCGTTCGCGATCCGGTTCGCGAGGACGGTGTACTGGCTCGTCCCGCTGCTTTTCTCCAGGTAGTCGGTGACGCCGGCCGAGATGGCCTCGCTGGCGATCTCCTCGCTGCCCTTGCCGGTGAAGAGGACGAAGGGGAGGTCGCCGTGTCGCTCGCGGACGGCGGCCAGGAACTCGATGCCGTTCCGCCCCGGCATGTCGTAGTCGGAGACGACACAGTCGATCCCGCCCGCGTCGAGACGGTCCAGCCCCGCGGCGGCGCTCGTCGCCGTCTCGACGTCGAACCGCTCGTCTTCCCGTTCCAGAAACTCGCCAGCCAACTCGGCGAACTCCGGATCGTCGTCGACGTGCAACACCCGGATGGATGGCTCCATCTTCACCGGTTGGTCGGGACCCGGTCACCAAAGTGATTCCGGCGCCTGCAGGACGTGTCCGGCCGTTTCGCCGCCAGCTATTTGCGCATCTCGCCCGTCTGCGACACGCGATGGCCGGCTACGCCGCGATGGCTCGACGTCTCGATTCCCGTCACCTGCGGGCGGCGGTCCGCGGGATCCGGGCGGCGCCGCCGGACGCCCCCGATCACGCGACCGATCCGGCGCTCGTCGACCGGTTAGAGCGGCCGTTCGAGGGCGTCGACGACGTCTACACCCGCCTGAACGACCTCGAATCCCGATTGCGGGCCGCCGGCGACCGCCGCGCGGTCTTTCTCACGATCTACACCCGCATGACCGCCGCCGTCCGGGCGGCCATCGCGGACGGCCGCTTCGCCGACCCCGCGTGGCTGCGCCGGTACACCGTCACCTTCGCCGACCACTACCGGCGGGCCCTCCTGTCGTTCGAGCGCGGCGATCACGACGTCGTCCCGGGCCCGTGGCGCGTCGCGTTCCGGACGGCCGTGGCCGGCTCGGCGCTCGTGGCACAGGACGCCTTCCTCGGCATCAACGCGCACATCACCTACGACCTCGCGTTGGCGCTCCGGGACGTCGGGATCGACCCCGACCGTGCGACGAAACGCGCCGACCACGACCGGATCGACGGCGTGCTCGCGCGCCTCGTCGACGCCCAGCAGGCCGCCCTCGTCGACCTCTACGCGCCGGGTCTGTCGAGGATCGACGACACCCTCGGCCGGTTCGACGAGGCGCTCTCCCTGTTCTCGATGACCGAGGGCCGGGCGTGGGCGTGGCTGGTGGCGACCGTCCTGACCGACGTCCCCGCCGCCCCGGCCCGCGCGGCCGTCCACCGGTTCCTCGAGGCGACTGCGACGGGGAGCGCTCACTTCGTCCGCTCGCCGCCGGTCGATCCGGCCGTCGTGACGGCACTCCGCCGGGTCGAACGCGACCGCGGGGGCGGCGCCATCAACGTCCTCGCGGCGTCCTTCGACGAACACCTCGCCTAGGATTAACTCGCCCGCGAACGACGTGTGGAGTGTGACCGAACCACACGTCGCGGCCGCGGGGACCTCCCCGCTCGGCCGAACCGACCTCACGGGCCGGGACCTCTTCGCGGCCGCCCTCACCGAGGCGTTCGAGGGATTGCCCGACCCCGCCGACGTCGTCGATGCCGTGTACGTCGGCAACCAGTCCGAATCCTACGAGGGACAGATCATGTACGGGACGCTCCTCGCGGAGTGGGCGGGTCTGCGTCACGTGCCCGCCGAACGCGTCGAGGGTTGTGCGGCTGCGGGCGCGATGGCGCTCCGTCACGCCGTCGAGGACGTGCGAACCGGCCGGCGGGACGCGGTGCTCGCCTGTGGCGTCGAGAAGATGACCGCCGGGGGCACCGGCGGTGCCACCACCGCGCTGGCGTCCGCGTTCGACCGCGCGCTCGAAGCGCGGTCGGGCGTCACGGCGCCGAGCCAGTACGCCCTCCTCGCCCGACGATACCTCCACGAGACCGAGGCGACCGAGCGGGACCTGGCTCGGATCGCGGTCAAGAACCACGCCAACGCGGTCGCCAACCCCCGCGCGCAGTTCCGCCGCGAGGTCGACGTCGAGACGGTCCTCGACTCCGACTACGTGGCGCCGCCGCTGAAGCTGTACGACTGTGCGCCGCTCACAGACGGTGCGGCCGCCGTCCTCGTCGCGAGCGACGACGTGGCGTCGACGCTGCCCGGCGGGACGGTCCGGGTTGCGGGCGTCGCCGCCGGCGCGAACAACATCGCCGTCGCGGAGCGGAACCTCTCCTTCGTCGAGGGAGCCCACGAGGTGACGACCCGCGCCTACGCGGACGCCGGAATCGACCCCGCGGACGTCGACGTGGCCGAAGTCCACGACGCGTTCACGGTTTCGGAGGCGCTGCTCGCCGAGGCCGCGGGGCTGGCGCCACGCGGCCGGGGTTTCGAGAGCGCGCTCCCCCCCGCCGAGCGCTCGGCTGGCTGGACCGACACGCGTCTGAGCACGAGCGGCGGGCTCAAGGCCCGCGGCCACCCCATCGGCGCCACCGGCCTCGCCCAGGCGGTCGAAGTGTACGAACAACTCACGGGCACCGCGACGCCCGAGCGACAGGTCGACGACGCGACGACCGGCCTGCTGATCAACGAAGGCGGCGTCGCCGACGCCGTCACCGTCGCACACGTCCTCGCCACATGACCGACGACCCGTCCGATCCCACGACCCCGCCGCGCACCGCCGACGCGTTCACCGCCGACAGCCCCTTCACCCTCCCCGGGTTCTTCGCCGCGCTCGCCGAGGGCGACCTGCTCGCCGCGGTCTGTGCGGACTGCGGGACGCGTCTGCTCCCGCCGCGGCCGGCGTGTTACGCCTGCGGGAGCCGGAACCTCCGGACCGAACCCCAGCCCCGGACCGGCGAGGTGGCGACCTACACCGAGGTCCGCACCCCGCCGCCGGCGCTCGCCGACCGGGCGCCGTACACCGTCGCCGTCGTCGAACTCGACTCCGGCGCACGGCTGACCGGCCGCGTCACCGCCCCCTACGACGTGCTCGACATCGGGACGCGCGTTCGGCTCACGACCCGCCCGCCCGACGACGACGAGCTGGCCATGGCCCGCGACCACGAGCGCGAGTGGCCGATCCACGAGTTCGAGCCGGTCTGATACTGTTTATTGTAAGTCATTACCGGTGGTTCGCCGAGACGGTCCGGCGAACCACCGGCAACCAGTTACAATAATCCGTATGAGTCAGTCGTCGCCGTCCTCCACCGGCGCCCGCCTCTCGGCGCCCGCCACGTCCGTCGGGTCGATCCCCCGTCGCCGCGCGGCGACCGACGAGAGGCCGTACACGAGGCCGACGAGCGCGACGACCCCGACCGGGAGCAAGAGCCACGGGTTCACGCGGGTGTACCCCCAGATCACGAGCAGGGTGGCCGCGACGGCGACGACGGTGACGGCGTAGTACAGTTGCGTGCGGACGTGATCCACGAGGTCGGCACCGGTGAAGGTCGCCGAGAGGACGGTCGTATCCGAGATGGGCGAGGCGTGATCGCCGAAGATGGCGCCGGAGAAGACGCTGCCGACGACGGCCGCCACCATGGCGTGACCGCCGGTCAGGTCCCAGGCGACCGGGACGGCGATGGGCGTCACGATACCCATCGTCCCCCAGGAACTCCCGGTCGAGAAGGCGATGAACGCGGCGGTGAAGAGGACGACGACCGGCAGGAACGCGGGGTCGAGCACCTGCCCTGCGATCCGGCCGACGTACTCCCCGGTGCCGAGCGCCTCGACGACGTTGCCGATGGCCCACGCGAGCACGAGGATGGTCACTGCGGTGAGCATGATGCCGAACCCGTCGATGGTGGTGTCGACGCTCTCGCCGAGCGAGAGCTCCCCGGTGACGACGCCGATGGCGTACGTCGAGGCGACCATCCCGAAGGATCCGAAGATGAGCGCCACCGCGTAGTCCGCGTCGACGATCGTATCGTAGAGCGACGCGCCGGGGCTGTACCCGGTGTAGAGCGCCGATCCCAGGGTGATGGCGATCAAGACCCCGATAGGGAGAAAGAAGGCAAGCAGCTTCGGGTCCTCGACGTTCGGCTCGCCGAGTTCGGCCGCCACGTCCTGCATCGGCCGGGCATCCTCGCGGGTCACCTCACCCGTCGTCGCCGCGCGGCGCTCCGCGGTGAGCATCTCGCCGTAGTCCCGCCCGGTCAGGACGACGATGCCGACCATGGCCACCGCGAGGATGGCGTAGGTGTTGTAGGGGATCGACCGCAGGAAGACGGCGAAGGCGTCGGGGATCTCGCTCGCCGCGAGGTCGGTCGCCTCGTAGCCCGACTCGATCATCGAGAGCTGGAAGGCGACCCACGAGGAGATGGCGAGCGTCGCCACCGGCGCCGCCGTCGAGTCGACGAGATAGGAGAGCTTCTCCCGGGAGATGTGCAGGTGGTCCGAGACGTCACGCATCGTGCTCCCGACGACCGCCGTGTTGGCGTAGTCGTCGAAAAAGAGGAGCATCCCGAGCAGCCAGGTCACGAGCCCGACCTTCCGCCGGCTGTCGAGGCGGGCGATGGCCCAGTCGCGCACCGCGTGGGAGCCGCCGAGGCGCCAGATCATTGCCACCGCCGACCCGAGCAACAGCGTGAAGATGAGGATCTGGGCGTGGAAGGTACTCTCGCCGACGGCGGCTGCGATCCAGTCGAAGGTCTGCCCCAGGCCCACGCCGCCGGTGAAGATGACGCCGCCGGACCACACCCCGAGGAAGAGCGACAACACCGCCTTCCGCGTGACGATGGCGAGCCCGATGGCGAACAGCGGCGGTACGAGCGAGAGGGCGCCGAACTCGGCCATGGGCCTCGCTACGGCGGGGCCCCAATTAGTAGTACCCGGATCCGGATCGCCGCCCGCTCCCGTTCGTGCCTGGATTTATGTCCGCGGCGCCCGTATCGCGTCGTATGGTTTCTACCGGTGACACCGCACCCACGTTCACGGCCACGCTCGGCACCGCCGAACACGAATCGTTCGACCTCGCGGACCACCTCGGCGACGGACCCGTGGTCCTCGCCTTTTTCCCGGGGGCCTTCACTCCGCCCTGTCGCAACGAGATGCTTGCCCTCCAGGAGCACCTCGACGACTTCCACGACGCCGGGGCCACCGTCCTCGGCGTGAGCGCCGATTCGCCGTTCTCCCAGGGGGCGTTCCGCGAGGAACACGGCCTCGAGTTCGACCTCGTGAGCGACATGGGCGGCGACACGATCCGGGCGTACGACCTGGAGATGGACATTCCGGACCTCGGCCTGCACGGCATCGCCAACCGCGCCGTGTTCGTCCTCGACGACGACGGCGTCGTCACCTACAGTTGGGTGGCCGACGACCCGACGAACGAACCCGACTACGACGCCGTCCTCGACGCGGTCCAGTCGGCCTGACCGGGCACCCGCGGCCGCACCCGATCGGCCGCTCGGCCACCTGCGGTGTTATCGCCAGGCCGCCGTCGACGTGTCCCACCCGAATCGCGGTCGTGATACGCATCGAACGGTCCACCCCTCCGGAGCGAGTCGACGCAATCCGTCTTCGACCGAACTGATCGCGGCGGAACCTATCGATTCACGGCCGCGCGGAGCGTCCCGAGCAGCGTCGTCTCGGCGGGTTCGAACCGCCGGAGCTGGGCGGCGTCGGTGAACGCCGCCCGGGCGAGCAGGAGGCTCGTCGTCATGCTGGTCAGCCCGCCCGCGGCGAAGATCATGCCCATGATGACGAACTGGTATTCGGCGGCGTAGATCGGGTTGGCGCCCCCGAGGATCATCCCCGACATCATCCCCGGAATGTACACCAGCCCGAGCGTCCGCATCGCGTCGACGACGGGGATGAGGGAGGCCCGCACCGACTCGGTGACGAACTCCGAGATGGCCCGCTCGGGGGGGACGCCGAGCGCGAGGACGGCCTCGATCTCCTCGCGGTTCGACGCCACCTCGCCCTGGAACCGATCCAGCGTCAGCGAGTTGGTCTTCATGGCGTTGGCGATGATCATCCCACCCACGGGCACGAGGTTGCGCACCGTCCGTTCGATGGCGCCCGCGGCGACCATCGTCACGATGACGACCGTCGAGCCGAGCGCGAGCGAGAGTACGGAGATGCGGAAGGCGTTCGGGACGCCGTCGCCGCGCTTGCGCGACTCCCAGGCGGCGTAACAGACCATCGCCCCGAGCAGGAGCGCGGAGTACGACAGCGGGACGGAGAAGAGCGCGCCGATGAGCGCGCCCATCGCGAGCACCTGGACGAACCCGCGGACGAACGAGCCGCCGAGTTCCCGCTCCAGGTCCAGGTTCCGGAGCGAGGAGATGCCGACGACGACGGCCGCGAGCGCCGTCGCGGCGGCGACCTGCACGAGCCCGCGGACGACCACCGGGTCGGTCAGCCGGTCGGGGACGGCGATCACGCGATCACCTCCCGTGGGACGCCCACGTCGACGATCCGTCCGTCGGCGAAGCGGGCCACGCGGTCGGCCAGCCGTGCGGCCTGTCGCTCGTCGTGGGTCACGAGGATGGCCGTCCGCTCGCCCGTCGCGAGCAGGTCGGTCAGCAACCGTTCGATCGCCGCCTCGGCCTCGCTGTCGAGGCTCGCGGTCGGTTCGTCGAGCAGGAGGACGTCCGGATCGTTGACGACGGTCCGCGCGATGGCGACCCGCTGGGCCTCGCCGCCGGAGAGGTCGGACACGTCGCGGTCGGCGTAGCCGGCCAGCCCCACGTCGACGAGCAGCTCGGCGACCCGCTCGTCGCCGACGGACTCGCCGCGGAGCCGCGGCCCGATGGTGACGTTCTCGACGACGGTGCCCTCGCGGAGCGCCGGCTGCTGGGGGACCAGCCCCACCCGCTTCCGTAGCGTCTCCGGATCGAGGCTCCGGTAGTCGGTGCCGTCGAGGTACACCGTCCCGCCGGTCGGTTCGTCCAGGCGGTCGAGCAGACGGAGAAACGAGGACTTCCCGGCTCCCGAGGGCCCCACGACGGCTACCGTCTCCCCGGCGTCGACGGCGAGGGAGACGCCGTCGAGGATGGTCTCGCCGTCGACCGCGTACCGTAGTTCGTCGGCGCGCAGTTTCGTCATTGGTGGATTGCCCGCCGTATCGGGGGCGTACCGGTCGTACGGCGCCGTCTCGCATGAACGTTCGCCCCCCAAGAACGAAGACCCTTCCGTGTGAATTGGTACCGCATGACTTCCGACACCGACCTCGACACCGGCGAAGTTCCGATCGGCGGTGCGGTCGTCGAGCGGGTGGCCGAACGCGGGGACGTCGATCCGGGGCGGATCGTCGACGCCCTCCTCGCGCTCAACGCGGAGTTGCTCGGGCGCCACTCGGCGTTCGAGCGGTCGGCGGAGTACGTCACCGTGGACGGGACACGTGCCTACCGGATCGACGAGGAAGGGTGGCGGGATCTGCTCGCCGACTTCGACTTCGAGGCGCCGGTCGAGCGGGCCGTCCGGGCGGTCCACACCGAGGGAGCGCGGCTCCGCTTCGCGTCGGCCGTCGGCGTCGACGACCACTTCGCCTCGGACGAGGCGGGCGTCGTGATCGGGGTCGACACCGCCGAGCAGTTCTGATACTGTTTATCGTAAGTCATCACCGGTGGTTCGCCGAGACGGCCCGGCGAACCACCGGTAACCAGTTACAATAATCCGTATGAGCCCGTCGCCTGCCGGGAACGGAACGATAACAAGCCAGAGGGGCCACGGGACCGACACCGTGTTGAACCTCGACGGGGACCGCGGGCTGGCGATCGTTCCGTGGCGGTCGAGCACGCTCTACGTCGTCCTCGCCTGTTCGCTGATGGGGGTGATGGGCGTCTCGCTCGTCAGCCCGGTCCTCCCCGACCTGCGGTCGGTCTTCGGCGTCTCGGACACCCGCATCGGACTGGTCATCACCGCCTACACCCTCCCGGGTGTCGTCGTCACGCCCTTCGTCGGCCTCGTCGCCGACCGGTTCGGCCGCCGTCGCGTGATGGTTCCCCTCCTCTTTCTCTTCGCCGCCGCGGGCACGGGCGTCGCCTTCGCCCGCACCTTCGCCGAGGTGGTCGCCCTCCGCCTGCTCCAGGGCGTCGGCGCGAGCGCGCTGATCACGCTCGCCGTGACGCTGATCGGCGACGTCTACGACGGCCGACGGCGCGACGCCGTCATGGGCCTGAACGGGAGCACCGTCGGCACCGGCGCCGCGTTCTACCCGCTTCTCGGCGGGGCGCTCGCGGGGATCCGCTGGAGCGCACCCTTCCTCTTTTTCGGCGTCGGCGCCCTCGTCGGCCTCTTCGCCCTCGTGGCGCTGACCGAGCCGACGGGGACACGTTCGACCGACGTGCGCACCTACCTCGCCCGCCTGCGGACCGTCGCCGTCCTGCCGCGGGCGCTGGCCATCTTCGTCGCGCTCTTCGCCGCGTTCTTCATCTTCTACGGCGCCGTCCTCACCGTCCTGCCGCTCCTCCTGAGCGACGCCTTCGGCCTCGGAGCCGGTCGCATCGGTGCCACGCTGTCGGCCGTCGCGGCCGCGAGCGCCGCCGTCTCCTCGCAGTACGGGCGGCTCGCCGAGTGGCGGTCTGCGCCCGAACTCGTCGCCCTCGGCTTCGTCGCCTACGGCGTGGGACTGCTCGCCGTCCGTCTCGCCCCTTCGCCCCTCGCCGTCGGCGCGTCGCTGCTCGTCTTCGGCGTCGGCTTCGGCGTCGTCATGCCGTCCGTCGACACCGCCGTCGTCACGCTCGTCGACGACGACCTCCGCGCCGGCGTCATGGGGATGCGGACCAGCGTGTTGCGCCTCGGACAGACGCTCGGCCCCGTCGGCTTCACCGGCACCGCGGGGCTCGTCTTCGCCTCGCCCCTCGACGGCTATCGCGTCCTGCTCGTGGTCGCCGGGGTCGCCGCGGCCCTCGCCGGCGCCGTGGTCTACCTCTCCCTGCGGCGCTGATCAGGCCGCGGCCCTCGCCGGCGCCGTGGTCTACCTCTCCCTGCGGCGCTGATCAGGCCTCGGCCCGTCGCTTCTGCTCGACGGTCACGACCGGCACCTCCGCGTTCGAGAGGATCAGCTTCGAGACGCTCCCGAGCAGGATCTTCCCCAGCCCCGTGCGCTTGCGCGACCCGATGACGATGTAGTCCGGGTCGATGTCCTCGGCCACCTGCAGGATGTGGTTCGCCGTCCGCCCCGTGGGCAGGTCGCGGCGCGTCTGCTCGGGCATGATCCGAAGGTCGACTCCCTCCAGATCGCCGATCGCCGACCGCACGATTTCGGTCACCTCCTCCCGGGCCCCCTCCTCGTCCCCCTCCTCCGGGACCACGTGGAGGATCACCAGCTCCATGTCCATGCTCGTCGCCAGGTCGTCTGCCGTCTCGACGACGCCCTTACAGCCCGGATCCCTGTCGATCGCTGCCAGTATCACCATACCAACAGCAATTCCTCACAATAATTAAATGACTTTCGAACGCGTCATTCGTTACTACGCCGCCGATCCGGCGCCGGTCCGGTGTGGCCGTCGGTTGTCCGCCGGCGACGGCGCCACGTCGGGCGATTTCGACGGCGACGCCGCCCGCGTTCGGATGGTTATATTCCCTTAAGGAATATACCCTTCATGATAAATCATGCAAAAAGTGCGCCATTCCGCGTTTATACCATCTTCACTGTCTTTCATCGGATCGAACATGCGGCACAGCGCCCATCGAGTCACCATCGCGTCGACGCGCGTCGACGCACCCGGAGGCATCGACCGTCAGCGGTCCCGACCACGTCCCCGTCCCGAGGCGGACACCCCGACGGGGGGTGTGTGGCGGTGAGCACCGGGTCCGTGGACGCGGCGACGGAGTCGCGGATCTCCGAACCGCCGGCCACGCTGAAGGAGTTCCTGAGCTACATGGGGCCGGCGTGGGTGTTCACCGCGTCGCAGATCGGCGGCGGCGAGGTGCTGAGCGTTCCGCTCGGCGGCGCCTACCTCGGCATGGAGGGCATCTGGCTCATCCCCCTCATCACGTTCACGAAGATCTTCGGTCAGTACTACCTCGTCCGCTACGGCGTCATGACCGGCGACACGTTCCTCGACGCCCTCTACGAGAAGAGCTGGGCGCTGAAGTGGATCTTCTACTACGTGTTCCTCGGCGGCCTGATCTACGCCATCGGGCTCTCGGGCCACCTCGGCGAGACCGCGGGTGCCTTCTTCGAGCTGTATCCGGGCATCTCGACGAACCTGTGGATGGTGCTGACGGTGCTGGCCGGGCTCGGCATCGTCATGACGCGGTCCTACGACCTGATCGAGAAGATCGCCACCTCGTTGCTGTGGATCTTCCTCGTCCTGATCGCGTTCGTCTCGCTCAGCACCGCGGACCAGTGGATCGGCGGCCTCGCGGGCGGCCTCGTCCCGTCGGTCCCCGGCCAGGTCTCCGGCCTGGGCGTCGGCGGCATGGCCTTCGTCCTCACGATGTTCGGCTGGATCGGCGCCGGGTTCGGCCCGACCGTCTCCTACGTCTGGTTCGCGAAGGACAAGGTGATGGGGATGTTCGAACCACTCGACGACGGCCACGACATCGACAAGTACGACCTCTCTGACGAGGAGATCGACCGTCTCAAGGGTTGGGGCGACATCGTCCTCTGGCAGAACCTGCTCTCCTCGACCATCCTGGCCGTCTTCTCCTTTTTCATGTGGACGGCCGCCGCCGCGACGCTGCACACCCAGGGCATCCAGCCCAGCGGCTTCACCGTCATCCCCGAGATGGCGGCCATCTTCACCACCCAGTTCGGCCAGTGGTCGGCGACCCTGTTCCTGCTGACGACCGTCGCCGCCCTGTTCTCGACGCTCATCGGTCCGCTCTACGGCATGTCGCGGCTCTGGGAGGACGCATTCGCGCTCCACGGCGTCTTCGAGAACTTCGACGTCACCCGTGACACCGTCTTCCGCGGGACGGTCCTGCTGTTCGCGGCCATCCCGCTCTCGCTCAACCTGGTGTTCGAGGCGCCGCTCATCCTCTTTGCCCTCTCGGGCGCCCTGTTCGCCCCGGTCATCGGCCTCATGTACCTCTCCGTGATGTACATGTCGTTCGACATCGACATCGATTCGCTCTCGCCGACGCGACGGTGGGCCGTCGCGCTGGCCGTCTTCGCGGGCGTCGTCATGATCGTCTCCGGACTCTGGGAGGCCCGCGGCTCCATCCAGACGCTCCTCGGGCTGTAGCCCCCGTACCTTTTCCTCTCCGCGGCCGCACGCCGCGTGCATGCCCTTCGAGGCCGTCGCCACCGAGACGCTGCTCGCCGGCCGGAGCGACTGGATCGACCGGGAGGCGGCGGCGACGCTCGCCGACCGACCGCTGGAGGCCGTCGACACCGAGTTCCCACACCACGTCGGCGCGGTCGACTCGCCCGACGGGCCCGAGCGCCCACGCGAGCGCCACCCCGTGTTCTACGGCTGTTTCGACTGGCACTCCGCGGTCCACTGTCACTGGACGCTCGTCCGCGGCCTCCGCCTGGTCGACGACCACCCCGACGCGGACGCCATCGGCCGCAGTCTCGACGCGCGGCTCACCCCCGCGAACGTCCGCCGGGAGGTCGACCGCTTCGAGGCCGACCCGTCCTTCGAGCGGCCGTACGGCTGGGGGTGGTTCCTGCGTCTCGCCGCCGAACTCGCCCGCTGGGACGACGACCGGGCCGACGCGTGGCGGTCGACGCTCGCCCCGCTCGAACGGACGATCCGGACCCGCGTCGCGGACGACCTCCTCGCCCGGTCCCGGCCGTTCAGGGTCGGCACCCACCACAACTCCGCGTTCGCCCTGGGGTGTGTCCTCGACTACGCGCGGACCGTCGGGCGCGACGACCTGGCCGCCGCGGCCGCCGAGACGGCCCGCGACTGCTTCGCCGACGACCGGGACTACCCGATCGAGTACGAACCCCTCGGCTGGGACTTCCTCTCGCCGGCCCTGATCGAGGCCGACCTCCTGCGTCGGGTGTCCGACCCGCCGCGGTTCCACGCCTGGTTCGATCGCTTCCTCCCCGACTTCGACGGAACGGATCTCGACCCCGTGGACGCCGGGGCCGACGGCGGCGTCGCGCTCCACCTCGTCGGCCTGAACCTCTCCCGGGCGTGGTGTCTCGCCGGCCTCGCGGACGCCCTCGACGGCCGCCGGGCCGCCGGGCTGTCGCGGTGTGCCGAACGCCACGCGGAACGCGGGTTGGCGCGAGCGTTCACCGACGACTACGCCGGCGCCCACTGGCTCCCGTCGTTCGCGCTGTACCTCCTGACGCGAAACGAGGACGGGATCGGATAGAAGGGTCAGTCGAGCCGCGGTTCGACGTCGTCGAGGTCCTCGCGGGCGGCGTCGAGCAGGAGTTTCCGCTCGGCGCGGGCGACGACCCGGCGCACCTCGTCGACCGCGTCGATGTTCGAGGACAGCGAGCTGATTCCCTTCTCGACGAGGAACTTCGCCATGTCCGGGTGTGATCCGGATTGGCCCGTGATGGTGGTGTCGACGTCGTGTTCGTTACACGCCTCGATGACCTCCGCCATCGCCTCCAGGATCGTGGGGTGGAAGTCGTCGAAGCGGTCCGCGACCATCGCGTTGTTGCGGTCCACCGCGAGCATGAACTGGACGATGTCGTTGGTACCGAGCGCGACGAAGTCGATGCCCTCGTCGATGATCTCGTCGATAGCACGGATGCTGGCCGGCGTCTCGATCATCGCCCCCCAGTCGTGTGTCTCGCGATCGATGCCCACCTCGTCCATCAGCTCCCGCGCCCGCCGCACGTCCTCGGCGTCGTTGGGCAGCGGGAACATGACCTCGACGTTGTCGTAGCCCATGTCGTGCAGGCGCTTGAACGCCCGCAGTTCGAGTTTGACCATCTCGGGTTCCTTGAGGCTCCGCCGGATGCCCCGGTAGCCGAGCATCGGGTTGTGCTCGTGGGGTTCGTTCTCGCCGCCCTCCAGTTCCGCGAGTTCGTCCGTCGGCGCGTCCAGCGTCCGGGCGCGGACCGGTCGCGGGTAGAAGGCGTCCGCGACCTTCCGGATCTCCTCGGATATCTCCTCGACGAAGGCGTCCTCGCCGTGGTCGGCCACGTACTTCTCGGGGGTCTTGCTCGTCGAGAGCAGGATGTGTTCGAGGCGGAGCAGGCCGACGCCGTCGGCGCCCGTGTCGGCCGCCCGCTGGGCGGCGTCGGGGATGGAGACGTTCACCTTCACCTCCGTCGCCGTCGTGGGGGCGCCCCCGGTCGACGGGTCGGCGCGCTCCCCGGCCGGGTCGGCCTCCGCGTCCGCGGCCGTCGACGACTCCGTCTCCGGCTCCGCGACGACGACCGTCCCCTTCTGGCCGTCGAGCGTGATCCGCTGGTCGTCGGACAGGACCGCCGTCGCCTCGCCACAGCCCACGATGGCCGGCACGCCGAGTTCGCGGGAGACGATGGCCGCGTGGGAGGTCATCCCGCCCTCGTCGGTGATGATGCCCGCCGAGCGCTTCATCGCGGGCACCATGTCGGGGGCGGTCATCTCGGTGACGATCACGTCGCCCTCGTCGATCCGGTCGGCCTCGTCGATATCCTCGACGATCCGCACGGGTCCCGTCGCGACTCCCGGACTCGATCCGTAGCCGCTGACCAGTTCCTCGCCCGGTTCCTGCACCTCGTCGATCGCTTCGGTCTCGTTCGCCGTCATTTAGATGTCGCCGATCCCCATCACGTCGTTCGTCAGTTCGATGCTCTCCGCCGCGTCGGCCTCGCCCATCATCGCGCGGATGGCGTCCACGTTCTCCGGCACCACGTCGCTCTCGCGGTGGATCGACTGGAACAGGTGGAGCTGTGGCCCCTCCATCGTGATGGAGTCCTCGAAGATCTGGTTCTCGTAGAGGTTCATCCGGTCGCGGCCGCGGTCGAGGGCGAACTCCTGCAGTTCCCACCCCGAGTCGATGCCGAGGTCGCCGTCGACGACGTGGATGCGGGACTGCGAGGCCAGCAGGTCGCGGACCTCCGCCGCGCTCGGCTCCCCGCCGAGTTCCACGTTGACGCCGTGGAAGTGGTGGCGTACCGTCGGCACCTTCATCCCCATCGTCGTGATCGGGCCCATATCGGGGATGACCTCGAGCGCGTCCGGGCCGTGGTGGGACGGCATCGTCACGGGGTCCGCCGAGATGACCGCGTGCTCGCCCCGACAGCGGACCAGCGTGATGCTCGCGCGTTCGACGCCGTACTCCTCGTGGAGCGGCGCGAACATCCGGTTCAGCCCCGTCGTGTTACAGGAGACGATCCGGACGTAGTCCTTGTCGGTCGCCTCGGAGTAGTTGGCGCGGGCGGTGAAACTCGCCTCGGCCACGTCCGCCCCCTCGCCGCCTTGGAACAGCGCGGGCGTGTCGTACTCCTCGTAGATGGGGCGGTACTCGGCGCCCATCCCCGCCGGCGTCGCGTCGGCGACGATGTCGCTCGCCTCGATGAGGTCGTGGACGTCGCCCGCGACGTCCATCCCCACCTCGGCCCACCGGTCGTGTCGACCCTCGGGTACGTAGATGTCGTACCCGCGGTCGGCGGCCGCGTCCGCCGTGTGGTTCGGACTCGCCTTGCCGATGCCGACCAACTCCATGTCGGGCATCGAATCCACTGCGTCGGCAACCCGCTTGCCGATGGTACCGTAGCCGTTGACGCCTACGCGAATCATACGCTCCGTTGACCGCTCCCGCATATAGTGTCGACGTATTTCGCAGGTTTTGCATTAACTTTCGTGCTTAACTCGGGGGCCGTCTCATCCCCGATGTCGGCGCTCGACGCCACCCCACCATGGTCAACCCGAAACAACAGGTCTCCAGTCGCGGTATCCGCGTGCTCGGGGTCTTCGTCCTCGCGTACCTGCTGGTCGGCTCGTACATGTACTTCTATCTGGACCTCCCGACGCTCGCGTACGTCGCCTACGGCATCCTCAGCTGGGTCGGCGGGATGCTCCTGTTCTACCGCCTCCACACGAACTTCATGGCCGACTTCGAGCCGTAGCCCCGAGTACTATCACGAACGATCGTTTACGTTTCCGGCAGGATACCTCATTATCGACCGTTTTAATCACGATCGATAATTACCTCGGTAAATATATTTGGGTCCAGCCATAATTTGCTAGGAGAACGATGGCCGCCGTCTCAGATACTCACGACGACCGATTCGGGCCCGCATCCGGGAAGCGGACGCCCGACGCACAGGTCGCCCTCGGGGCCGTAATGCTCGCGACGGTTCTCGCCGTCGCCGCCGCCGGATACGTCCTCGGCTCGGGCGCCGCGGCCCGGACGGCCGTGGTGATGCTTCCCCTCCTCGTCGCCGCGTCCCTCCGCACCTCCCTCGCCGACCACTCGGCGTACGTCTCCCTCTCCCGACGCCGCTAGGGTCGATAGAGAACGTCGTACCCGTGGGCGACGTACGTCAGCGTTCCCGCTTCTAGCTGTCGACGACGGCTCGACAGCCACGACTCCACCGCCGGCACCGCCACCGCGTCCGCGACGAACGACAGGATCCGTTCGAGGAAGTACCGCTCGTCGGCCGGGTAGTCGCCGTCCCGGGGGTGGACCACCCAGTCCGACGCCCCGGCCGCCAGCAGGTCCCCGCCGCGCGCCCGACAGCGGTCGAGCAGGTGCCGACCGGCCCGGACGTCCCGTCCCGGTTCGTCGTCGATGGCCCGGTGGTACGCCTCGAGGACGGCGTCGTCGTCGGGGTGGTCGGGCTGGAAGAGCGTCTCGCCGTCGAACGTGATCGGCGCGTACACCAGCCCGTCGGGGCCGAGCGCCGCCGCGAAGGCGTCCAGCGCCGAGTCGATCGGCACCAGATCCATGAACGATCCCGCGACCACCAGGTCCGCCCGCTCGTCGTCGAACGCCTCCAGCGCGTCGCCCGTCTCGAACCGTACCGTCAGGTCGCCGACGCGGAACCCCGCGTCGGTGCGCTCGGCGTCCAGTTCCGTCGCCCGCAGGTCCCGCGCGCGCTCGACGACCGCCGGATCCCGGTCGACGCCGCGGTACGACCCGGCGGTCACTCCCCAGTCCAGGAGCCGGGGGACGGTGACGCCGGTGCCGGCCCCCGCCTCCAGCACCCGGGGTGCCGACGGGAGCGCCGCCCGGAGACGGTCACGGACCCGCCGGTCGAGCGCCCGTTCGTCGACCGTCCGTTTCGCCTCCAGATACCGCTCCTCGGCGTGCTCCATCACAGCGCCCGCTCGTGGCTGGCCCACGCGTCCTCGTCCTCCCACATCCGGATCGTCAGGCGCGTGGGCGTGTTCGTCGGCACCGCCTCGACGAACCGGTCGCCGAAGACCCGCGCGAAGCGCTCGACGCTCGGGTTCGCGTCCGCGAACTCCGGCAGGTCGTTCAACAGCGTATCGCGGTAGCGGGCTTCGAGTTCGTCGAGCGCGGCGTCGACGGCGTCGATGTCGACGAGGTAGCCGTACTCGTTCAGGTCGGGGCCGGCGAACCGAACCGCCACTTCGAAGTGGTGACTGTGAATCTCGCCCTCGGGGCCGGGGTCGGGGACCGTGAGGAAATGTTGGGACACGAAGTCCCGCGACACGGAGAGCCGATACATATCCGGCGGTGGGCCGCGAGCGCCTTATACGCTCGGCCTATTCGAAGGTGAGCAACACCTGGAGCGCGTTCTCGGGGCCGCTGTCGAGCAGCCGGTACGCCTCCGCGGCGTTCTCGAACCCGATCCGGTGGGTGACGAGACGCTCCGTCGGGAGTTCGCGGAGACGGTCCCACGCCGTGTCCATCCGCCGTTCTTTCGTCCACCGGCCGCGGACTTCGGGCGCGAGCGTGCTCACCTGGCTCGACGACACGTCGATCCGGTTGCGGTGGAAAAAGCCCCCGAGGTCCGTCTCGGCGCGCTTGCGCCCGTACCACGAGCCGACGACGATCCGTCCGTCGTAGCCCACGACGTCGACGGCGTCGTCGAGCGTCTCGGGCGACCCCGAGAGTTCGTACGCCAGGTCGGCGCCTGCGGGGTCGCCCCGTTCGCCGACCCGCGCCGCCACCGCGGGCCGGAGCGTCTCGTCGGCGCCCAGGCTGGCGGCCATCTCCCGCCGCTCCGCGACGGGTTCGACCACCGTCAGCCGTTCCAGCGGGAACGCCGAGAGGACGTGCGTCGTGACGAGGCCGACCATGCCGGAGCCGAAGACGACGACCCGTTCGCCCACCCGCGGGCGGCCGTCCATGACTAGCGTCGTCGCCGTCTCGGCCGTCGGCAGGAGCGCCGCCGTCTCCGTCGCGACGTCCTCCGGAACGGGCACGAGGTCGGCGGGCGACGCGGCGAAGTGACTCTCGTGGGGGTTGAACGCGAAGACGCGTCGGCCGTGCCACGACTCGTCGACGTCGTCCCCCAGCGCCACCACGTCGCCGACGGTGGCGTAGCCGTACTTCAGCGGGTAGGAGAGGTCGCCGCCCAGCGCGTCGATGGTCGCGTCGGCGGCCAGATCCCGCGGCATCTCGCCCCGGTAGATCAGGAGTTCGGTCCCCGAACTCACCGCCGAGACGCGGGCCGCGACGAGCACCTCGTCGGGGTCCGGGGTCGGCACCGACTCGTCCTCGACGCTGACCGTCCGGGGGTCGGTGAAGTACAGCGATCGGCCGGTCCCCGGGACGGGCCGCTCCGGGTCGTCCGCGTCCTCGACACGCTCTGTCACGCCCCCACTAGCCACGCTGCTCACTTCATACTACCGCCCGTCCGGACGGCGCGCCCCCGACTACCCGTCCAGCCGCCCGGTGACGGCGAGGTAGTCCCGAACGAACGTCGCGAGCGACGGGACGACCACGACGAGCGCCGCCGGGTGGACGACCGCTGCGGGCAGCAGCGGCGTCAGCGCCACCGTGATGAACGCCATCTGGAGCGCCGCCAGCGGCCGCCGAACCCGACTCTCGGGCAGGTCGCCGACGGGTCGCCCCCGCCGGCGGCGCCACGCCGTCCCCGCGCGGTACACGTAACGAGCGGCCGACAGCGACAGGTAGGCGGAGGGAAGTCGTCCCCAGGCGACGCCGACCAGCGGCGCGACAAGAAAGCCGAGCGTGTCGAAGGCGTGATCGAGTTTCGTCCCGAGCGGCGTCGTCCGCTCGGTCCGCCGCGCGAGGCGGCCGTCGGCGAAGTCGAGGGTGACCCCGGCGCCGTAACAGAGCGCGGGTGCCCAGCGAACCGCCGGGGGCGACGCGCCGGTCCCGACCGGCCCGGCGACCGACGACGGCGGGACGACCAGAAACCCCGCCGCCGCGGCGTACAGCAACCCTCGGGTGATCGTCACGAGGTTCGGCGGCGCGGCGGCCGCGGCCGGTCGGTCGGCGTCGACGTGGTAGGCGAGGAACCCGACCACGTAACACAGCGTCGCTCCGGTCACCAACGCCCAGCGGTTCGCGGCGGCGCGCGTGGTTGCGTCGGCCACGAACGTCCAGCCGCCGACGGCGACGCCCGCGGCGGCGACTGCAGTCCCCGTCACCGCCGCGGCGCCCAGCCGTCGCTCCCGGACGGTCCCCCCGCTCATCGCTCGAACTCGGAGTCAACGAGCGACGCGAACCGCTCGGTGCCGTCCGGCGGGAGGCGGTACCCCGCCGCGGCGAGGTTCTCGACCACGTGGTCGGGATCGACGCTGGACGGGATGGGGACGACGCCGTCGCCGACGTGCCAGGACAGGACGGCCGTCGCCGGCGAGACGCCCATCTCGGCGGCCACCTCCGTCACCACCGGTTCCTCGAGGAGGCCCGGCACCGAGAGCGGCGAGTGGGCGACCACCCGGATGCCGCGCTCGTGACACCACGCCACCAGGTCGTCGCGAGGCCGATACGGGTGCCGGGGGATCTGGACCACCGACGGGGGAATCCGCGCGAATTCGACGAGGTCGGCGAGGGTCGACAGGTCGACGTTACAGATCCCGAGCGTCGCCGTCAGTCCCCGGTCGTGGACCGCCTCCATCCGACGCCAGGTCGCTTCGAGGTTCACGTCCACCCGGTCCCGCTCGCCGTCCGACGTCTCGGGGAACGTGAGTGCCTCCTGTGTCTCGACCGGCAGTTCCGCGAGTCGTCGCAGCGGCCCGGTGTACGCCCACGACTCCGGCCAGTGGACCATGTAGCAATCGAGGGAATCGAGGCCGAGGTCGGCGAGCGTCGTCTCGCAGGCCTCCGCGACGTGGCCGTGGTTGGTGTTCCACACCTTGCTCGCGACGAAGAGGGCCTCGCGGTCGGGACTCCCCGGATCGGCGATGATCTCGCCGATCCGCGCCTCGTTGCCGTAGAGCTCCGCGGAGTCGAGGAGACGATACCCCGCATCGAGCGCCCGTTCGATGGACTCCCGACGGTCGACGTAGGTGCCGTCGCGGTAGCGCGAACAGCCGAACCCGACGGGCGGCAGACGGAGCGCGGCGTCCGGCGGACCGGGTGAGGCCACGTCCCCGCCGTCGTCACCGCCGCCTTCGACGCCCCACACCACCGACCGTCGGGCGGGTCGCTCGACGACGCTCGCGTCGACCGCGACCGGCTCGCCGAGGTCGGCCGCCCGCTCGATGGCGTTACAGATGGCGACGACGTGGGCGCCCCGCCGGGCGGTCGAGCGGTCCGGGCGTTCCCGGCGAACGCTCGCCGCGAGCCGTTCCGGCCCGGCGAGATACGGCGTCCGCCGTGGCGGCGCCGTGAGCGGGTTCGGGGTGTACGCCCGGCCCGCCCGACCGACCGAGACGGGGGTGTGGTCGTCGGCTCCGAGGCCCCCCGCGTCGGCGAGGTACAGCGAGCCGTCGTCGCCGTGACACTCGAGGCTCGTGAACTCCCGGCTCCGGTGGGGGGCGTAGAAGCTTGCGGTGAGGCGCACGAGCGGGCCGTCCGCGAACTCGACCGTCGCCTCGACGTGGCTCGGACGCTCCGGGGTGCGGGACTCGCGGTCGGGCCAGGGATCGGTGGCGTCGGCGACCCGCACCCGGCTCGCGGGGCCGAACCACGCCACGAGGAGGGTCAGCGGATACACCGCGCCGTCGTACAGCGGGCCCACCCGGAGGAACGAGTCGGGGTCGTCGTGCCACTCGGTCACGCGGCCGACGTGGGCGTGGGCGTACGCCAGGCGCACCGGGCCGAGGCGGCCGTCGTCGAGCGCCCGGCGGGCGAGTCGCTGCCCCTCGCAGTCCGGGTTGATCGGCGCACACCCGAGCGCGAGGTCGTGTCGGGTCGCGTACGCGACGAGGTCCCGCGCCCGCTCGGCCTCCAGCGCGAGGGGCTTCTCGCTCCAGACGTGTCGCCCCGCCCGAAGCGCCCGCTCGGTCACCGCCGCGTGGGCGCCGTGTCCGGTCAGGTTCACGACGAGCGGCGCGTCCGTGGCGTCGAGCAGGGCGTCGAGGTCGGTGTACGCCGCCGCCCCCGTGTCGGCCGCGAACGACGCCGCCCGGTCGGCGTCGAGGTCACAGGCCGCGACCGGCGAGAGCGGCGACGAGTCGAGGGCGGCGGCGTACTTCCCCGCCACCGCCCCACACCCCACGAACGCACACTCCATACCCGTCGGCAGGCGGCGGCGGTGAAAAGCCTCCCGCCCGGCTTATGTCCCTCCCGCCCCCAGGGACGACGATGGCCCGGATCGCGGTCCTCCACAACACCCTCGACGGACGCGGCGGCGCCGACGCCGTCTGCCTCCACGTCTGCGAGGCGCTGCAGGACGCCCACGACGTGACGCTGTTTACCCTCTCGCGGTCGTCGCTGTCGACCCTGAACCGCCTGTTCGACACCGGCGCGGCCGTGTCCGTCCACCGCCCGCCGGGCACCGCCCTGGTCTCCCGGGCGTTCGACGCCCTGCCCGAGCGGGTCGGCCCGGCGCTGGCCCCGCGCAGCGTCCTCCTCGCCCGCGCGTTCGCCCGCCACGCGCCCCGGTTCGACGCGGCCGTCAGCACCGCGAACGAGTTCGCGCTCCCCCTTCCGTCGGTCCAGTACGTCCACTTCCCACAGTTCAACAGGCGGTGCGCGCCGACCGGCGGGGCGGGCCGCCTCGATCCGCTCTGGAGTCGGCTGGCCGGCCTCGCCGACCGGCGACTCCCGGCCGACGCCTGCCTCCTCGCCAACTCGGCGTGGACGGCCGACGTCGTCGAGGACGTCTACGGCCGCCGGCCGACGGTCCGTCACCCGCCGGTCGACCCGCCGTCCGACCCGCGTCCCTGGGACGAGCGCGAGGACGGGGTCGTGGTCCTGGGGCGACTGGCGCCCGACAAGCGGCCGCTCCGGGCGATCCGGATCGTCGACGGCGTCCGCGACCGGGGCCACGACCTCCACCTCCACCTGGTCGGGTCGTCGTCGCCGATCTACGCCGACTACGCCGACCGCGTCGCCGCCGCGGCGGCCGCCCGCCCGTACGTCCACCTCGACCGGGACGCGTCCCGGGAGCGCCTCGATACGCTCCTCGAGACGCACCGCTACGGGCTCAACTGCAAACCCGAGGAACACTTCGGGATGGCGGTCGCGGAGTACGTCGCCGCCGGGATGGTGGCCTTCGCGCCCGACGCGGGCGGGCAACGCGAGGTGTTGGACGGCCGGTCCGACCGCCTGTTCGACTCGACGGCCGACGCCGTCGACACCGTCGTCGCCGCCGTCGCGGCCGACGACCGGCCGACGCTCCCCCGTGACCGGTACGCGAGCGATCGGTTCCACGCCGCCGTCCGGGCCCACGTCGCGTCGACCCTGTAGCCGTCGCTGGCGGGCCTCTACGAGCGTTGCCGGGAACTGGCGCCGTCGGCGTGGTGTGTCACCGGACTCCGCTACCCGGCCCGGACCGCAGAAGAGGTCAGTCCTGCCCGGCGCCGTCGCGCGTCTCGCTCAGATGCTCCCAGATTTCCGTACAGCCCGCGCCGGCTTCGACGTCGGAGAGATGGTTTCGCTCTTCGGCGTCTTCGTTTCGCTCGGCGTCGCCCTCCGCCGAGCCCGTCACGGTCTCGCTTTTCTCGGTCATCGATACACGGTAGGCAGTACGTACGCATAAGGCCGTGTTACCGCGTAATCACTACCCGTTCTCCCGCATGGAGGCGTTCCTTTCCGGTATCCGTGACGGGGGGTCGTGGCGGGAATCGACTGCATGCGGTCGATTCGGGGGGAACTCCCGCCTGTGACGACCGGCAATCGTCACGGATGCCGACGGGCTTACCGCCGTCGGGGCGCAAGTCGCGGTCATGACGACGGACGTTCACCAGCTCGACGACGGTGCCTGGGTCAGTGTCAACGACTCCCGCGAGGTGAACGTGAGCGACCTCTGGCGGCTCACGAACCACGATTTCTGTTCGTGTCGGCTCGCCGATTTCCTCGCCGAGGGGTTCGTCGAGGTGGGCGCCGACGGTGCGAACGTCGAGGGACGGATCGCCGGCCGCTGTATCCAGTGTGGTACCGAGGGGGTCACCGACTGGCTGACGCTCGGCCGCGTCGATCCGGCCACCGGCGAGTTCCGCCCCGTCGTCCCCGGTAGCGTCCACGTTCCCGGTTGCCGCCGTCGCCCTCCACTGTCCCCCTGACCCGTCGCCGGTCGGCTCACACATAGAGGCAAATGTTGTCGCGTTTCCGGAGAGGCGGGAAGGTTGGCGGGCGGACCGACGGTATATACGTTTGGGTACATTCTATCCCGGCATAATGCCGTCAAAGGTCGAGCGCTGGAAAGACGAAACTTACGGGATGGAGATCCGGGATCACCTCCTCCGATTCGCCGAGGAGGGCTGGGACGCCATTCCTGACGACGAACACGACGCCTGGTTCGAGCGGTTCAAGTGGTGGGGACTGTACCACCAGCGGAAGGGCCAGGAGAGCTACTTCATGATGCGGATCGGGACGCCGATGGGACGGATGAACCCCGAACAGCTCCGGACCGTCGGCGAGGTGGCCAAGGAGTACGCCACCGGCCCGGTCGAGAACCCCGAGTTCGGCGACGCCTACGCCGACTTCACGACTCGGCAGTCGATCCAGCTCCACTGGATCAAAGTCGAGGACATCCCCGACATCTGGGACGAACTCGAATCCGTCGGGCTCTCGACGATCCAGGCCTGTGGCGACTCGTGGCGCAACATCGTCGGCTCCCCCGTCGCGGGACGTGACGCCGACGAACTGATCGACGTCTGGCCCATCGTCCAGGAACTCCACGAGACGTTCAAGGGCAACGACCTCTACTCGAACCTGCCCCGGAAGTGGAAGGTCGCCATGACCGGCGACCGCCGTGGCTCCGGCCAGGGCGACATCAACGACCTCGCCTTCGAACCCGCAGTCAAGGAGATCGATGGCGAGGCGATCGAGGGGTTCAACGTCAACGTCGGTGGCGGTCTCTCACGGAAGGAGCCTCGCTTCGCCCGCGACATCGACGTCTTCTGTCGCCCCGAGAACGCCGCCGACGTGGCCGCCGGGATGTCCGCGCTCTTCCGTGACTACGGCGACCGCGAGGACCGCTTCAACGCCCGTATCAAGTTCCTCGTCGACGAGTGGGGGCCCGAGAAGGTCCGCTCGGTCCTGCAGGAGGAGTACGTCGACTACGAACTCCCGACTGCGGGCCAGGGCCTCCGCGACGAGTACGACTACAACGCCGGTCACTCCGACTCCCACGGCGACTACGTCGGCGTCCACGACCAGAGCGACGGCCAGAACTTCGTCGGCCTCTACGTCACCGTCGGTCGGATGGGTGCCGACGACGTGATCGAACTCGCCGACCTCGCCGAGGAGTACGGCTCCGAGATGATCGGCCTCACCCAGCGCCAGAACGTCATCGTCGGCGACATCGCCGACGGGGACCTGGACGACTTCCTCGACGAGGACCTGCTCGACGAGCACTCGCCGGACCCCCACCCGTTCATGCGCGGCTCCATCGCCTGTACGGGCACCGAGTACTGCTCGCTTTCCATCGTCGAGACGAAAAACCGGATGGTCCGGTACGGGCGCTGGCTCCGGGACAACGTTTCCCTCCCCGAGGGCGTCGACGACTTCCACATCCACCTCTCGGGCTGTACCGCCTCGTGTGCCCAGCCACAGATCGCCGACATCAGCCTCCGCGGCATGAAGACGCGCAAGGACGGCGACGCCGTCGAGGCGTTCGACGTCGGCCTGGGTGGCGGCCTCGGCGAGAATCCGACCTTCGCCGACTGGGTGAAGATGCGTGTCCCCGCCGACGAGGTGCCGGGCTACATCGCCAACCTCCTCGAAGCCTTCGAAGCGGAGCGCGAGAGCCCCGAACAGTCCTTCCGTGACTTCGTCGCCGAACGCGACGAGGACGAACTCGCCGCCCTCGCGGACGGCGAGGAGACGAGCTACGAGGACCCGTACCTCGGCAACACGAAGATGACGTGGTACCCCTACGCCGAGGACACCGACATGGACGCCTCGCCCGCACCGACCGACCCCAACGACCAGCCGCTCCCCTCGGACGACTGAGATGGCCGACCGCGTGCTGAAGGTCAACGCCTTCACGACGTTCGACCTCCTCGACGCCCGCGTCGAGGGCCACGGGTTCGAGGAGGAGGCCTTCGCCACGCTGAACGTCCGGACGGCCCGGAAGGAGCCCGAGGAGGTATCGCTCGACCTCGAACTCGACAACACCCAGCTCGACAGCGTGCCCGCCCACGCCGACCGGGTCAGCCTCTCGGCCGAGGAGGCCCGGACCCTCGCGGCCGAACTGCAGCAGGCAGCGGAGCGCGTCGACGGGGCCGAGGACGCATGATCCGTCGGTCCCGTCCGCCGACCCTCGCGACGGCGGCACGATCGAACCACCACACACCCCAACGATGAGTACGACGACCACCGGCACGGTGTATCTCGTCGGGGGCGGCCCGGGCGACCCCGAACTCATGACGGTGAAGGCCCGCCGGCTCCTCGACGAGGCGGACGTCGTCCTCCACGACTCGCTCGTGGGCGACGGCGTGATCGAATCGATCCCCGACCCAACGCGGGTCGAGAACGTCGGCAAGCGCGCCGACGGCGAGCGGACCCCCCAGGCCGAGATCAACGACCGTCTGATCCGCGAGGCCGAGGCGGGCCGGGACGTGGTCCGCCTGAAGGGCGGGGATCCGACCATCTTCGCCCGCGGCGGCGAGGAGGCCGAACACCTCGCGCGCCACGGCGTCCCCTTCGAGGTGGTCCCGGGGGTCACGAGCGCCATCGCCGCCCCGGGCGTCGCCGGCGTCCCGGCGACCCACCGGGAGCACGCCTCGGCGCTCGCGGTCGTGACGGGTCACGAGGACCCGACCAAGGCCGACAGCGCCCTCGACTGGGGCGCCCTGTCGGCGCTCGTCGACGCCGGCGGGACGCTGGTGATTCTCATGGGCGTCGGCCGCCTCCCCGACAACGTGGCGGCGCTCCGGGCCAACGGCGTCGCCCCCGACACGCCCGTCGCCATGGTCGAACGCGCCACCCTCGACGACGAACGGGTCGTCGCCGGCACGCTCGACACCGTCGTCGACCGGGCCGACGAGGCGGCCGTCGAACCCCCCGCGGTCACCGTCGTCGGCGAGGTGGTCGGGGTCCGCGAGACGGTCGCTCACTGCCTCGGCGGCACCGACGCGGCCGTCGAGGGGCCCACCCTTGCCGTCCCCGAACGGGTCGTGGGGGTGACCGACAGTGACTGACGCCGGCGGCGACTGGCCGCTCAAGCGCCTCATGACCGAGGTGGTCGGCTCCGGCACCAAGTCCGCCGAGGACATGACCCACGCGCAGGCCGCCGAGGCCATGCGCCGGATCTTCGACGGCGACCCCGACCCGACGACGCTCGGTGCCTTCTGGCTCGCCAACCGCTGGAAGCACAACACCGCGACCGAACTCGCGGCGTTCACCGACGAGATGTGCGACCGTGTCGACTACGCGGCGCCGGACGCGGACCCCGTCGACTGCGGCGCCAACTACGACGGCAAGGGACGGTCGGCCGTCCTCGGCGTCGCCGCCGGCGTCGTCGCCGCCGCCGCCGGGACGCCCGTCGTCGCTCACTCCGGCGACCGCGTCCCCACGCAGAAACAGGACGCCTACAAGCACGTCCTCGACGAACTGGGCGTCGCGACCGAACTCGCGCCCGCGGACTCCGCGGCCATGGTCGACGACGTCGGCTTCGGCTTCTACTACCAGCCGTCGTTCAACCCCGCCGTCGTCGACCTGTTCGACCGCCGGGACCGAATGGGCGTCCGCACGTTCGTCAACACCGTCGAGACGCTCGCCAACCCCGCCGGCGCGAGCGTCCACCTCGGCTCCTTCTATCACCTCGCCTTCGCGAAGAAGGTGGTCGAGACGTTCCAGGGTAGCGAGTTCCACGACCTCGACCGCGTCGTCATGTTCCAGGGCATGGAGGGGTACGACGACATCCGCCCGGGCTACACGAAGGTCGCGGACTGGCGGGCCGACGGCACGTTCGACGACTACGAGATCGAGACCGCGGAGTACGGCATGGACTTCGAGACCGAGGACCTGGAGGTGGCGAACGTAGCCGCCGACAGCGCCCGCCTCACCCGGGAGGTGGTCGACGGCGAGCGTACCGACCACTGGTACGACGCCGTCGCGCTCAACGCCGCGTTTCGGATCTACGCCGGCGACGACGCCGACTCGCTCGCGGACGGCCTCGACGCCGCCCGCGACGCCATCGACGACGGCTCGGCCGCGGCCGTCCTCGACGACCTGCAGGCCGTCTGAGGGGGTTTAACTCCCCGCCCCACCATCCACGACCATGAGCGACGACACCGACGACGTCCGCCGTCCGAGCGACGTGGGCGACACCGACGCCCCCCCGGTCGAGGCCAAGCCCTACAAGATCATCTTCGAGGCGAACAAATGCATCGGCACCGGGAAATGCGCCGAGGTGTCGGCCAACTGGGATCTCGACCTCGACACCGGGCTGGCGCGCCCGAAAACCTACTACGTCGACGAGGCCGACCTCGCGCACAACGTCCGGGCCGCGGAGGTCTGCCCGGCGAAGAAGGGACGCGGCGTCATCCACGTGATCGACCGCCGCACCGACGAGGAGGTCGCCCCCGACCCCGCGGGCGACGGTACGCTGAGCGTCGACTGGTAGGTCACTCGTCGTCGAGCGTCGCCTCGACCACCCGCTCGGCCGCGGCCCGAACCTCGCTCTCCTCCCCCTCGCGTGCGGCCTCCCACACGGCCGCCGACTCGGCGACTGCTCGGACTGTCGCCCGGCGGGCGTCCGGTTCGGTCGACCGGAGCTCCGTCCGGAGGTCGGCGACGACCGTCGCCACCGTTCCCGCGCCCGCCACGGTCGACTCCAGTTCCCGGCGCAGGTGCCGACTCACCGCCGGACTGGTGCCGCCGGTCGTGACCGCGACGGTGACGGGGCCGTCCCCGACCGTCGCCGGGACGACGACGCTCCCCGGGTCGCGCTCCCCGCTCCGGTCGGCGCGGTTGACGAGGACGCCCGCCTCGCGGGCGTGGCGCTCGATCGCTGCGTTGAGTGCGCCGTCGTCCGTCGCCGCGACGACCAAGGCGGGGTCGGCGGCGTCGAGCCACGCGGGCACGTCGGCCGGCGTGGGCGCCGCGCGGACGAACTCGCTCGCGCCGAAGTCGGCGTCCGTGAAGGTGGGGCTGACGACGACGACCCGCGCCTCGCGTGCGAAGCGGCGCGCCTTCCGGGCGCCGACCGGGCCGCCGCCGAACACCAGCACTACCTCGCCGTGGAAGTCGTGGACGAGCGGGATCACGGTGACACCTGGCGGTCGTCGGTGAAAAGTCGTCCCCCGCGGCCCGAACCGTTTTGGTCTCCCACCCCTATCCCGATCCATGCTCGGACGGGTGCTGGGGTGGCTCGGACTGGGTGACGGCGACACCGCCGCCGACGCCGACGCCGCCGATGCCGACCTCGACTGGGCCGATCCGGACATCGAGTACGGCGGGGACGGACCGCGTCGGCGGTACACCTGCGCCGAGTGCGACACCACCATCGAGGGGTTCGGTCCCGACCGGCAGGTCACCTGCCCCGACTGCGGGACGGTGTTCAAGGGTGTCCTCGTCCCCGACCACGCCGTCTGCCCGGACTGCGAGTCGCGGATCGACGACGCCGAGTTCTACCCGGAGACGCGCCGCGACACCGAGTTCGCCGACTGCGGGGCCTGTGGATACCGCTGGGAGAGCGACCCACGGTGACGGTTTGCGAGGCCTCGTTCCCTGCGGTCACTCGGCCTCGCATCTCCTCCGCGGCTCCCGCCCGTCGCCGCTCCGTTCGAGGCCTCGTTCCCTGCGGTCACTCGGCCTCGCACACTGTCTCCGTCCCGCCGTCCGCACCCCGCAGCGTCACCTCGTGGCGGGTGTGGCGGGCGTGGGTCCGCGCCCAGCGACGCGCGGCCGACTCCGAGAGCCGTTCGACGCCGTCGGGACAGTGCCGGCAGGTCGCCCGCCACGTCGCCACGTCGTCGGGGTAATGGCCGGTGTGGCGTTCGTGGTCGAGCGCGAACTGTTCGACGGCGCGGTTCCCCGCCATCAGTTCGTCGAGTTCGTACGAGAGGTCCCACTCCCGTCCACAGCGTTCACAGGTGACCGTCGGGAGGTCGTCGATCCGGTCTGACACGGGCCCGTGTACGTCGCCGACGCTCTTGAACGATTGGACGGGGCGGCGGTAGGGGGGGAGCCGCCGCCGTCCGCCGGCACGGGGAGCGGTCCCGCTCGCCCGGACGACGGACGTGGTATTATCGTGGGGGTACCGAGGTAATACTTCCGTCCGATGGGGCCTAGAACAGGCCGCTGACGTTCCCGTCGGCGTCGACGTCCATCCCCTCGGCGGCGGGTTCGGCGGGCAGACCGGGCATCGTCAGCACGTCACCGGTGAGGACGACGACGAAGCCGGCGCCGGCGTCGGGGTAACACTCGCGCACCGTGAGCGTCCAGTCGAGGGCCGGCGCGCCCTTCCGACTCGGATCGTCGGTGGTCGAATGCTGGGTCTTCGAGAGGCAGACGGGCATGTCGCCGTAACCCTGTTCGTCGAGGCGTTCGAGGTCGTCGAGCGCGTCCTCCGTGAAGTGGACGTCGGCGGCGCCGTACACCTCGGTGGCGACCGTCCGGATCTTCTCCGCCAGGTCCGCCTCGACGTCGTAGAGCGGGGCGAACTCGCCCTGGTCGCTGTCCGCGAGGTCCTTCGCCGTCTCGGCCAACTCCGCGGCGCCCTCGCCGCCGTCGGCGAAGGCGTTCGAGACGACGACCGGGTAGCCCTCCCGTTCGCAGTGGTCGATGATCGCCTGGATCTCCGCGTCGGTGTCCGTCGGGAAGCGGTTGATGGCGACGACGAAGGGGACGCCGAACTGCTCGATGATGCCCGCGTGGTGATCGAGGTTCGTCATCCCGGCCTGCACCGCCTCGGGGTCGGGTTCCTTCAGGCGATCGTAGTCGACCGGCCACATATCGAGTCCGTGATACTTCATCGACCGGACGGCGGTCGTCAGGACGGCGGCGTCGGGCGCGACGCCCCGCCGCGAGACGATGTTGCCGAACTTCTCGAAGCCGAGGTCGGCGGCGAATCCCGCCTCGGTGACGAGGTAATCCCCCAAGGCGAGGCCGAGTTTGTCCGCCACGAGCGAGTTCGTCCCGTGGGCGATGTTGGCGAAGGGGCCGCCGTGGACGAAGGCGGGCGTGCCCTCGATGGTCTGGACGAGGTTCGGGCGCAGGGCGTCCTTCAACAGCATGGCCATCGCGCCCTGGATGCCCAGGTCGTCGACGGTGACGGGTTCGTTCTCCGAGTCGTAGGCGACGATGGTCCGTGCGAGACGCTCTTTCAGATCGGCCAGCGAGTCGGCCAGACAGAGCACCGCCATCACCTCGGAGGCGGCCGTGATCTGGAACCCCTCCTCGCGGGGCGGGCCGTTGGTCGACCCACCGAGGCCGACCACCACCTCGCGGAGCGCGCGGTCGTTCATGTCCAGCGCGCGCTTCCAACTCACCTCGTCGACGTCCACGTCGAGGTCGTTGCCGTAGTGGATCTTGGTGTCGAGGGTCGCCGAGACGAGGTTGTGGGCGGTCGTCAGCGCGTGGAGGTCGCCCGTGAAATGGAGGTTGATGTCCTCCATGGGGAGCACCTGGGAGTGACCGCCGCCCGCGGCGCCGCCCTTGATGCCGAAGACCGGCCCGAGCGACGGCTCGCGCACCGCGACGACGCCCCGCTCGCCGATGTGGTTCAGCCCCTGTCCGAGGCCGACCGTCGTGACGGTCTTGCCCGCCCCCTTGGGCGTCGCCGTCGTCCCCGTCACGAGGATCAGCTTCCCCTCGTCGGCGTCCGACAGCGTCCGCTGGATCGCGTCCTGTTCGATCTTCGCGATGCCCTTGCCCTGCGGGTCGAGATCCGACTGCGAGAGGCCGAGGTCGCCGGCAACGTCGGCGATCGGGCGCGTCTCCGTCGCCCGTGCGATCTCCATGTCCGTCGGTGCGTCGTCGCCGCCTGTGTCGTCCGAAGTCATCCGTTCGAGGTAGACGACCACCACATATGTAAGCCGCGACCCGGGCGATTTTCACATCGTTTTTTATCGGCGGAAAACGTTATCCAGCCATCATTTCTCCACGTCGAGCAGGGCGACGCGCTCGTGAACCAGGTCGGTCAGGTCGCCGTCGACGGCGTCGAGTTCCGCCGCCGGCACGTCGAAGAAGGCCCGCACGCGCTCGGCGTCGACCGAATCGAGCGTCGACGCCGGGTCGAGCGCGAGGCGGTCGCGCAGGGCGGCCGCCGCGGCCGATTCGGCCCCGCCGTCCCCGTCCGCGTCGTCGACGACCACTGCGACCCGCCGCTGTCCCTCGGCGACGCCCATCTCGAGGGCGTCGTCGATCTGTCGGCGGCCCGCGGCGTACAGCAGGATCTCGACGCTCCGCTCCCGGGCGACGTTCTCCCCGCGGTCGAACGCGCGGTCGGCCAACTCGACCGCCCGCTCCAGGTGGCCACGGTCGACCAGATAGCGCGCGTCGAAGGCTTGGACCGTGAGGCCGTACTCCTCGGCGACGGCGTCGAGGGTCGAGAGCGTCCCGTCGAGGTCGTCGACCTCGATGCACCCCTCCACGACGATCATCCGAAATCACCCAGGCTGGCCTGGCCGTCGGCCTCGTCCGCCCCCTCCGTCGCGGGGCCGTCCGCGTCGCCCCCGTCGTCGACGGCCGCCCCCTCGGCGGCGCTCACGCCGTCCATCGAGGGGTCCTGCCGGCCGGCGTTCTCGAGGACCCGCTCGGCGGTGCGTTCGCGTCCCCGCAAGGCCCCGAGGACGACGGACTTCTCGGCCTCCCGGAGGTCGGCGCGGGACTCGACCCCGGCCTCGTAGAGGCGACGGGCGCGCTTGCGGCCCACGCCGCGAACGCCCGTCAGGTCGAGCAACTCCTCGCGGACGCCGTCGGCGACCCGCTTTTTCGCCTCGCGCACCGCGACGACCGAGTCGAGTTCGAGTTCGACCGCTAGGCGCTCGGCGGCGCCGAGCAGCCACTCCGCGGTGTCGACCTTCCCGCGGACGTCGCCGGGGCCGACGCCGTACCGCTCCGTGATGCGGTCCTCGTCGACCTCGCTCGCCCAGTCCTCCAGCAGTTTGGCCGTCTTCAGCGCCGCCAGCCACTCCTCGAAGCGAACGTCCTCGAACTCCGAGGGGACACGGCCGAGCAGTTCCGTCTCCCGCTCGTAACACAGTTCGGTGTAGGTCTCGCGGTCCCCCGACTTCAGGTAGAGCTGGTACATGTCGGGGGCCCGACAGACGAGGTGATAGAGGCCGAGCGCGGTGGGGTCCTCGGCCGCCCGCAGGCCGTCGACGATTTCGGCCGCGCTCATGGGGTCCAGGTAGAGCCGCGAGACGGTGTGGCCCAGGCTCGTCGCCGCGAGTTCGTCGCCCGACCGCTCGACGAAGTCGTTGGCGACCAGATACTCGATCACGCTGTCGACGACCGACTCCAGGCGCTCGGTCGTGTCGCTCTGGGCCGCGTGCAGCGTCCGGTCGAGGAAGTCGAGGAGGCCGTCGCGGCTGCGGGCGAACCCGGAGGCGACCGTCGCCAGCAGGTGCGTCCGCATCGCCGGCTCCCGGGCGAGTTTCGACTGCACCGGCTCCGGGTCGGCGTGGACGTACCGATCGAACAGTTCGTCCATGGTGTCGTGGTCCTTCGCGAGCAGGACCGCCTCGCCGTAGGGGTCGAGCCCCGGCCGCCCGGCGCGGCCGAACATCTGGTGGACCTCGAGGACGTCGAGTGGTTTCATCCCGCCGAACTCGCCGTCGTACCGGCGCCAGTCGCGCACGATCACCCGCCGGCTCGGGGTGTTGACGCCCGCCGCCAGCGTCGGCGTCGCACAGATGGCCTTCAGCAGCCGGTCGCGGAAGGCGTCCTCCACGAGCGACCGGTGTTCGGCCGAGAGCCCGGCGTGGTGGAAGGCCGCGCCCTTCCGGACGACCGCCGCCAGGTCGTCGCTGGTCTCGGTGTCCGAGACGCCGGCCACCTCCTCGGCCAGGGCGACCAGATCGTCGCGTTCGTCGTCGTCGAGGTGGCGCTCGGTCACGTCGGCCTGCCGGCGGGCCGCCGCCTCGGCGTTCCGCCGGGAGTTGACGAAGACGAGCGACGACCCGCCCTCCGCGAGCGCGTCGTCGACGAGCGCGGCGGTCGGCCGCTCGCCCCGACCCACGGGCACCTCCCGTCGACTGTCGTCGTCGAAGGTGATGGCGTCGCCGTAGTGGACGCCGGTCCGGAGGTCGACCGGCCGCCACTCCGACGCGACGAGTTCGGCGTCCAGCCAGTCGGCCACCTCGTCGGCGTTGTCGACGGTCGCCGAGAGCGCGACGACCTGCAGCTCCGGGTTGATCCGTCGAAGCTTCGCCAGCGTCACCTCCAGGGTCGGGCCCCGGTTCGGGTCGTCGACGAGGTGAACCTCGTCGGCGACGACGCAGGTGAGGTCCTCGATCCACGGCGCGCCGTTGCGCACCAGCGAGTCCACCTTCTCGCTCGTCGCGACGACGATGTCGCGGGAGGCCAGCCACTCCTCGCTCGACTCGTAGTTCCCCGTCGAGATGCCCACGTCGACGTCGAAGTCGGCCCAGCGCTCGAACTCGGCCTTCTTCTCGCTGGCGAGCGCGCGCAGCGGGACGACGTAGAGGGCTTTCCCGCCCCGCTCGACGCTCGACAGCATGGCGAGTTCGGCGATCAGGGTCTTCCCGCTCGCCGTCGGGACGCTCGCGACGAGGCTGTCGCCCCGGGTGACGCCGGCCTCGACGGCCGCGGCCTGTGGCGGGTAGAGCTCCTCGATCCCCGAGTCGACGAGGAACTCGGGAACGCCCGACGGGAGGCCGGGCACGTCCGTGGGATTCATCGGTCGGTGGTCCTTGGCGCGGCCCCGCGTTTACGCTTTCGGGTCGGCGGCGGGTGCGTCGCGTCGCCCCCGCTTCCGCCGTCTCAGCGCGCCACGATGACGCCTTTCATCCCCAGGGCTCGGTGGGGCGTACAGTGGTAGCGCCACGTTCCCGCCTCCGGGACGGTGTACTCGAACGTCGGCGAGTCACCCGACACCGGGTCCCCGCTGTCGAAGTCGCCGTTCTCCGCCACGACGTTGTGGAGGCCGCCGCTCCCCGTCCACTCCCAGACGACCGTCGCTCCCACGTCGACGCGGACGGCGGCCGGGCCGAAGGCGAATCCGCCGCCGTTCCCCTCGGCGCCCACGGCGACGGTCACCTCGTCCCGACCGGTCCGGTCGACGACCGTCCCGTCGTAGTTGCTCGTCCCCGCGAGGTAGTCGTCGATCCGGCTTCCCCCTCCCGCGCTCGGCGCCGTTCCGGTCGGCGTCGGGCTGTCGGCCGCGGCCGTCGTCGCCGCCGGCGTGGGTGTTCCGGTCGGCGTCGAGGTGTCGGTCGCCGTCTCCGTCGGCGTCGACGTTCCATCCGCTCCGGTGCCGTCCCCCGAACAGCCCGCTAGGGCGACGAGGCCGACGGCGGTACCGAGCGCTCGGACGAATCGCCGTCGTTCGCGTCTCATCGTGCCGACGTTTCGACGACGTCGTGTTAAGTCGTTCGGTCAAAAACTTTCGTTCATAGTAACATATCTAGCAAAAGCGAATGAATGGTTATCTATCTACCGAATATGAAGATATTAATACAAAGATATATACTGCGCATGAACGTGTGTTTCTGCAGACATATGTCGAACGAGGAAACGGAACGGTGGTTCGACGGGGGACGCCGGCGGTTCCTGGCGTCCCTCGGCGGTGTCATGCTCGGCACGGGGAGCGCGGCCCTCGGCGCCGGCGAGGCGGTCACCGGCGTGGCGGCACAGGAGGGCACACCGGAGCCCGGCGAGCGGATCACGAGCGCCCGCCGGGTCGGGCCACGGGACGTGGGCGCGGAGAACTACCACACCCTGTGGGCCTACCGCAAGCGCCAGTCGGTCGAGACGTTGCTCGGCGACCCGGCGGTCAACGACCTCGCGAGCGACTGGATCGCCTCCTTCGAGGCGTACGACCCGCTCACGAACGGGCTCGACGCCGTCAGCATCCAGGGGACGACGGATCTGCAGGTCGACGGGAGCCGGGAGAGCGGCACGTTCGACGTGACCGCGGTGGGTCGACAGGTCGCGTACGGCCTGGTCGACCGGACGACCGACGAACTGGTCGGTCTCGAAATCACGGACCCGATGGACGTCGAGTGGGAGCGAGGGTACGACCAGCCCTCGCGGCGACGGCGCCACGAGTTCGTCCTCGGGCACGACGAGGTCTGGCAACATCTCGACGGCCGGGTGTGGTATCCCTTCGTGAAAGTCGCGGAGGTCATCACCGCCTACGACGACTACCCCCACGGCGAGGTGACGCCCATCGCCTACTACTTCAAAAACGAGGACGGCGGTCTCTCGCTTCTGAGCACGTTCGTCGACGTCTCCGGCGAGGAGTTCGAACTCCTCGACGTGACGCGGGTCGACCGGTTCGTCAGGACGTCGCCGATGGAGATGGCGCGGGCCACCGAACCGACGGGCGAGACGGCGCTCGGCTCCCTGCCCGTGCCGCCGATGGCCCAGCGTCCGCAGATCACCGGGCCAGAGGGCTTTCACAACATCGAGACGCCACCGAGCACCATCGAGCAGTCGAGTTGGGAGATCACCTGGCAACCCCCGCAGACGGAGGGGGCCGTCGTCGACGCCAGCTACGACGGGACGCCGGTCTTCGAGGATCTCGCGGCGGTCGCGACGCCCACCGGCTACGACCTCCCCGAGCGCGACGGCCGCAACACCCGGGAGTGGTTCTTCCCGGACGATTCGCCCGTCTTCAGCGGCAACCTCCTCTACTGGGACATCCACAGCCCGACCTTCGGCGGGCCGGGCGTCCTGGGGACCACCGACCACCCCGAAACCGGGGACCACCCCGAGGGCTTCCGGCTCCGGACCCACTTCCACACTGGCGCCCTTCCCAACGCCAGGGACTTCCACTCCGGCCACCGGTTCGGTCCGTACAACTACTACATCAACTTCGACTTCTACGAGGACGGGGTGTTCATGCCCTCCTGGCAACGCCAGGGGCCGGGTTACATCACGGAGTACCTGTTCGATCCGGACCGCCGCGACCACGAGGGCCCCGTCCAGTATTACCTCTCCTTCTGGGCGTTCCGCCCCGCGCCCGGCGGCGCCGACGGCGTCGAGACCCACGTCTTCGACGGCGACGAGTGGCAACAGCCCGAGGAGGAGGTGTACGTCGAGGGCGACGACCGCACCATCGTCCGGTTCTCCCACCGGACGTTCTCCCAGTCCATCGACATCCCGCTCGACGACTACAAAGAGATGGTGATCGTCAGACCGGACGAAGACGAGATCGGGGAGGCGACGCGGGTGCTCGACGCCGAGACGGAGCTCGACTTCTACCACCCGGCACAGTACGTCGACGGCGAGCGCATCCAGGGACGACCGGTCGTCGCGTGGCTCGTTCTGGAGGCGCCGATCCACGAGGTTCCCCATCCCTCCGGCATCTCGACGTTCACCGCGCTCGGCGAGTTCCACCTCTCGGGGTACTGACCGGCGCCTCGGCGGGAGTTTTAGGCGTGGCCCCGTCACGTGTACCCATGTCCACGCTCACGATCGACGCCGGCGAGCTGACGGCCGCCGAGATCATCGACGCGCTGGAGGACGGCCAGCGTGTCGTCGTTCGCCTCGAAATGCTCGGCGGCGTCCACGAGGTGACGCTCCGGCACGACGGTACCACCTACTACTGCGACACCCCGACCACGCTTCACAAACACGACTCGGCCGACGAGATGCGGACCTGCATCGAGCGGATGGGGTACGGCCGGGACTGACGGACCGCGGCCGGAGCGCCGCCCGATCCCGCTGCCGCAGTTTTAACGTCACGCGTGCTGAACGTGAGGTATGGCCGACGCGCCCGACATCGACGAACTCGTCGGCGTCGAGGAACCGACCTTCCAGCACGTTCTCTCCTGTGTCTTCGGCATCCAGACCCACGAGAGCCGGACGTACCTGACGCTCCTCGACAACCCCGGGAGCACCGTGGCGGAGCTCGCGGAGGAGCTCGACCGCGACCGGAGCAACGTCAACCGATCGCTGACGACCCTACTGGAGAAGGGCCTCGTCGAGCGGGAGCGCCGCCTGCTCGATCCGGGAGGGTACGTCTACCAGTACACCGCGACGCCGCTCCCGGAGGCGAAGGAGCTGATGCACCGCACCCTCGACGAGTGGGTCGAACAGGTCCACGTCGCCATCGACGGCTTCGGCACGGAGGCGGAATGAACCCGTCCCGTTTTTGCCCCGCGGGTCCATCCTTCCGCCAATGAGCATGAACCTGACCGCGGCCGCCCCGGCGGCACCGGCCACCGCCGACGACGGCGTCTGGCTCGCCTGCATCGAGTGTGGCGAGACGTTCGCCCCCTTCTCGTCGATCCGGTACACCTGCGATCACTGCGACGGCCTGCTAGAGGTGCGCTACGCCGACCCGCCGACCTTCGAGGACTTCTCGGGCGACGGCGTCTGGCGCTACGCGGCCGCGCTCCCCTTCGAGGAGGGCGTCTCGCTCCCCGAGGGGTCGACGCCGCTCCACCACGTCCCCCGGCTGGAGGAGGAGGTGGGCGTCGAGCGCCTCAGGATCAAACACGAGGGGATGAACCCGACGGGGAGCTTCAAGGATCGGGGCATGACCGTCGGCGTCCGCGTGGCGAAGGAACTCGGCGTCGGCCGCTTGGCCTGTGCCTCGACGGGCAACACGAGCGCCGCGCTCGCGGCTTACGGCGCCCGCGGCGGGATGGCGACGCTCGTGCTCCTGCCCGCCGGCAAGGTGGCCGCCGGCAAGATCGCCCAGGCCGCCCTCCACGACGCCCGCATCCTCGAGGTCGACGGCAACTTCGACGACTGTCTCGACATCGTCCAGGACCTCGCGGCCCGCGGCGAGGTGTACCTGCTCAACTCGCTCAACCCCTTCCGACTGGAGGGTCAGAAGACCATCGGCCTGGAGATCTTAGAGGAATTCCACGCGGACCACGGCACGTATCCGGACCGGATCGTCCTCCCGGTCGGCAACGCGGGCAACACCTCGGCGCTCTACAAGTGCTTCCGGGAACTCGTCCAGAGCGGGGCGATCGACCCCGGGGACGTGCCGAAACTCACCGGCGTCCAGGCCGAGGGCGCGGCGCCGATGGTCGAGGCGGTGGAGGAGGGCAACGACGGGATCCGCCGCTGGCCCGAGGTCGAGACCATCGCCACCGCCATCCGTATCGGCAACCCGGTGAACGCGCCGAAGGCGCTGCCGGGGATCCGGGAGACGGGCGGCACCGCCGTCGCCGTCTCCGACGAGGCGATCACCGACGCCCAGCGGGCGCTCGCCGGCGAGGGCGTCGGCGTCGAACCCGCCTCCGCGGCCTCCATCGCCGGCCTGCGGAAACTCCGCGACCGGGGCGTCGTCGACGACGACGAGCAGGTGGTCTGTCTCACCACCGGCCACCTGCTGAAGGATCCCGACGCCGCCTTCACGGCCGGCAACGACCCCGAACCCGTCCCGAACGACACCGAGGCCGTCCTGGAGCACATCGCGGAGTGAGGCGGCGGTCGGCCCGTCGACCCGCGGGCCCACGCGACCGGCCGACGCGATCCCGTTGTGATTTTCCGGAGTTAACGCCCGGTTCTTGTGTGTGGGGCCGTTACACACGGCCGAATGGGGTATTGAACGAACACACCAAGACGGTCCACAAGCACGAACTGGGCAGCACGGACCTCCACACGGTCTGTGGCGTCACCCACCACCTCGCGTCCGATCACCTGCGGCGGATCACCGTCGAACGGGCGGTTTCGGACCACGGCGCGACGAAGTGTGGTCGGTGTTTCGAGAGCGGTGGCGGCTACTGACTCGGTCCGTCGCCGACACCGGATCGGTTCGGCCTCGCGGCGGCCCGGGAGTCCCGCTCAGGCGCCGATTTCGGGGTCGGCCGCCAGGTCGTCGAACCCGGCGAGCCGGTAGGCTCGCGAGTCGGTGCAGTCCTCGTGGTCGGCCGCCAGGGTGCCGATCGCCAGGTCGTAGCGGTGGGCGAAGTCCGCGTAGTCGTCCGCGTCGGCGACGGCGTCGAGCAACGCCTCGGCGGTCAGGTCCTCGGCCACCTCCGACCGGAAGGCCGCCGCCTTCGTCGCCGCCGCCTCGGCCGTCTCGCCGTCGGCGTCGAACCGCGATTCGAAGCCCTCCGCGACCGTCGATCGAAACGCGTCGTCGTCCTCACTCATGGACGGATTCAGGGGCGCCGGACACCTATACGTTGCGCGTTCGACGCCGTCGGACGACCGTCTGACGGGGGTTTTTGATCGCGTGTGAGGAAATGTCACACATGGTACCGAGCGGCCTCCCGACCGGGACGGTCAGTAGCGGTCGCGACGGGCCCGAGTCCCCGCGCGACCGCGACGACGCCGCCCCCGACGCCCGGGCACGCATCGCCGAACTGGAGCGGGAAAACGAGGCGTTGCGCGCCGCGGTCGAGAAACAGCGCCGCGAGAACGAGCGGATCGTCGCGCAGTACGAGCGGTTGCTCGATCGGCACCGGGACGCGTCGTCGGAATCCGACGATCCCGATCCCGCGCCCGATCCGGACCCCGCCGACGCCGGCGCCATCGAGCGGCTCACCAGCTTCCTCGGCCGCTAGTCGTCCGCGGTGCCGGTTTCGCCGCCCTCGTCCTCGCCGAGCGTGATCTGTTTCACCTCGATGATGCGCTCGTCGGCCTGAATCTCGCCGACGGCGCCGTTCGGCACCGGCGAGTCGAGGTTGTAGACGGTCATCGCCTCGCCGCCGAGGGTCTCGCGGCCGTTGAACATCCCCGCGATGTTGACGTCGTTGTCGCCGAGGACGGTCCCGATCAGGCCGAGGACCCCGGGACGGTCGTAGTTACGCACCACGAGCATCTGGCCGTGGGGGACGGCGTCGACCCGGTAGCCGTCGATGCGGACGATCCGGGGGTCGTCGCCGGTGAAGAGCGTGCCACAGACGCCGATCTCGTCGTCGCCGTCACCGACGGTGACGGTGACGAGGCTCTGGAAGTCCTCGCTCTGGCGGGTCTTCTCCTCGGTCACCTCGATGCCGCGTTCCTCGGCGATCTTCGGCGCGTTGACCGCGTTCACCTGCCACTCCAGGGGCTCGAAGACGCCCTTGAGCCCGCTCGCGGTGACGAACTCGACGTCCTCGTCGGCGATGTCGCCCTCGTAGCGCACGCGGACCTCCGAGATGCGACCGTCGAACATCTGGGCGGCGACCTTGCCGGCCGTCTCCGCGAGTTCGATGTACGGCTGGACCCTGGGGAACGCGCTCTCGTCGATCGAGGGGGCGTTCAGGGCGTTCGCGACCGGTTCGTCCGCGAACGCCGCGACGATCTGGTCGGCGATGCTCGTCGCGACGTGTTCCTGTGCGGCCTCCGTCGACGCCCCGAGGTGGGGCGTGACGACGACGTCGTCGACGGCGAGCAGCGGGTTGTCCGGCGAGACGGGTTCGTCCGCGAACACGTCGACCGCGGCGCCGGCGAGCGTGCCGTCCTCGACGGCCGCCGCGAGGGCGTCCTCGTCGACGACGCCGCCGCGCGCGCAGTTGACGAGGTAGCCGCCCTCCATTAGGGCGAGTTCGTCCCCGGCGATCATCCCCTCGGTCTCCGGGGTCAGCGGCGTGTGGACCGTCAGGAAGTCCGCGCGCTCCAGACACGCCTCGAACTCGACGAGTTCGGCGCCGAGCTGGTCGGCCCGCTCCTGTCCGATGTAGGGGTCGTACGCGACCAGGTCCATCCCGAGCGAGCCCAGGCGCTTTGCCACCTCCTGTCCGACGCGACCGAGGCCGACGACCCCGAGGGTCTTGGCGTTGAGCTCCGTCCCGAGGTAGTCGCCTTTCGCCCACTCGCCGGTCCGCAGGCGGGCGTGGGCCTGCGGGATGGAGCGGGCGGTCGCGAAGGTCATGGCGACCGTGTGTTCCGCGGCCGCGCGGACGTTCCCCTCGGGGGCGTTGGCGACGATGACGCCGTGGTCGGTCGCGGCGTCGATGTCGATGTTGTCGACGCCGATCCCCGCCCGGCCGACGATGACCAGATCCGGGGCAGCCTCGAACACCGCTTCGGTCACGTCCGTCCCCGACCGCACCACGAGCGCGTTGGCGTCCGCGACGGCGTCGAGCAGGGCCGCCCCCTCGACGTCGTACGCGGTCTCCACCTCGTGGCCCGCGTCGCGAAGGCGGGTCAGCCCTGCGTCGGCGATCGGATCCGTGACGAGTACCTTCATACTCGAACCGATCCGAGGGCGGCTGTTAAGCGTTTCCAAACGCGTCGTCCGTCCCTGGCGACGGTCGGAACCAGACCGCCCCGACGGGTGGCGAGGGATTCAAACCCCCGGCCGGCGAGGGGTCGGTATGCGACTCGTCGCCTTCGACTTCGACGGCACGCTGTCGGACTCCGAGATGACGGTCCTGCTCGGGGCCCAGCGCGGCGTCGACGACCGCATGGCTTCGATCACCGAACGGGCGATGAACGACGAACTCAGCTACGCCGAGAGCCTACGCGAGCGGGCGTCGCTGCTTGAGGGGCTCGCCCTCGACGACGCCGACGACGCCTTCGACCGGGTGCGCCTTCGCTCGGGTGCGGCCGACCTGATCGCCCGCCTGAACGACGCCGGCCACCACACGGCCGTCCTCACCGGCGGGTTCGAGCGCGGCGTCGAACGCGCGCTCGACCGCGAGGGCGTCGCCGTCGACACCGTGATCGCCAACCGCCTGCCCGCGAGCGGGGGCCGCCTGACCGGCGACGTCGAAGGGCCGCTGATCGAGGGGACGAAAGACGAGGCACTGGAGTCGCTCGCCGCCGACCGCGACCTCCCCCTGTCGCGGACCGTCGCCGTCGGCGACGGCGCCAACGACCTCCCGATGCTCGAAGTCGCCGGCCTCTCGGTCGGCTTCCTCCCCAAACCCGCCGTCCGCCCCGCCTGCGACACGGTGGTGGCATCGATGGATCGGCTAGGGCGGGTGTTCGAGGAGCACGGACTCCTCGGGTGATCGGGTCACGTCGCCGCGTCGATGGCCCGATCCAGGTCGGCGACGATGTCCTCCACGTCCTCGAGGCCCACCGAGAGGCGGACCATGTCGGGCGTGACCCCCGCGGCCGCCTGCTCCTCGTCGGTCAACTGCTGGTGGGTGGTGGAGGCGGGGTGGATCACCAGCGTCTTCGCGTCGCCGACGTTCGCGAGCAGGGACGCGAGTTCCACGTTGTTCACCGTGCCCTTCGCGGCCTCGTAGCCGTCCGCGAGGCCGAAGGTGATCATGCCGCCGTAGCCCCCGTCGAGGTACTCGCTCGCCGCGTCGTGGGTCTCGTGGGACTCCAGTCCGGGGTAGTTCACCCACGCGACGTCGGGGTGGTCCGCCAGATGTTCGGCGACGGCCATCGCGTTCTCGCAGTGGCGGGCCATCCGCATCGGGAACGACTCCAGTTTCTGGAGCGTGACCCAGGCGTCGAACGGCGACTGGGTGTTGCCGAGGTCACGCAGGCCGCGGGCGATGGCGGCGTAGGTGAAGCCCGCGGGCGCGAACGTCTCGTGGAAGTTGACGCCGTGGTAGGCGGGGTTGTCCTGCCCGATTTCGGGGTAGTCCTCGGCGTACGCGCCCCAGTCGAAGGTGCCGCCGTCGACGAGGACCCCGCCGACGGTCGACCCCGACCCGTGGAGCCACTTGGTCGTCGAGTTCCAGACCAGGTCCGCGCCGTGTTCGACCGGCCGGCACAGGTACGGCGTGGCGAACGTGTTGTCGACGAGCAGCGGCACCCCGTGGTCGTGGGCGATGTCGGCGACACGCTCGATGTCGGGGGTGACGAGCGCGGGGTTGCCGATGGTTTCGAGGTGGACGTAGGCGGTGTCCTCGTCGATGGCCTCGGCGTAGGCGTCGTAATCGAGGGTGTCGACGAAGCGGGTGGTGATCCCCCGGCGCTCGACGGTGTGGGTCAGGTAGGTGTAGGTCCCGCCGTACAGCGCCGACGCGGTGACGATGTTGTCGCCCGACTCCGCGAGGAGGAAGGTCGCGAGGTCGAGCGAGGCCATCCCCGAGGCGGTGGCGGCGGCGCCGACGCCGCCCTCCAGCGAGGCCAGGCGCTCCTGGAGGGTGCCGACGGTGGGGTTCATCAGCCGCGAGTAGATGTGTCCCTCCTTCTCCAGGGCGAACTGCCCCGCGGCGTCGTCGGCGTCGTCGAAGACGTAGGAGGTGGTCTGGTAGATTGGCGGCGCCCGCGCTCCCGTCGAGGGGTCGGGTGACTGGCCGGCGTGGAGGCTTCGCGTGTGGAATCCGGGTTCCTCGTCTGGCATAGTTAACCGTTCGCCCCCTACGGGTTAAAACCGGCAGACAGAAGCGGACTCTGCCGGCGTCTGCGACGCCGCCACGAAACGTGGCTCGGTCCGCGGGAGCCGCGGTGTCGCGCGGGCGATGCCGTTCGGCTCAGTCGGTGCCGAGGTAGAGTTCGGCCACCTCGTCGCTGTCGAGCAACTCCTCGCCGGTCCCCTGGAATCGGTTCTCTCCCATGTCGAGGACGATGCCGCGATCGGAGCGCTTGAGCGCCGCCCGGGCGTTCTGCTCGACCATCAGGATGGGCGTGCCGGCGTCGTTGATCTCGACGATCTTCTCGAACATCTCCTCGACGAGTTGGGGGGCCAGCCCCGCCGACGGCTCGTCGAGGACGAGCAGGTCGGGATCGAGGATCATCGCGGTTCCCATGGCGACCATCTGCTGTTGCCCGCCGCTGAGGGAGCCGGCTCGCTGCTCCGCGCGCTCCTCGAGGACGGGGAACTGCTCGTACACCTCCTCGAGTCGCTCGTCGAAGTCGAACCAGTCCTTGCCCTCGGCCGGCCACGCTCCCATCTTCAGGTTCTCCATGACCGAGAGGTTCGGGAAGATGTTGTCGTTCTGGCGGACGTAACAGACGCCGTATTCGACGATTTCCTCCGGCGGCTTGTCGGCCAGGTCGGTGCCGTCGAAGACGACCGACCCTTCCCGCGCCTCGACCACGCCGACGATGGTCTTCAGCAGGGTCGACTTCCCCGCGCCGTTCGGGCCGATGATCGTAACCATCTCGCCGTCGGCCATCTCCATGTCCACGCCGTGGACGATGATCGCGTCGCCGTAGCCGCTGACGACGTTCTCGAGTTCGAGTAACATCAGACTTCGCCTCCCAGGTACGCTTCGAGCATCCGCTCGTCGGACTGCACTTCCTCCGGGGTTCCCTTCGAGAGCACTCCGCCGTCGTGCATCCCGATGACGGTGTTGGAGATGCGCATGATCGCCTCGATGTCGTGTTCGACGACGAGGAACGTCATGTCGCGCTCGTCGCGCAGGTCCATGATGCGCTGGAGGAGGCGATCGGTCAGGTCGGGGTTGACGCCGGCCATCGGCTCGTCGAGCAACAGGAGCTCCGGGTCGGCCATCAGCGCCCGTCCGAGTTCCAGCAACTTCCGCTGGCCGCCCGAGAGGTTGCCGGCGTACTCGTCGCGCAGGTCCCAGAGTTCGAGGAATTTCAGTAGCTCCTCGGCGCGGTCACGCGCATTCCCCTCGAACTCGCGGACGCTACTGGTGTTCGCGGCCGCCGCGAGCACCTTTTCTCCGGGGTTGTTCTGCGACGCGAGCAGCATGTTGTCCATCACCCGCATCCCGGTGAGCTCCTGTGCGATCTGGAAAGTCCGCACCAGACCGCGCTGGGTCCGCTCGTTGGGCGCGAGGTCGGTGATGTCCTCGCCGTCGAACGTCACGGTCCCCTCGTCGGGCTTGTGGAAGCCCGCGAGCAGTTTGAACATGGTGGACTTGCCGGCACCGTTCGGACCGATGACGCCGACGATTTCCTGGCGCTCCACCTCGAAGGAGACGTCGTCGACGGCGACGATGCCGCCGAACGTCTTCCGGAGGCCGTCGGCTTCGAGGAGCGTCATCGGGTCGCCTCCCCGAACAGGCCGTCCGGACGAGTCAACAGCCCGATGATCAGTGCGACGAGACCGACGCCGAACTTGTACTCCGAGGGGATGACGGCGACGCTCACTTCCTGTGCGAGGCCGATGAAGTAGCCACCGGCGACGGCACCCTTGGGGTCACCGATACCGCCCAGGATGACCGCCGCGAAGATGGCGATCAGGGCGGTGAAACCCATGTTCGGGCGGATCTGTGCGTCGAGTCCGAGCATGATGCCGCTGAGGCCGGCAATGGCACCGCCGATCAGCCAGACGTACAGGACGAGTTTCTCCGTGTCGACGCCGCGGATGCGCGAGAGCATCCGATCGTCGGACGCCGCGCGCATCGCGATGCCGATCCGGGTCCGACGGAGCATGACGTAGACACCGAGCAGCAGGAGCAGGCTCACGACGATGATCGCAACCTGCTCGACGCTGAACCGGATCCCCAAGAACGAGGGGTTGGCCTCCATCGGGAGCTCGTAGAAGTGCCCGCTGGGCCCCCAGATGGCGCGCAGCAGGTTCCGGATGAAGAAGGCCACGCCGATCGAGACGATGAGCAGCGTGATCGGGCTCCGGGTCCGGAAGTGCTGGAAGACGAGTTTGTCGAGGACCACCGAACCGACGGACATGAAGAGGATGCCGGCGACGATGGCGACGCCGATCGGCAGTCCGACCTGTGCGTTGACCGCCCAGGCGACGTACGCACCGGCGGCCATGTAGTCGCCGTACGCGATGTTGATGAAGTTGAGGATGCCGAAGATGAGCGTCAGCCCCAACGCGGCGACGGAGATGATGCTTCCGACGACCAGTCCGTTCCAGATGAGTTGTGGATCAAGTACCATCGATGATCACTCCGACGTACCGGCCTGCAACCGCTCGGCGTCGCCGAGCAGGCCCTCCGGCCGGTAGTAGAGGACGAGAATCAACACCACTCCGACGACCATCAGTCGGATGTAGGAGAGTTGGTCGCCGAAGGGCACGTCGCCGGGGATGAACCGCGTGATCTGTCGGAGCCCCACGATGACGCTGGCCCCGAGGATCGCGCCGCCGTAGCTCCCGGCACCGCCGATGATGACGGCCGCCCAGATCAGGAACGTGATGCTAGGCAGGAACATGATCGACGAGATGGCGTAGACGTAGTGCGCCCAGAGGCCGCCGGCGAGGCCGGCGATGGCCGCGCCGATGCCGAACGACTTCAGCTTGAAGACGTAGGTGTTCTTGCCGAGTGCGAGGGGCACGTCGTCGTTCTCGCGGATCGCGTGGAGCACCCGGCCGAACGGGCTGGACGAGAGCCGTTCGAACAGCAGGTAGCAGACGGCGACGATGGCCCACACGAGGACGAAGTAGAAGAGGTCGTAACTGACCGGGATCGCGCCGTCGAGCGGGCGGGGGATGTTCTTCAGCGTCTGGGCCCCCGTCGTCAGCCACGCCTCGTTGTGGATCAGCAGCCGGATGAGCTCCGCGGCACTCAGCGTCACTATCGCCAGGTAGTCGCCCTCGAGCCGGACGCTCGGGAGGGCGATCAACACGCCGACGACGCCGGCGAGGGCGGTCCCCGCGACGAGGCCGACGATGATCGGGAAGTCGAACCCGACGACTCGCGTCGCGAGGCTGCCGGTCGCCGGCGGCGTCGTGAGTATCGCGGACGTGTACGCGCCGACCGCGAAGAAGGCCGCGTGTGCGAAGTTCAACAGCCCGGTGTCGCCCCAGTGCATGTTCATGCCGATCGCCAGCAGCGAGTAGATGCCGGCGATGATGCCGACGACCAGCAGTAGGTCTACAAGCGCCATGGTTCGATGTGGTTCATGTGTTGAATATTGGGAGTTGGTGTGCGTCTGCGGACGTTACAGACGAGCCTCAAGCGGTCAGTTCCTCGGTCGAGAACTTCGTCAGCTCGGTCCACTCGCCGCCCTCGACTTCGAGGACGGAGAACGGTCCGACGGGGTCGCCGTCCTCGTCGAAGTTCTGCGGGTTCGACGCGCCCTGGTAGTTGATCTCGTTGCCGGCTTCGAGTTCCTCCTTCCCTTCGGAGAAGGTGGTGACCTCGGTGCCCTCGGGGCGGGCCACCGGGTTGATGTTGTCCGTGATGGCCTGCCGGGTGGCCTCGCCGGCGCGCTGGGCCGCCAGCGCGATGAGGTTCATCGCGTCGTAGCCGGCGGCACCGAAGGTGCCCGGTGCCTGACCGTGCATGTCCTGGTGGGCCTGCTGGAACTGGTCGTACGCCGGGCCGGGCGCGGGAGCCTGCCCGAAGATCGGTGCCTCCGCCATCACGTCGGGGCCGATGCGCTCGATGAAGTCGGCCGTGATGACGTCGTTCCCGATGAAGATGGGGATGTCGAGGTCGGCCTCGATGTAGTTGCGCATGAACAGCGCCGACACCTCGGTGCCGGCGGTCATGGAGATGACGTCCGCCCCGGAGTCGGCGATCTCTTGCATCTCGCTGCGGTAGGAGTCGGAGTTGATGGCGAGGGCCACGTCCGCGACCTGCTCGCCGCCCTGGCCGGTGAAGTAGTCCGCCACCGCCGCCGAGAAGCTCTGGGACCCCTTGTCGTCCTTGTACACGACCGCCATCTGGGTGTAGTCGTTGTCGAGGGCGTACTGGCCCTGCGCGCGCCCGGCGATGGCGTCGCTCGGGACCGTCCGCCAGAGGTAGTCGTCGGGGCCACCCACGTCGTCCAGTTGAGTCGTCCCCGCGGAGACGGAGAGCATCGGCAACTGGGCGTCCGCGACCGGCTGGAACAGGTTCGGGATCACCGTACTCGACGGGCCGAGCGTGGCCACGACGCCGGCTTCGTCGAGCGTGTTGAACCCTGAGACGGCCGCTTGCGGCGTCGTCTCCGTGTCCTGTTCGTTGATCTCGATCTCGCTGCCGAGGACACCGGCGTCGTTGATGTCGGCGAGGGCGACGTCGCGGCCGCGGGCAGCGTTCGGACCGACCCAGCCGAGCCCCTGGCTGAACGGGGCGAGGGTGCCGACGAGGATCGAGTCGCCACCGCCACCGCCACCACCATCGCCGCCATCGCCACCGTCACCACCACCGCCATCGCCGCCGTCGCCACCGCCCCCACCGGAGCAACCGGCGAGTCCAACGATACTTGCCGCGCCTGCTGCCTTGACGAATCGCCGTCGTCGAACGGTCCTGTCGGACATCTTCAATCATATGCACAGTTGCTTACTTGCATTAACGTTTGTGGAATAAGCGAATGATAACAACCCACACCAACAGACGACGGACGTCCGATTCCGACCCACCGCTATTCGGATGCCGAAGACGGCGTCGGATCACCCGTGATCGTCGGTCGAGTGTCCTCGGAGCGGGCCGGGTCGACGGGTGGCCGCGCCCTCACCCGCTGAACAGCGAGTTGTGGACCGGCGCGAAGTCCGCCTCGGCCTCGCCCCCGTCGTCCTCGCTCGCGGTGTCGTGGATGGCGCGGCCGTCGAGGCCCTCCGCGAGGAAGTCCCGGAGCGGCGGCCCCACCTTCTCGGGTTCGACGAGAAAGGCGTCGTGGCCGTGGTCCGACTCGACGACGTGGTGGGCGACGGGGACGCCCGCCGTCCGGCAGGCCTCGGCGAGCGACTCCGACTGCGCGACGGTGAAATGCCAGTCGCCGGTGAAGGACATGAGCAGGGCCTCCCCCTCGAAGGCGCCGAGCGCGTCGGCGTCGCCCTCGTACCCCTCGCTGAGGTCGTAGTCGTCCATCGCCCGGGTGAGATAGAGGTAGGAGTTGGGGTCGAAGCGGTCGACGAACTTCTCGGCCTGGTAGTCGAGGTAGGACTCCACCTCGCGGTAGGGGAAGTAGGCGGCGGCGCGGTCGGCGGGGAACGACCGGACGGCGTCCCGCCCGGCCGCTCGGCGGCCGAACTTCTCGCGCATCGACGTCTTCGAGAGGTACATCACGTGGCCGATCTGTCGGGCGAGCGCGAGGCCGTCGGTCGGCCGCTCGCCGCCGTAGTAGTCCCCACCCCGCCAGGCGTCGTCGGTGGTGATGGCCCGGCGGGCGATGGCATCGAGAGCGAGACACTGCGAGTCGAGGCGTGCGGCGGCCGCGACGGGGACGATCCGTGCCACGTCGTCGGGATACTGCACCGCCCAGTCGAGGACGTTCATGCCCCCCGCGCTCCCGCCGACGACGGCGTGCAGACGGCCGACGCCCAGGTCGTCGAGCAGACGGCGCTGAGCCTGCGTCCAGTCGCCGACCGTCACGGGTGGGAAGTCCGTCCCCCAGGGCTCGCCCGTCTCGGGGTTCTCGGCCGGCGGGCCGGAACTTCCGTAACAGGAGCCGGGGACGTTCGCACAGACGACGTAGTACTCGGTGGTGTCGATGGCCTTCCCCGGCCCGACGATGTCGTTCCACCACGCCCGCGCCTGCCCGGCCGTCTCGGCCAAGCCGGCGCTGGCGACGTTCTGGCTCCCGGTGAGCGCGTGACAGATCAGGACGGCGTTGCTCCCCTCCTCCGTCGCCTCGAAGTCGCCGTAGGCCTCGTATGCCACCTGCAGGTCGTCGATGGACTCGCCACACTCGAAGGTGAACTCGCCCAGGCTCCGCGTCCCGCTCTCGACGGAGGTCACCGCAACCCACGCTCCAGGTCGGCGACGATGTCGTCGACGTCCTCCAGGCCCACCGAGAGGCGGATCATGTCGGGCGTGACCCCGGCGGCGCGCTGTTCCGCCTCGCTCAACTGCGAGTGGGTGGTGGAGGCGGGGTGGATCACCAGCGTCTTCGCGTCGCCGATGTTGGCGAGGAAACTCGCCATCTCGACGGTCTCACACAGGTCCTTCGCGGCCTCGAACCCGTCCGCGAGGCCGAAGGTGATCATGCCGCCGCCGCCGTCGAGGTACTCGCTCGCCGCGTCGTGGGTCTCGTGGTCCGCGAGGCCGGGATAGGTCACCCACCCGACCGCCGGGTGGTCGACCAGGAACTCGGCGACGGCCGCGGCGTTCTCGCAGTGACGATCCATCCGCAGGGGGAGCGTCTCCAGCCCCTGGAGGGTGACCCAGGCGTCGAACGGCGACTGTCCGTTGCCGAGGCTCCGGAGCGAGCGGTACCGCGCGGCGGCCGCGAAGGCCCGTTCCCCGAACCGCTCGCTGAAGTCGAAGCCGTAGGCCGGGTTCTCCCCGGCGAGTTCGGGGTAGTCGACCTCGGGATGGTCCCAGGGGAAGGTACCGCCGTCGACGAGGACGCCACCGAGCGTGGTTCCCGAGCCGTGGATCCACTTCGTCGTCGACTCCCAGACGATGTCTGCGCCGTGTTCGAGCGGCCGACACAGGTACGGCGTGGCGAAGGTGTTGTCGACGAAAAGCGGCGCCCGGCGCTCGTGGGCCACCTCGGCCAGTCGCTCGAAGTCCGGCGTCAACAGGGACGGGTTCGACAGCGTCTCGACGTGGACGAAGGCAGTGTCGTCGTCGACGGCCTCGGCGTAGGCGTCGTAATCGAGGGTGTCGACGGTCCGGAACTCGATCCCCCGACGCGTGGCCATCTTCGAGAAGTACGTACTGGTCCCGCCGTACATGTCGGAGGCGGCGACGACGTTGTCGCCGGCCTCGGCGAGGATGCTCGTGGCGGCGTCCAGCGCGGCCATACCCGCGGTGGTGGCGACGGCGTCGGTTCCCCCCGACAACGCGGCCAGTCGCCGTTCGAGGGTCCGGGTCGTCGGGTTCGAGAACCGCGAGTAGATGTTGTCCTCGACGTCCAGGCTGAACCGCTCCGCCGCGTCGTCGGCGTCGTCGAAGACGTACGACGTGGTCTGGTAGATGGGCGGCGCACGGGCACCCGTCGCCGGGTCCGGCTCCTGCCCGGCGTGGAGGCTTCGGGTGTGAAAGCCGTCGGTCATGTGTATGGTGCATATTTCCGGAACAACTTATAACCGTGAGGTACGGACCGAACGGAGCGTCGTCGTCGCCGGGGGCGGTATCAAAAGGACCATGTCGCCGCGTGCCCCCGTTTCCGGCAGTGGTGGCATGACCGAGAAACGCGAATACACGGACGACTACCCCGACAAGACGCTGTACATCCCCGGCCCCACCGAGGTGCGAGAGGACGTCCTCGATGCGATGTCCCAGCCGATGTTCGGCCACCGGATGGACCGGATGACCGACCTCTATACGACCATCGTCGAGGACACCAAGGACTTCCTCGGCACCGACAAGGAGGTCATCATCCTGACGGCCTCCGGCACGGAGTTCTGGGAGGCGTCGACGCTCAACCTCGTCGACGAACACATCCTCTGTACGACCTGTGGCGCCTTCGGCGAGCGTCACGCCAACGTGGCCGAGCGGTTGGGCAAGGACGTCGATCGACTCGAATACGAGTGGGGGCAGGCCGTCAAACCCGAAGACGTGCGCCGACGCCTCGAACGCAGCGACGCCGACTACGACGTCGTCACCTGCGTGATGAACGAGAGTTCGACCGGCGTCCGGAACCCGATCGAGGAGATCGGCGACGTGGTCGCCGACTATCCGGACACCTACTTCGTCGTCGACGCGGTGTCGGCGCTCGGCGGCGACCACGTCGACATCGACGCCCACGGGATCGACGTCATCTTCGCCTCGACCCAGAAGGCCTTCGCCATGCCTCCCGGTCTCGCGGTCTGTGTCGTCAGCGACGACGCCTACCAGCGCGAGCTCGAGTCGGACTCCGCGTCGTGGTACGGCGGCTTCCAGCGCTGTCTCGACTACTACGACCGGAAGGGCCAGACCCACTCCACGCCCGCCATCCCGGTCATGCTCGCCTACCGCGAGCAGATGAAACACATGCTCGACGAGGGCCACGCGGCGCGGGATCGGCGCCACCGCGAGATGGCCGAGTACACCCGCGAGTGGGCCCGCGAGCACTTCGATCTCTTCCCGGAGGCGGGTTACGAGTCACGGACGGTGAGCTGTATCCGGAACACGCGGGACATCGACGTCGCCGCGACCATCGACGCCGTCTCCGAGCGGTACGACATGGTCTTCTCGAACGGCTACGGCGACCTCGGCGAGGAGACGTTCCGGATCGGTCACATGGGCGAACACACGGTCGAAAGCGTCGAGGCCCTGACCGACGCCATCGAGGACGTCGCCGACCTATAGGTCGGCCTCGCGGAACCACAGCAGGCCCAGCAGGGGCGGGACGAGGATCCACAGCACCAGCATCAACGTCGCGGACACCTGCATGTTCACCTGGCCCCCCGTGTACAGCGACCCCTCGAGGAACGCGTTCGAGACGATCTTGAACGATCCGGTGGGGTTGATCAGGCGGAGCATCCGCAACACCTGCTGGCCCGTGAGGGGGAGCCACGACGGCCCGCCGCCCATGCCGAGGTAGAGCTGGAGCGGGAACCTGACGGCCCCCCACAGCGGCACGAACAGGAAGTAGATCCCGATGGCGCCGGCGACCGCCCGCCTGCTCGACGACGCGGCCGCGGAGAACCCGACCGCGATGGCGACGAAGGCCACCCCGAGGATCGCCGTCAACAGCGTGTAGCCGACGTAGGACACGACGTCGAAGTTCACGGGTGGCGCGACCAGTAGGACCACCGCGGGCAGGAGAAAGCCCACCGAGATGGGCGCGGCGATGGCCGCCGCCCGTCCGGCCACCTTCCCGAACACCACGTCCGCCCGCGAGTGTGGCAGGGAGAGCAGGAGCTTCAGCGACCCGGACTCCCGCTCGCCGACCACGGCCTTGTACGCGACGACGAGCGCGAGCAACGGCACCAGCGTCGTCACCAGAGCGTCACGGACGACCAGGGAGTTGAGCACCGCGTTCGAACTGATCGTCTCGCCCGACGCCGGCCGGACGAGATACGCCGCCGCCGACACCAGCAGGACGAACAGCGTGGACAGCCCCGCGACCCACCGCGACCGGATGGCGTCCTGGAAGTCCTTGCGCGCCACGGCGGTCCACGTCATGCCGACACCTCCCCTTCCTCGCCCTCGGTGTACGCGAGAAACAGGTCCTCCAGCGACGTCTCCTCGGTCTGGAAGTCCTCGACCGTCACCCCGACGTCCTCCAGCGCGCCGATGACCGACGTCTTCGCGTCGGCCTCACAGGAGACGGTGACGGTGCCGCCGTCGGTCGTCGCCGAGGTGACGCCGTCGAGTGCCCGTACCGCCCCGAGGTCCTCCTCGCTGGCGGCGTCGACGGTGACCGTCAGCGTCTCGCCCTCGTCGACGGCGCCGCGCAGGCCCTCGATGCTGTCCTCCGCGACGAGTTCGCCCGCGCGCATGATGCCCACGCGGTCACACACCGCCTCGACCTGCCCCAGCACGTGACTGGAGAAGAAGACGGTCGTCCCGCGGTCGGCCTCGGCCCGAACGATATCGCGCATCTCGCGGGCGCCTCCCGGATCCAGGCCGGAGGAGGGCTCGTCGAGGATCAACAGGTCGGGTTCGCCGACCAGCGCCATGCCGAGGACGAGTCGCTGGCGCATCCCCTTGGAGTAGCCGCCGGCCTTGCGGTCGGCCGCGTCGGCGATGCCCACCCGTTCGAGCACCGCGTCGGGGTCGCCGTCCACCTCCTTCGAGCGCATGGCGAACTCGACGTGTTTGCGCCCGGTGAGACGCTCGTACACGTCGTATCCCTCGGGGAGGACGCCCGTCCGACGGCGCACCGCGACGCTGTCGCGGCCGGCGTCCATGCCGAGGACGCGCACCTCGCCTGCCGTCGGGCGGACGAAATCGAGCAACATGTTGATCGTCGTCGACTTCCCCGCACCGTTCGGTCCGAGAAAGCCGAACACCTCGCCCTCGGGGACCGTGAGGTCGAGGTCCGAGACGGCGGTGACGTCGCCGAAGCGTTTGGTCACGCCGTCGAGTTCGATTGCGGCCATGGGAACCCCTTGGTCCAGTCCTGGTTAAAGAGTTTAGGTGTGGGCCTCAGACCGTCTCCTCGGGGTCGTGGTTTTCGGCCATCCGCTCGGCCTCCGCCGCGTACCGTTCCCGCAGCGACGCCTCCTCCACGGGGGCGAGTGCGTCCCGCTCCGCCTCGACGGCCGCGGTGACGCCCCCCGACCGCTCGACGGCGATCGGTGCGCGCTCGATCCGCCGGACTGCCTCGCCGTCGGTCGTCGCGTACACCAGCGAGATCAGCCCCTTGTCGTCGTAGGTCCGCTCGACCAGCCACAGCCGCGTCGATCCGTCGCTCATGGTCGGACTATCGTCGCCCGCGGGTTATATTCGCCCGGATCGTCCGCCTCGACCTACCGGCCGTCGGTGCGCGCTTCGTTCGCCCGCAGTTCGTCCACGCTCCGCACGAGTTCGTCGACCGCCGCGTCGGCCTCGTCGGCCGCCGCGACGATCCGATCGGCGGCCTCGGCCGTCTCGGTCGCCCGATCCCGGAGCGTCTCGATGGTCGCGGTCAGCTCCTCACCGGTCGCCGCCTGGTCGTCGGCCGTCCGGGACACCTCCGCGACGCCGTCCGCCACCCGGTCGATGGTCTCCGCGATCTCCTCGAACGTCTCCAGTACCTCGTCGATCTGTTCGCTCGCCGTCCCGATCCGCTCGACCGACCGGGTGGCGGCGTCGACGGTCTCGTCGGTCTGGGCCTGGAGCGTCTGGATGTCGTCCGTGATCTCCTCGGTGTGTTCGTGGGTCTGCTCGGCGAGACTCTTCACCTCCTCGGCGACGACGGCGAACCCGTCGCCGTCCTCGCCCGCCCGCGCCGCCTCGATGTTGGCGTTGAGCGCCAGCAGGTTCGTCCGGTCGGCCACCTCCGAGATGACCTCGACCACCTCCTCGATGTCGTCCATCCGGTCGCCGAGGGCCGTCACGTCCTCGACGAGTTCCTCGCCCACGTCGACGACGCTCTCGGTCGCCTCGCGGGCGTCCTCGCTCGCGTCCAACCCCTCCGTCGCCGCGCCCCGTGCCTCGTCGGCGGCCGACTCCACCTCGTCGGTCGTCGCCGCCACTTCCTCGATGCTCGCGCTGAACGACTGCATCTCCTCGGCACCCTCCTGGAGCAGGCCGTTCTGGTCGTCGACGTTCTCCGCGATGTCGGCCGCGGCCGTCGCCGTCCGGTCGATGGCGTCGGCCAGCGACTGCGTCTCGTCGTCGACCTGGCTGGCGAGGCTCTCGAACTCCTCGGCCGTCCGGTTCAACTCCGTGACGACCCCCGCGAGGCGGTCGTCGACCGCCCGTCCGTCGGCGTCGAACGCCGCCCGCGAGTCGAGGCGACCGTCGGCCAGGTCGTGGAGCGTGCCCCTGACCTCCTCGACCAGGTCCGCGACCGCCTCCTGTCGTCTGACCTCGTCGGTCCGGTCGCGGATGGCCTGGATGACCGCCACGAACTCCCCGTCCTCGTACAGCGGCATCGACGTGTGTCGGAAGTGACGCGTATTCCCCCAGCGGTCGGTCAGCGTCTCGTCGGTCGCGTACAGCGACAGCGCCTCGTCTTCGAGTTCCACGTCCGACCGCTCGTCGGCCGATTCCGGGGCGTCGAGTACCGTCTGGGCCAGCATCTCCCGCTCCCGTCCGTCCGGGTAGAACACCGTGCTCGGAGCCGTCGACCCGATGGCCACGTCGTCGCCGTTCCCGGTCAGCTCCTCGATGCTGTGGTTCCACGCCGCGATGGCGCCGTCCCGATCGAGGATGAACACCGGCATCCCCACACCGTCGATGAGGACGTCGTCGTCGACGTTGAGGTCCACTTCGACCGTCTCGTCAGTCTCGTGGGCCCCGTTCGTCGCTCCCGTTTCGTCCGTCTCGACGTCGGCGTCCATCGATTCGATCGTGACGGCGTCGTCTCGACCGCCGTCGGTCCGACCCCGTTCGGAACGGGTGTCGCCCGCCGACGGTTCCGATCCGTGTGAGTCGGGAGCGTGATTCATGTGACTGCCGTAGCCACGTCTCTCCTTAACGTTTTCCTACGATTCTCAACGATGAAACTCGCGGTCGACGCGTCAGGCTCATCCGTGCGGAATCGCTACGGACGCGGTGATGGACGCGAGTGGGGTTCGCGAGCGCGCCGCCGACCTCCCGACCGACCCGGGCGTCTACCTCTTCTACGCGGATGCGGACGTCCAGTACGTCGGCAAGGCGGTCGACCTCCGGGACCGCGTCCGCGCCTACGCCGACCCGCGAAGCGACCGCATCCGGCGGATGGTCGACCGCGCCGACCGGATCGACGTGGCGGTCACCGACACCGAGACCCAGGCGCTCCTGCTGGAGGCAAATCTCATCAAGCGCCACCAGCCGCGGTACAACGTCCGCCTGAAGGACGACAAATCCTACCCGCTGGTCCAACTCACCGACCACCGGATCCCCCGGATCGAGGTGACTCGGGACCCCGACGAGGGGGCGACCGTGTTCGGGCCATTCACCGAGAAGGGAAGCGTCGAGACGGTCGTGAAGGCGATCCGCGAGGTGTACGGCCTCCGTGGCTGTTCCGACCACAAGTATCGCGGCCGGGACCGTCCCTGTCTCGACTACGAGATGGGCCTGTGTAGCGCGCCCTGCACCGACGAGATCGATCCCGCCTCGTACGCCGAGGACGTCCGCGCGGCGGTCCGCTTTTTCGAGGGCGAGACGGGCGCACTGGCCGATCCGCTCCGCCGGGGGATGGCGGCTGCCGCGGAGGCACAGTCCTTCGAGCGCGCCGCCAACCTCCGGGACCGCCTCGACGTCGTCGAGTCGTTCCACGGGTCGGGTGGCGAGGCGGTGACCGCGCCGGCCGACGAGCGCACGGTCGACGTGCTGGGTGCGGCGGTGGAAGGCGACCGGGCGACGGTCGCCCGTCTCCACAGCGAGCGTGGCCAACTCGTCGACCGGTCGCGACACCGCCTCGACGCCCCCGAGGGCGAGGACCGCACCGCGGCCCTCCTCGCGGCGTTCATCCCTCAGTACTACGCCGACCGCGACCTCCCCGACGCCGTCCTCCTCCCCGAGCGCCTCGACGACGACGAGGTGCGTGCGTGGCTGGACGCGGCGGGCGTCGCCCTGCGCGTCCCCGGCGCCGGTCGCGAGGCCAAACTGGTCGACCTCGCGCTCAAGAACGCGCGCAGTCGGACCGGCCGCGACGACGGCGGCGCCCGCCTCGCCGACGCGCTCGGCCTCGACGGACGGGTCGAGCGCATCGAGGGGTTCGACGTGAGCCACACGGGCGGTCGGTCGGCCGTCGGCAGCGACGTCTGTTTCGTCGACGGGAGCGCCGAGAAGGCGGCCTACCGCCGGAAGAAGCTCACCGACCGCAACGACGACTACGCGAACATGCGCGAACTCGTCCGCTGGCGGGCCGACCGGGCCGTCGACGGGACGGACGACCGCCCCGATCCGGACCTTCTCCTGATCGACGGCGGCGAGGGGCAACTGGCGGCCGCCCGGGACGCCCTCGCCGAGGCAGGGTGGGACGTCCCCGCCGTCGCGCTGGCGAAGGCCGACGAGCGGGTGATCGCGCCCGACGGCGTCCACGACTGGGACGCCGACGCGCCACACCTCCACCTCCTCCAGCGCGTCCGCGACGAGGCCCATCGCTTTGCCGTCCAGTACCACGGCACCGTCCGCGACGAGGTGTCGACGGCCCTGGACGAGGTGCCGGGCGTCGGCCCCGAGACGCGACGGCGACTCCTCCGACGGTTCGGGAGCGTCGAGAACGTGCGGGCGGCCTCGGTCGCGGATCTACGGGACGTCGAGGGTGTCGGTGAGAAGACGGTCGAGGCGCTGATGAGACGACTGTAGCGAGCAGGCGGCGCCCTGTCGGCGACGCGGGACGTGGCGCCGCGCTCCCGCGAGCGTCCCGCGGCCCTCGTCAGGTCACGGGGCCGGTGGCCGCGGGATCGATGATAAACCTCAGGCGATCTTCCCGTACTGGTCGGCGAGTTTCTCGGCGGCCTCGTCCATCAGGTCGGTCTCGTAGTCGGCCAGGTCCCACTCGACGACCTCCTCGACGCCGTTCGCGCCGAGTCTGAGGGGGACGCCGAACGCGGTGTCCGCGTGGCCGTACTCGCCGTCGAGGGCGATGCTCCCAGGGAGCACTTCGCCGGTGTCCCGGAGGACGGCCTCGACCGTGTGGGCGACGCCCGTCGCGGGCCCCCACTCGGTCGCACCCTTGCGTTCGATGACGTCCATCGCCGACTCCTGGAGGTTGCCGAGGATCTCCTCACGTTCGTCGGCCGAGAACTCGGGGTCGCGGCCGTCGACCCGGACCTTCGAGAAGACGGGCACCTGCGCGTCGCCGTGTTCGCCGAGGATCGTCGCCTCGACGTTCCGGACGGGCGTGTCGAACCGCCGGGAGAGGACGTAGCGAAAGCGCGCCGAGTCCAGGCGGCCGCCGAACCCGATCACCGTGTGCCGGTCGCGGTCGCCCGTCTCGTAGAGGTGACGGTTGAGGAGGTCCACCGGGTTCGAGGTGGTGATCGAGACGAAGTCGTCGTTGTACTCGGCGATGGAGGAGCCGATGTCCTCCATGATGGGGGCGTTGTCGCCCGCGAGGTCGATCCGGGTCTGTCCGGGCTTGCGGGGGATGCCCGCCGTGATGACGACCACCTCCGACCCCTCGGTCGCCGCGTAGTCGCCCTGCCGGACGACCGTGTTCGAGTCGTAGGCGACGCCGTGGTTCACGTCGGCCGCCTGCCCGACCGTCTCGGCCTCCATGTCCGGGATGTCGACCAGGACGAGTTCGTCCGCGATGTCGCGGAGCGCGATGTTGTACGCCGTCGCGGCCCCGACGGTGCCCGCCGCGCCGATGACGCTCACTTTCGTCATTTCACCTACCTTTGGCCGGGGGTCCCGATTAAACGCTTCGGAACACCCGACCGTCGGACGGCGGCGATGTCCCCTGATCGCCGTCCCGTGGGGTTTTTCGACCTCGGCCGCCTCTCTCCGTCCATGAGCGAGTTCGACAAGGAGGCGGAGCGCGAGCGACTCCGGGAGAAGTACGAGCAGGACCGGGAGAAGCGCGCGTCGACACAGCGCATGAGCGAACTCCTCCTGAAGGGGGCGACGATGACCAACAACCACTGCGACGCGTGTGGGGACCCCATCTTCCGCTACGACGGCGAGGAGTTCTGCCCGACGTGTCAGGCCCCGAACGCCGACGCCGAGGACGCCTCGTCCGCGGCAGCCGAGGCGGACGCCGACCCCGCCGAGACGGGCGCCGACGCGACCGGAGCGGACGCCGACCCCGCCGAGACGGGCGCCGACGCCCAAGCGGTCCGGGACGAGACGGACACGGAGGCCGGTCCCTCGGCACCGGCCGTCGCCCGGGACCGTCGCCCCGCTCCGACCGGCGGGGACGCCGACCCGCCGGCTGCCGACCGGTCTCGTGGTGCCGCCGGGGGCCGCGGCGCGGGGACCGGAGCCGCGCCGGACCTCGACGACACCCGGGCGTCGCTCTCGCGGACGCTCGATCGGTTCGCGCGCGCAGCGGAAGAGACGGACGACCCCCGTCGCGCCAGGGAGCTGCTGGCCGCCGCCCGCGAAGCCGCCGAGACGCTCGCGGCGCTCGACGGGCGCAGTCGGTTCTAGTCGTAGTCGCTGCCGACCACGGTCCGGATGCGGTCGGCGGTCACCTCGCCGACCCCGTCGACCGCCAGCAGGTCTTCCTCCCGGGCGGTCATCACCGCCTCGACGCTCCCGAAGTGTTCCAGGAGCGAGCGGGCGGTCACGGGGCCGATGTCCGCGATGGCACCCACGACGTACTCCTGTTGCTCGTCGAGGGTCTTCGCGCTCTTCTCGCCGTGGACGCTGACGGCGCGGTCGCTGGTCGTCTGTTCGCGTTTCGCGAGCACTGCCAGCAGGTCAGCCGTGTCCGCCTCCCCTTCGGTCCGCAGGACGCTCACGCCGAAGTCGACCGAGAGCGACGCCAGCGCGCCGCGGATGGCGTCGGGGTGGACGTTTCGCTCCTCGTAAAGTCCCTCACCCTCCAGCAGGACGACCGGCCGCGCGTAGTGACGGGAGAGGTCGCCCACCTGCTCGAACAGCGAGCGGTCGCCGCCGGTGAGCGTATCGAGGAAATCGGACACGGTCTTGCGCTCGACGGCCACGCGGTCCGAGACGACGTAGTCGCCGACCGATAGCGTCTCCAGTCGCGTCTCGACGCCCTCGCGGGTCGAGAGGTCCCGTGCGATGGCCGAGTCGAGTTCCCGCTGGTCGACGACGATTTCGACCCCCTCGTCGTCACCCTCGGCGGTCGCGACGACGCCGTCGTCGTCCGTCGATCCGGAGCCGTCGTCCGCGCTCCCGAACTGGGCCAGCCCCGGCTGTGCGCTCGCCCCGCCGTCGGCCTCCGCGGCGCTCCCTCCCTCGTCTCCGGCCGACGACTCGTCGTCGAACGAGTCGAGGGCGGTCTGGCCGTCGTCGAGTTCAGCCGCCATCTCGTCGGCGACGCCTTTCAGCTTCGCCAACTCGTCTTCCATCTCCTGCTCCCGGCGGCGGGAGATCCAGAAGAACGCCTCGTCGCGGGTGTCCTCGGCCATGAGGACGACGACACGGCCTTCCTCCTGGCGCCCGGTCCGGCCCTTCCGCTGGATCGATCGGATCGCCGTGGGAACGGGTTCGTAAAACAGGACCAGGTCGACCTCGGGGACGTCCAGTCCCTCCTCGGCGACGGAGGTGGAGACCAGCACCTCGAACTCGCCGGCCCGGAAGGCGTCGAGCGTCTCGCCTTGCTCTTTCTGGGTCATGCCGTCGGAGCCGTCCTTGTCGCCCTGGCCGACGAACCGCTGCACGTCGAAGCTCTCGCTCAGGAAGTCGGTGAGTGCCTCGGCGGTGTCCCGCGACTCCGTGAAGACGATGACGCGCTCGCCGCCGCCGATGCCGAGGGTCTGGGCCAGCAGGACGCGGGTCTGCCGGAACTTCGGGTGGAGGTCGTCGAACTCCTCGGCCGTCCGCATCGCGTCCCGCACCTTCGGCTCCGCGACTAGCCGCTGACTCGCCTTCGACGCACCCGAGGCGCGGGCGGCGTTGCGCTGGCGCTCGAAGTATCTGCGGAGGGACTCCACCGACTGTGTCTCCGCGAGTTCCACGGCCCGACGAAGCTTCATCACCTCGGCGTGGACGGACATCCCCTCGTAGCCCTCGGACTGGTCGGCGTCGATGAGGTCCTGCAGCTGTCCGCGCATCCGGTTGAGGTCCCGCTGTGAGAGGTCCGGACTCGTCGTGTTCGTGACGCCGAGTTCCTTCAGCGTCTCCAGGCGGTCGACGATCACCTCGTTGATCGCGTCCCTGATCTCCAGTATCGTGTCAGGGAGGGTTACCCGCTCCCACTCGACGTCCGTGTCGTGGGTGTACTCGGCCACGTCGGCGTCGTCCTCGGTCATCACCGCCACCTCGTGCAGGCCGAGGTTCTCACAGACGGTCATGATCGCCTCCTCGTCGCCGCCGGGCGAGGCGCTCATCCCCGTCACCAGCGGCGCCTCGGCGTCCGCGTGGTAGCGCTCCGCGATGTAGACGTAGGCGTAGTCGCCGGTCGCGCGGTGACACTCGTCGAAGGTCAGGTGTGTCACGTCGGCAAGCGAGATGCGGCCGCCGATCAGGTCGTTCTCGACGACCTGCGGCGTCGCGATGACCACCCGGCTCTCGGTCCAGAGGTCGGCCCGGTCGTCCGGTCGCACCTCCCCGGTGAAGACGGTTATCGCGTCGTCCGGAACCGTGAGCGCCTCGCGGTAGAACGCGGCGTGTTGCTGGACCAGCGGCTTGGTCGGCGCGAGAAAGAGCGCCGTCCCGCCGACCTCGTGGAGGCGGTCGGCGGTCACGAGCAGGCTCACCGTCGTCTTGCCGAGGCCCGTCGGCAGGCAGACGAGGGTGTGGTCCTCGCTCGCGGTGTCAGCGAGTCGCCGCTGGTACTCCCGCCGCTCGATGACCTCGGGGACCAACAGGGGGTGGTCGACGTACGCTCGGTCGTCGTCGGTGGCCGCCATCGTCCGAACGTGGTCGCCGGCGGGGTTAAGGGTTGGCGAACCGCGGTGAAAGTGGTCCGTCCCGGCGGCCGCCGTCTCCGAGGGCGCCGCCCGTCTAGACCATCCGCTCGCCGTCGTCGTCGTACAGTTCGATGGCGTCGACCGGACAAGTCCGTGCCGCGAACTCGGCGTCGAGTTCGGCGTCCTCGGGCACCTCGCGAACGAACAGGTCCGGGTCCGTCTCCTCGCTCCCCGCGAGGTCCGCCTTCCCGTCGTCGCGGTTCTCCTCGAACGCCGCCCACTCCTCGACGCACTGGTACATCCCGATGCAGGTGTCGCGGTCGAACTCGACGTGCATACGCTCCCCTAGCAGGTTCTCGGGCATAGGCGTGGTGCCCGACTCCGGCCCGCCGCTCCGGCGGGCCGCCCGGCCGCGCACGCGACTCAGTTCGTCGTCGACTTCGACTCGCCGCCGTTCTCCGGCGGTTCGACGCCCTCGACGACCTCCGCGATCTCCGTCTGCTTCTCGGTGTCGACGTGCCAGCGGTCGACGCTGTCCTCGTAGCTCGCCAGCCGGTCGCTCACCGCCGCCTTGAGGTCGTCGTCGTTGATGTTCACCTCGAAGACGAACTGATCCTCGTCGCCGCCACGCGCCGTCTTCTGGATGTTGGCGCTCACGAGTTCGTTGTCGAAGTAGTAGGGGGCGAGCTGTGTCATCACCTTCCGGTAGACGGTGTCCTCGACCGCCCGGAGTGCCTTCCGCCCCGCCGAGTCGGCGGCCCGGGCGACGTAGTTGATCGAGTCCTGCCACTGTTCGACCGCGCCCTCGTTGTCGCCCTCCTCGACGCGCTCGTAGGACTCGGAGAGCTTCTCGCCGGCCGTGCGGAGGTCCTCGTCGGGGTTCTTGCCCGCCTTCTCGCCTTCCCCCTCGCCGACGCTCGCCTGCTCGGCCGTCTTCTCGTTGACGTCCTCGCCGAGGCGCTCGTGGGACTTGGGTCGCCACTCGTCCCACTCCTCGAACGCCTCGCCGCCGCCGCCGGCCTCGCGGAGGGCGTGCGTGATGCGTTCGCCGTGTTCGACGATCTCCGGCCACGTCCCCCGGCGCTTGAATCCGGACACGCTCTCTTCCATCGCTTGTCAGGCCCTCAGGGCGTCGGTGCACAAAACCGTTCCGTGCCACGCCGAGCCGTGACGCCTGCGACGACGACCTTTTTGTATCGCCACGACCGGGTTGGCGTATGGGTTACCACGTCGTCGACACGGACGAGGTCGAACCGGACCCCGACCGCCCCTGTACGCGCCGGTCGCTGTCCGACCCCGCCGGCCTCTCGGAGATGGCGATCAACCGCTACACGGCCGAACCGGGCGAGGAACTGCCGCTCGCCTACCACTACCACGACGACCAGGAGGAGGCCTTCTACGTCCTCTCGGGGACGCTCCACGTCGACACGCCCGAAGGAACCCTGGAGGCGGGGCCGGATACGCTGCTCACGGTCGACCCCGGCAGCCCGCAGTTCGCGTACAACCCCGAGGACGCGACCGAGACCGTCGACGTCGTCGCTATCGGCGCGCCGGCGGTCGACGGCGACGTCCACGCCTACGAGCCCTAACGGTTCCAGACGAACCGCGTCACCGCGTCGTCGATCCGCGTCGAGACCCGCGCGAGCCACGCCTCCGGGGACGCCCGCTCCATCGACTCGCGGTCGACCTCGATCCGTTCGTCGCCGAACGGGTCGTGGTCGTCCTCGTCGACCGCGTCGACGACGACGCTCATCGAGCAGCGGCCGCACGCTTCGGTATCCTTCGCCATCGTCCGTGTTTGGGCCGCCAGCGGCTTAAATCCCGGCCGCGATGCGCTTTTCACCGTCGCCGGAGTACGCCCCCCCATGCACCGACTCGCGACGCCGACACCGACCCGCCGCCGTCGCCGCCGATGAGCGACGACCCGGCGGCCGCCCCGTCGGGGGCCGACCCCGCGTCCGAATCGCCGGACTCGCCGGACGCCCCCGCCGACGACTGGGGGGCTCCCGAGGAGGCCCGGGCGGCCGACCTCCCCGACGAGGTGGTCGAGGCGATCCCCGACTGGCCCGACGACCCGTATCTCGACCGGGTGAGTGACCGTCTGATGCACAGCTACGACCTGGACAGGGACGCCCACGTCGCGGGCGAACGCTGGGACCTCTACGGCGAACTGCGGGTGGTGAACCAGAAGCAGTTCGTCCACCCCGCGCTCTCCTACGCCGACCACGAGTCCGAGGAGTACCTGTTCGCCCGCCGGGTCGGCCGCCCCACCGTCGCCGAACTCGAACGGCTGGTCGACCTCGGGCACGACGTGGCCGACGAGCGCGTGACCGGCCACGAGGAACATTACCGGACCGACGTCACCTTCGTCCTCGTCGCCGACGAGATTCCCGACGACGTCCGCGAGTTCGTCTCCGGGTTCCGGGACCGCACCCTGCTGAAGTTCGGCTACTACGGCCACTACGAGGTGAACCTGATCGTCGTCGCGCCGGCACGACGCACCGCCGTCGCCAGCGACGTCGCCGACGCCGTCCAAGCCTTCGCGCTCTGGCGGGACCTCGCCGACCCCGATCCCGGGCTGCTCGACCGGCTCACTCGCCGGTTCTGGAAGTGATATGCGCCGCCGATCCCTCCTCGCCGGTCTCGCGGGGCTCGCGGGCTGTGGCCTCGTCCCCGAGGAGAGCGAGCCGATCGAGGCGAGCGCGTCGGCGCCGGCGACCCTCCCCGACGACGCCGCGGCCGCGGCGGGGTACGCGCGGGCCGTCGCCGAGACGGTCACCGTCGAGACGACGGTCGATACGGACCTCGCCGGCGACGTGGAGCTGAGCGCCAGCCGGGACGTCGTCGCGACGCTGTTCCGCCGGGTCTACCGCGCCGACGCGGGGCGACGGTTCGGCCTGGTGACCGCGCCAACGGTCCGCATCGTCGAGAACAGCGAGACGCGGTACGATCCGGTTCCGGCGCTCGATCCGTCCCGCGTCGTCGAGTTGGCGACCGATCGGTCGGTCGCGACCGTCGCCGACTGGACCGAGTCGGGGAGGGGCACGCTCCTCGGGACCGAGACGTCACGGGAGACGGCGACGGCCGACGACGACGAACTCGCGCTGGTTCGGGCGCGCGCTCGCGCCGGCGACGACGCCGTCACCGCGATGGCGCTCGCCCCGACGGCCGACGGGACGGTCGCGCCGCTCGCCGACGTCGCGTACGACGGATAAAAAAGCGCGTCGTCGGCGTCAGTCGTCGCTCGGGGCGCCGGCCGCCCCGCCCTCGCCCCGGACGCTCCGGATGTTCGCGTAGCCGATGCGGACGAGCGACAGCGCGAGGTAGATGAGCACGAACGCCAGCGCGGCCTGGACGGCACTGGAGATCAGCGCCGACGTGCTCTCGGCCCCACCCTGGAGGATGTTCGTGTAGATGTTCTCGTAGATAGCCAGCCACAGCAGCCCCAGGACCGTGATGACCGTCATGATGGCCATCGGGACGCCGGTGGAGATGAGCTGCTTGGAGTCGTCCCAGTTGGCGAGCCACACGGTCGCGGTCAGGAGCGCGAGCGCGGCGAGCAGCTGGTTGGCGCCGCCGAACAGCCCCCACAGCACGACCCACTCGCCGGACGCGACGAGCGCGTAGGCGGCCAGCGTCTGGATGACGGGGTTGGTGTAGCGACCGCGGGCGAGGTTACCGAGGCTGACGCTCTCCAGCCCGGTGGCGGTCTGGCCCGCGGGCATTCCGACGATCTCCTCCATCATGTACCGACCGAGGCGGACGGCGGTGTCCGTCGAGGTCAGGAGGAAGCTCACCAGCACGAGCGCCATGAAGACGCTGGCGGGCGTCTCGGGCAGGCCGAAGCTGGTGAGGATGATCCCCCCGCCGGAGGCGAAGTTGGGGAGCGCGCCCCCGATGCCGCCGGCGGCGGCGTCGCCCGCGAAGCCCGCGACCGCGAGCGTCGACAGCGCGACGGCCGCGAGCAAGCCCTCGCCGAGCATCCCGCCGTAGCCGATGAGGCGGGCGTCGGTCTCCTTGTCGAGTTGCTTCGCGGTCGTCCCCGAGGAGACCAGCGAGTGGAAGCCGCTGATCGTCCCGCAGGCGATGGTGATAAAGAGGAGCGGGAACAGCGGGAGGAAGACGCCCTCGACCCCCCAGAACCCGTTGTACATGCCGATCGAGGAGTCGATGGTGAGTGGCTGGCTGCTCGTGCCGAAGATGGTCCCGACGATCACGGCGAGCAGCGCGCCCCCGACGCCCGTGTACAGCAGGAACGACGAGAGGTAGTCACGCGGCTGGAGCAACACCCACACCGGGAGCGCGCTGGCGATGCCGGCGTACACCAGTACGACCGGAATCCACGCCGCGGTGTTGGCGCCGAGCGATCCCGCGGCGGGCACCCAGCTCCCCGCCCCCGAGAGCAGCACGAACGTGCCCGCGGGGTGCGAGCCCTCCGCCAGCGGGAACAGCGCGAACGGGTACTGGAGCCCGACCCAGACGCCGCCGAAGACGCCGGCGACGAACAGGACCGTCCCCGGGATGAACGGGCCGTCGAGCTGGTAGAGGTAGACGCCGAACACGAGCGCGAGCACCACGTAGACGAAACTCGCCGTCGCCACCTGTGGGAACGCGTTGAAGACGATGGCCACCACGAGGGCGAACACCGCCACCACCAGGATGATGGTGAGGAACGCGAACCACAGCAGCATGTTCTTGCCCTTCCGGCCGACGTACTGGCCGATGATGTAGCCGATCGACTTCCCCTCGTGCCGGAGCGAGCCGGACAGCGAGACGAAGTCGTGGACCGCACCCATCAGGGGGTTGCCGATGGCGATCCACAAAAGCGCCGGCAGCCATCCCCACACGGCCCCCGCGGTGATCGGACCGACGATCGGCGCACCGCCGGCGATGCTCGAGTAGTGATGCCCCAACAACACCGGTTTCTTCGACGGTACGTACTCCTGTCCGTCTTCGTACTTGTGTGCTGGCGTCTCGGCGTCCTCCTCGAGCCCCACGAACTGCGCGAGGTAGCGCGAGTACCCGACGTAGCCGAGCGTGAACGTCACCAGCACCGCGAGTACGATCCAGATTACTTGTGTCATGTGTCGCCCGATAACAAAGATAATGAAAGTCCGACTTAAGCGTTGGTGTCCCGTGTGAACGTGCCGGTCAGCCGCCACGACCGACGAACGTCGGCGCCTCGGCGCTCGGGTCGATGTCGAGTTCGTCGGCCACCGCGGCCAGCAGGTCGCCCCGGATCTCCCGCGGTCGGGATTCGATTTCCGCGACCAGCGGCGGGTCGAACCGCTCGCGGACCTGTTCGAGGCGCTCGCGCTCCGTCTCGATCCGGTCCCGGAGGTAGCGGGCGCCGCGCCCGTCCTCGTCGTCGTCCGGGGCCGGCGTCAGTCGGTTCGCGACCAGTCCCCGGACCGACAGGTCCCGCTCGGCCATCCCCTCGATCGATCGCCCGGTCTCGTTGACCGACAGCTGATCCGGGTTGAGCACGAGGAAGAAGGCGGCGTCGTTCCGGAGGGCGCCGCCCGCGAACTCGAAGAAGTCGCGGCGCTCCTCCAGCCGTTCGAGGACCGGATCGCCCGCCATCACCCGCCGGGGCTCGTTGTTGCCGATCGCCGCCTTCTCGAAGAGGTCGATGCTCTGTCGGCGCTTGTGGGTCAGGCGATCGATCCAGTCGCGCAGGAACTCCGGCAGGCCGAGCAGTCGGAGCGTCGATCCCGTGGGTGCCGTGTCGAACACCACCCGATCGTAGTCCTCGCTCCCGCGCATCACCTCGACGAACCGGTCGAACAGCGCCGCTTCGTACGCGCCGGGCGTCTGGTGGGCCATCTCCAGCTGTCGGTTGATCTCGTTGACCATCGACGCCGACACCTGTTCGGAGAGCTGTTGGCGGATGCCGTCGAGGTGGTTCGCCACCTCCGTCTCCGGATCGATCTCCATCGCCGACAGTCCCTCGATCCCGTCGACCGACTGCGGGGTGTCGTCGAACGACTGGTCGAACACGTCCGACACCGAGTGGGCGGGATCGGTCGAGACGATCAGCGTCTCCACGCCCGCCGTCGCACACCGCCGGGCGTACCCACAGGAGACGGTCGTCTTGCCGACGCCGCCTTTGCCGCCGAAGAAGACGAACGGCTCCATCTCAGAAGTGGTACTGCTGGCCCTTGCGTTCGAGATACGAGTCCCGGTCCCACAGGCGACGCTCCCACGCCTCGAACTCGTCTTCGAGGTAGGGGAGCAGTTCGGCCGTGTAGTAGGAGACCGGCGAGGGGATGCCGAACGCGTCGGGGAAGCAGGCCAGCAGGAACGCGTCCTCGCTGTCCTCGGCCTCCTTCTCGATTTTCTCGTACGCCGGATGGGAGATCATGCCGTGGTACAGCCCCCGGAGCCACTCCCGCAGGGTCTCGCGGTAGGCCGCGATGCGGTCGGCGACTGTCATCGTCTCTCATCCAACCGTCGCCGAGATATAAACCCCGTGCCGGGTGTGCGCCGCCGCCGAGACGCCGGGCTTCAAGCCGTCGCGGCCCCCACGTTCCCCCATGACCGACTCGGACCGCATCCCGGTGACCGTCCTGTCCGGGAGCCTCGGCGCGGGCAAGACGACGCTGCTGAACCACCTGCTCGCGAACGCCGACCGCGACGTCGCCGTCCTCGTCAACGACATGGGCGAGGTGAACGTCGACGCCGAACTCCTCGCGGAGGGGTCGGCCCCGAGCGGGGCGGTCGCCGAACTCTCGAACGGCTGTATCTGCTGTGAGCTCCGCGGTGACCTCGAGACGGCGGTCGTCCGCCTCGCCCGCGAACGCGACTTCGACGCGCTGGTGGTGGAGTCCTCGGGCATCTCCGAACCCGCGCCGGTGGCGCGCCTGTTCACCACCGACTCCGCCGCCGCCGCCCGCTACCGCGTGAACGCGCTCGTGACCGTCCTCGACACGCGGCTCTTCCTCGACACCTTCGACGGCGACGGCGTGCCCGAACGCCGCGGGACCGCCGACGACCGCCCGCTTTCGGACCTCCTCGTCGAACAGGTCGAGGTGTCGACGCTCGTCGTGCTCAACAAGGCCGACCTGTGTACCGACGCGGAACTCGACCGGGCCGAGTCGCTGGTCGCCGGCCTCCGTCCCGGCGTCGAGACGCTCCGCACGGAGTTCTCCGCGGTCGACCCCGCTCGCCTCCTCGACGCCGGCGGCGTCGACGTCGACGCCCTCGCCGACCTCCCCGGCTGGAAGCGGGCCATCGAGGCGGACCACGGCGGCGACCACCACCACGCCCACCCGGACGAGGTGTACGGCGTCTCCTCCGTTACGTACCGCCGCCGCCGCCCGTTCCACCCCGAGCGGATCGCGTCCGTCCTCCGCGATCTCCCGCCCACTGTCGTCCGCTCGAAGGGAACGATATGGGTCGCCGGCAACGAGTACAGACAGTCCGTGGGGCAGGCGGGGGCGTCGGTCCGGGTCACCGCCCGGGGGCCGTGGATCGCGTCGCTCCCCGAAATCGACCGCAAGACCTACCGCGCGAACCGGCCGGACCTCGACTGGCACGAGACGTACGGCGACCGCCGGACCGAGTTCGTCGTCATCGGCACCGACGTCGACGAGTCGGCCCTCCGCGACCGGCTCGACGACGCGCTCGTCACCGACGAGGAGTGGGGCGACGGCCCGGCGGGCGAGGCCGCCGTCGACGCCACCGAGCCCTTCCCGACGACGGACGGCGAGACGGCGGTCCTCCGCGAGCCCTGATCAGCAGGCACACCCGGAGCCGGCCGCCCGCTCGAACCGCATCGGGTCGCCGCAGTCGGGACACTGCGGCGTCCCCTCCGCCGCCCGGTCGAGCCCCTCGTCGTCGACGTCGACGTCGCGGACGCGGACGCCGCAGTCGTCACACCAGAACGCGCCGGCCGAGCCGTCGTCGCCGGCGTCGTCGGGCGCGCGGTTCGTCGAGGCCGAGAGCACCGCCGAGACCGTGTCGATGAGTCCCATACTCGACGTCACCCCGTCCTCCGGGCTAAATCCACGTCGTTCGTGCGGGGCCGGCACACGACCACACGGCCGGCCTCATACGGATTATTGTAACTGGTTACCGGTGGTTCGCCGAGACGTTCCGGCGAACCACCGGTAATGACTTACGATAAACAGTATCAGACCGCCCCCTCCAGCCCGTCGAGCAGTCGGTCGAGTTCGCCGCCCCGCTTCCAGGCCCCGAGGCGGTCGGCCAGGGGCACGGGCAGGGCGAGCGACACCCGCGACCGGGCCCGGACCCGCGACCCCTCGTCCTCGGCCGTCACCGTCACCCGCGTCTCCATCCGCTCGAAGGGGCCGTCGCCGACCTGTTCGTACCGGTAGCCGTCCGCCAGTTCTTCGAACCGGAGCCGGAAGGATATCCCCGGTCCCGTGGCGGTGACGAGCGTCGCGTCCCCGTCCTCGGTCACGGTCGTCGCCTCGAAGCTCCCCTCCCACGCCAGCAGCGCCCGCGGGGAGAGCCGTCGCTCGATTTCGCGGGGACTGGCGGCGACGAACCGGTCGCGTTCGACGTCGTGCACGGTACCGATCGGGGCACGGGAAGACATAAGCGTCACGTGGGGCGCCCCCGGCGACGACCGATCAGAGCAGGGGGAGCGACAGGGTGACGAGCACCGCCCCGAGCGCCAGCGCGAGGTAGCGCAGGCGCTCGGCGTCGGCCCGACGGACGTCGACGGCCGCGGGCGTCCCCCGGCGGACGAACTCGTGGTACGCGCCGCCGCCGATCGCGACGGTGACGACCGCCGACGCCGCGAGCGACGTCCGGAGCGAGAGGCCGTACGCCAGCCCGTAGAGCGGGCCGACCGAGAGCGCGAGCATCGCGCCCAGCCCGGCGACGACGACGAACGGGATGGGGTCGACCGGCCGGCCGTCCCGGTTCCGGAGGCGACGGTCCATGGGTGTCGGTGGGGCGCCAGGGACAAGAGGTAAGTGGCGGTCGGACCGCCTCACACGCATGGCCGACGACGCCGAGGGGTTCGACGACGCGGTGGCCGACGCCGAGGGCGACCCCCGGGTGATCCTCGCGCTGAACCTGGTGCTGTCCTCGCTGTTCGCGTGGGTCGTCGTCTGGGGGCTCTCGGCCATCGACATCGTCGCCTACGGCGCCGTCAACGTCGCCACCCTGGCGGCCGTCCTCGTCGGCGTGACCTACCTGATCACGCAGCGGTGAGGGCGGTGTCGGCAACCCACGGGGGCCGTGCAGTCACTCGCCGAGTTCACGCAGGGCGTCCCGGAGGTAGAGGACCGTCTCGTAGCGTTCGGATTTCTCCTTCGCGAGGGCGGTCAGCAACACCCTGTCCAGGGCTTGGGGCACGTCGGCGACGTCGCTCGGCGGCGTCGGCTCCTCGTCGAGGACGCGACGCATCGCCTTGCTGGGCCGGCCCTCGAACGGCGGGCGCCCGGTGAACAGCTCGTACAGCACCGCCCCGAGCTGGTAGATGTCGGTGATGTCGTCGGGGTTGCCGTACTGCTCGTCGAACTGCTCGGGGGCGGCGTACTGTGGGGACAGTCCTTCGATGCTCTTGGAGTGGTCCAGCAGGTGTTTCGAGAGCCCCCAGTCGGCGACCTTCGGTACGTCCCATGCGTCCTCGACCGACCGGAAGAGGACGTTTTCGGGTTTGAGATCGAGGTGGGCGACGCCGCGGCGGTGGGCGTGGTGGACGCCCTCGGTAATGCCGAGCGCCGTCCACAGCGCCCGGTCGAACTCCAGTTCGCCCGCCCGGTCGCCCAAGTCACCGGCGTCCATGTACTCCATGGCGATCCAGGGGACGGGACTGGCGCCGTAGTCGACGACGCCGACGACGTGGTCGTGGTCGTCGATCTTGTCCCAGGTTTCGGCCTCCTCCATGAGTCGGTCGACGGCGTCGGTGTGCAGCGTCCCCTGCATCCGCGGGCGCTTGATGGCGAGGATCACGTCGCCGTCGGGGGTCGGCAGGGTCGCTTTGGCGACGTCGGCGTTGCCGCCGCCGCCGAGGGGTTCCTCGTCGGTCAGGGCGTCGTACTCGACCGAGACCTCAGGTGCCTGCGGAATTCGGTCGGGAGCGCCATCGGGGCGTTCCGGCACGTCGGTGCTTGTCCCGTCCCCGGATGCGGGGGACGCAGGCTGGTGATCCGGTGTCGATCCCCCTGCCAGTGTCGCGTTTCCTTCGGTTCCGGGGCCGTCGCTGCCCCTCCGCTTCCAGTACCACAGCCCTCCCGCGCCGGCGCCGGCGGCCCCCACGCCCGCGAGTGGGAGGAGTGGAACGTCGGAGTCACCGCCCTCGGTGCTACCGTCGCCGTCGCCGTCGGACGGATCGGCCGGCGGTGGCGTGGTGCGTGTGGGCGTGGTCGTCGACGTCGGGTCGGCGGCCGATGTCGGCGTCGCCTCGCCCTCGGAGAGCGCGTACACGGCGTCGTCGCTCCCGAAATAGACCCTCCCCCCCGCCACCGCCGGCGACGAGCGAACCGATCCCTCCGTCTCGAAGCGCCACCGCTCCTCGCCCGAGGCCGCGTCCAGCGCGTACACTCCAGTATCGCCGTTCCGGATCCCGACGTGGACGGTGCCGTCGACCACCGCCGGCGACGACCGGACTTGCCCGTCCAGGGAACGCCACCGGATCTCTCCCGACGCCGCATCAACCGCGTACACGCTGTTTTCGGGACTTATTCGGCCGACGTAGACGGTGCCGTCGGCCACCGCCGGTGACGCGATCACCGTGCTTTCCATCCCGAGTTGCCACCGCTCTTCGCCCGACGTCGCGTCCAGCGCGTACAACGTCCCGTTCAGGCTCCCGAAATAGACCGCCCCATCGGCCACCGCCGGCGATGAAAGCACCACGCCCTCGGTCCCGAAGCGCCACCGCTCTTCACCCGACGTCGCGTCCAGCGCGTACAGGTTGGTGTCGGCGCTCCCGACGTAGACGGTGCCGTCGACCACCGCCGGTGAGGAGTTCACCGCGTTCCCCGCCTCGAAGCGCCACCGCTCCTCGCCCGACCCCGTGTCCAGCGCGTACAGGTTGGCGTCGTCGCTCCCGACGTAGACGGTGCCGTCGACCACCGCCGGCGACGAAAATACGCCGTCCCCCGTCTCGAAGCGCCACCGTTCCTCGCCGGAGTCGGCGTCCAGCGCGTACAGGTTGGCGTCGTCGCTCCCGACGTAGACGGTGCCGTCGACCACCGCCGGTGGGGAGTTCACCGCGTCTCCCGTCTCGAAGCGCCACCGCTCCTCGCCGGAGTCGGCATCCAGCGCGTACAGGTTGCTGTTCCCCCTCCCGACGTAGACGGTGCCGTCGACCACCGCTGGCGACGAAACCACCGGTGCCCCAGTCGCGAACCGCCACCGCTCCCCGACGCTCCTCATCGGAGCCGTGTTCGCCGGTGCGTGTCTCGTGTTCGCGTTCTCGTATCCGAACCGAGGCCACGCTTCCGCGCTCTGCCCGCTCCCGACACCGGACGTCCCCGACGCCAACACACCGCCGACCGCCACACCGACCGTCCGCACGACGCCGCGTCGAGTCAACGACCCGACGATCTCCCCCTTCTCCATCCTTGCCTCGGTGTATCACACGTCAAATATAAATCGTTCGTCCTCGGAACCGACGGGATCGCCCCCGTCGAATCACTCGCCGAGTTCACGCAGGGCGTCCCGGAGGTAGAGGACCGTCTCGTAGCGTTCGGATTTCTCCTTCGCGAGGGCGGTCAGTAACACCCTGTCCAGAGCTTGGGGCACGTCGGCGACGTCACTCGGCGGCGTCGGCTCCTCGTCGAGGACGCGACGCATCGCCTTGCTGGGCCGCCCCTCGAACGGCGGACGCCCGGTGAACAGCTCGTAGAGGACGGTCCCAAGCTGGTAGATGTCGGTGATGTCGTCGGGGTTGCCGTACTGCTCGTCGAACTGTTCGGGGGCGGCGTACTGCGGGGACAGCCCCTCGACGCTCTTGGAGTGGTCCAGCAGATGTTTCGAGAGTCCCCAGTCGGCGACCTTCGGCACGTCCCAGGCGTCCTCGACCGACCGGAAGAGGACGTTTTCGGGTTTGAGATCGAGGTGGGCGACGCCGCGGCGGTGGGCGTGGTGGACGCCTTCGACGATCCGAACGGCACTCCACACTGCCTGGTCGAACGGGAGGTCGCCGGCACGGTCGGCCAGGTGGCCGGCGTCCATGTACTCCATGGCGATCCAGGGGACGGGACTGGCGCCGTAGTCGACGACGCCGACGACGTGGTCGTGGTCGTCGATCTTGTCCCAGGTTTCGGCCTCCTCCATGAGTCGGTCGACGGCGTCGGTGTGCAGCGTCCCCTGCATCCGCGGGCGCTTGATGGCGAGGATCACGTCGCCGTCGGGGGTCGGCAGGGTCGCTTTGGCGACGTCGGCGTTGCCGCCGCCGCCGAGGGGTTCCTCGTCGGTCAGGGCGTCGTACTCGACCGAGACCTCAGGTGCCTGCGGAATTCGGTCGGGGGCGCCGGCCCGTGAGCCACCGCCCGTCCCGCGGGAGTCGGTGGTGGGGCCGCCTGCCGAACCGGGGTCGGTGCCCGGGGCGCTCCCGCCGGGCGTGGCGGCGCCCTCGCCGTTCCGTTTCCAGTACCACAGCCCTCCCGCGCCGACGCCCGCAGCGCCCACGCCCGCGAGCGGAACGAGGGGCAGGTCGGAGCCGTCGTCGGCACCGGAGCCCCCTGCGTCGCCGCCGCTCCCGGACGGCGCGGTGGTCGTCGCCTCGGGCGTTGCGGTATCGCCGGCGAACGCGTACACACCGCCGCTTCCGACGTAGACGGTGCCGCCGACCACCGCCGGCGACGAAACGACCGACGCAGGTGACTGAACGGCCCACTGCTCCCCGCCCGAGTCGGCGTCCAGTGCGTACGTGACGTCGGCGCTCCCGACGTAGACGGTGTCGCCGGCCACCGACGGCGACGAGTTCACCGACGACCCCGTCTCGAAGCGCCAGCGCTCCTCGCCCGACCCCGCGTCCAGCGCGTACACGGTGTTGTCCCGACTCCCGACGTAGACGGTGCCGTCGGCCACCGCCGGCGTCGCACGGACCGTGTCCCGCGCCGCGAAGCGCCAGCGCTCCTCGCCCGACCCCGCATCCAGCGCGTGGACGACGTTGTCCCGACTCCCGACGTAGACGGTGCCGTCGGCCACCGCCGGCGCCGAGAACACGGCCGCCCCTGCATCGAAGCGCCAGCGCTCCTCGCCCGACCCCGCGTCCAGGGCGCTGACGCTGGTCGCAGCCGGGACCGCGACGTAGACGGTGTCGTCGACCGCCGCCGGCGCCGTGATCGAACTCACTCCCATCTCGGCGCGCCACCGTTCGTCGCCCGACGCCGCGTCCAGCGCGTGGACGACGCCGCCGCCCGCCCCGCCGCTTCCGACGTAGACGGTATCCTCGGCCACCGTCGGGGGCGAACTCACCTCCCCCACCGTCGCAAAGCGCCACCGCTCCTCGCCCGATTCGGCGTCCAGTGCGTACAGGTTGGAGTTCACACACCCGACGTAGACGGTATCGCCCGCTACCGACGGCGACGCAACCACCGCATCCCCCGTCTCGAAGCGCCAGCGCTCCTCGCCCGAGGCCGCGTCCAGCGCATAGACGCCGCCGCCGCTCCTCCCGCTTCCGACGTAGACGGTGCCGTCGACCACCGACGGCTGATGCTCGACGCTCCCACCGGTCTCGAACTGCCACCGTTCCGTGACGTTCGCCACCGGCCCGGCGTTCTCCGGTGCGTACCCGTCGTTGGCCGCGTTGAACCCGAACTGCGGCCACGACCCGCCGCTCTGTCCGCTCGCCTGGTCGGTCATCCCCCAGGTCAGCACGCTTCCGGTGACTGCCGCCCCGAGGGTCCGTAACGCTCCCCGCCGCGTCCACGTGCCACGTACACCCGACCCGTCCATCTGTCCAGCGAGTATCACGCGACTCAAATAAACGATTCGCCGAGCGAACGACGACCCGTCGCTGACGCTTATTTTAAGTGGCCGCCGGCCGGTTCCCCGACGATGACCATCGAAGACCGCGACGACGCGTACCTCATCACGCACGCACTCGCGAAGGACACGCTCTCGAAGATCCGCGACGCCGACACCGAGCAGGTCGCCTTCCGGAAGGGACTCGTGAAACTCGGGCGCATCTGTGGCTACGAGATCATCGACGGCGCGATGGAGACGGAGTACGTCTCCATCGAGACGCCGCTCGCCGAGACGACCGGCGAGCGCGTGAAGGGACTCGACGACGTGGTCATCATCAACGTCCTGCGGGCGGCCACGCCGTTCGTCGAGGGGCTGTTGAAGGCCTTCCCGCGCGCCAAGCAGGGCGTCATCAGCGCCGGCCGCGACGAGGAGGCCGGGATGAACGAGGACGGCGAGTTCCCCATCACGGTCGACTACGTCAAACTCCCCGAGATCAGCGAGGACGACACCGTCATCGTCGCCGACCCGATGCTCGCCACCGGATCGACGATGTCGGCCGTCCTCGACTACGTCCTCGAGGGACAGGCGGCCCCCGAGAACCTCTTCGTCCTCTCGGCGGTCAGCGCCCCGGACGGCCTGCTCCGCGTCTCCGAGGCCGTCCCCGAGGCGGACCTGCTGACCGTCGCCATCGACGACCACCTCGACGAGAACGGCTTCATCGTCCCCGGCCTCGGCGACGCCGGCGACCGCGCCTTCCGGACGACCTGAGACGGGCGGCGCGTCCAACCCCCTCGCTTCACGTCGAAAATCGCCCGACGACGAACCGACGAGCGCGGAGAATTCTCCACCGAAGCGGACCCCCCGAGCGCTCCGTATCCCTCCGGAGGGCTCCGGATCACTCTAGTTCGACACGGCCGCCCGTCGCGGACCGGAGGCGGTCCCGGAGGCCGTCGGCCTCGGCGACGGGCACGCGCACCTCGAAGGCCACCCGCTCCTCGTAACTCGCCTCGAAGTCGACGCCCTCGCTCTCGAGGATTCCGCGGACGGTTCCCGAGTCGTCGTAGTCGACGACGGCCGACACGCGCTCGTGGGGTCGCTCCTCGACCACGCCGGCGGCGTCGACGGCGTCGCTCACGCCGCGGGCGTACGCCCGGGCCAGCCCCCCGACGCCGAGGTTGACGCCGCCGTAGTAGCGGGTCACCACCGCGACGACGTTCCGCAGGTCGCGCTGGACGAGGACGTTCAGGGCGGGTTTGCCTGCCGACCCCGTCGGCTCGCCGTCGTCGCTCGCCCACTCCCGGAGCATCTCCCCGCCCGGGGCGGGCACGCGGTAGGCCGGCACGTTGTGGGTGGCGTCGTCGTACGCCGCCCGCACCTCGTCGACGAACGCCTCGGCCTCGTCGACCGACTCGGCGGGTGCGACGTGGCCGAGGAACTCCGACCCCTTCACCTCGAACTCGGACTCCGCCCGCTCGGCCACCGTGCGGTAGGTCTCGGCCATCAGAACTCGACCCGGCGGACGTACGGCAGTTCGCGGATCTCGACCAGGAGATCGCCCGGAAGGGTGGCGTCGGTGATGACGTACAGTTTCGCGTCGTCGACGAACTCGGGATCCTCGCTGATGACCTGCCGGATGGAGATATCCCGGTCGGCGATGGCCGTCGTCACGTCGGCGACGATGCCCGATTCGGTCTCGTCGTCGACCCAGACCGTCAGCACCGAGAGGTCGAGCACCGGTGCCAGATCCATCAGGCTGGGGATGGCCGTGATGTTCTGGAAGATGCGGCGGAGCTCCGGATCGTCGAGGATGGCGTCGGTCGTCGAGTCGACCACCCGCCGATCGACGCCGATCTCGCGAGCGATCCCCGTGTTGGGGATCTCGATGCCGCCGGAGACGACCCGTCCCTCGTCGTTGACGGAGAAGCCCCGTTCGAGCAGGAGTCGGATCACCTCCTGCTGGCTCGGACTCCCCTCGAACTTCTCCATGATCTCGTCGAACATTCGTCCGACGACTTGTCCGGGACGGTTGATATACCTGCGGCCATCGACCCGGTCCGTCGCCGCCAGCCGCGTGTCGGTCATCCCCATCGACTTCCGTCCAAACGCTTACTACACTCCCCCCGCCACCCCTCCCCATGTCCCACACCGTCGTCTTCACCGACCACACCTTCGACGACCTCGATGTCGAACGCCGGATCCTCGACGAAATCGACGCCGAGTTGATCGACGGCGAGGCGAGCGACGAGCCCCTTCCCGACCTCGTCGCGGACGCCGACGCCGTCATCGCCATGTACGCCGACGTCGACGCCGCCCTGCTCGATGCGATGCCCGACTGCCGGGTCGTCTCCCGGACCGGCATCGGCGTCGACAACGTCGACATCGACGCCGCGACCGAGCGCGGCGTCTACGTGACGAACGTCCCCGACTACTGCATCCCCGAGGTGTCGACGCACACCTTCGCCCTCCTGCTCGCCCTGGCACGGAAGGTCGTCGCCTTCGACGCCCGGGCGGCCCGCGGGGAGTGGGACGAACACGCCGGCCGACCGATGCACCGCCTCGACGGCCGGACGCTCGGCCTCGTCGCCTACGGCGACATCGCCCGGGCGGTCGCCGAGAAGGCCCGCGCGTTCGGCATGGAGGTGATCGCCCACGACCCCTACGTCGATCCGGCGGACGTCGGCGACGGCGTGACCCTGGTCGAGGACCTGTCGACCCTGCTCGCGGCGTCGGACGCCGTCTCCATCCACGCGCCGCTCACCCCGGAGACGGAGGGGATGATCGGCGCCGCCGAACTCGACGCGATGAAGGAATCCGCGTTCCTCGTCAACGCCGCTCGCGGCGGCATCGTCGACGAGGACGCCCTCGCCGACGCCGTCGAGCGGGGGGCCATCGCGGGCGCCGGCCTCGACACGCTCGCGGAGGAACCGCCGCCGTCGGACTCGCCGCTGCTGGATCCGGAGGACGTGATCCTCACGCCCCACGCCGCCTACAACTCCGCCGAGAGCGTCCGCGAACTGCGGGAGAAGGCCGCCCGGAACGTCCGGCAGACGCTCGCCGGCGAGGTACCCGACTACCTCGTGAACGGCGACGTGATCGAGTAGCTACGTCCGAACCGACGGCTGTGGCCGGCGGGCCCCCCCGATCAAAGGAGGTACGCCCGGAGCAACTCACCGACCGTGTCGGGTATCATCAACATCCCCACGATGACCAGCACGATCATAAGCATCAGTACGATGAGGAGAAGGGAGACGACACCCTCGGTCGGGACGGTTACGCTTGGGAGTCCACCCATATCGATCCGCACTTTCTCCGCCTGTTCGCGTTCCTGACGGGTCCGTTCGTCCTGTGCCTTCACCGTTTCGAGCGCGCTGAACTGTGACTGTATCTCCGAGTACTGCTGCATCAGATCGGAGGTCTTCTTGAGCAGATCCCGCTGACGTTCGTCCAGTTCGTCCACTCGCTGGGCCAACTCCGAAATCCGATCCTCGTTGGCGTCGATCGAGCCACTCAACTGGTCGAGTGACTCGACTATCTCGTCGTTCGACTCGGGCGGATCGTCCGAATTCATCGGCGGACGGCCGGCGAATCAGTCCCCATCCGATCCGTCCGGGTGGTTCCGGTCCGTCCGCCGGTCCTTCCTTCGTTCCCAGTCCCCTGGACTCACTCTCGGGTCCTCCCACGGCGTGCCGGTTTCACGGATACGACTGTCTCGTTAGTGATTCATATTCAACATTTCTGTTGGCAGGAACCGACCCGAAAAGAACCTCCCCGGAGTCGACCAAGTAGGTTACGGCCTAGTTAACTTTATGTCCGTAGCTCTCAACGGGGAGGTATAGCCATGATCACGGAAGGGCGGACGCCGGACGACGCCGGCAACGAGGAGTTGGTTCACGAGGTCACACAGCGGACGCGAGGGCGAATCATCCAGGATATCCTCGGTCACCCCTACAAGAGCCCCTCGTTCGACGAGATCGACTTCATGAACCCCGGGTTGAGTAGCGCCACGCTCAGGGAACACCTGAACAAGCTGATCGAATACGGTCTCGTCCGGAAGGTGGAGGCCCCCGAGGACGAGCGAACCCGTGATTTCCCGTTCGTCTTTTACACCCTCTCCGACACCGGCCGGGAGTTCCTGGAGACACACAACCTGTACGTCGACGAGGAGGAGGAGATCGAGCGCGAGTACGCCGAGGTGGACAAACCGGAACACATCCTGAACAAGCAGAACGACGCTCCCCGTCCGACGGCGTTATTCGACTGATTCGCGCCCCGGACGGATCCCCCTCTCGCGATCGCTACCCGTCGGCCCCGGCCTCGACAACCCCCGCCGTCCATCGGTCAGGACGATCCGATCCGACCCCGCCAACCGGCGGACCAGTCCCTCCTCGTCCAGATACCTGACCGTCGCCAACACGGTCATCAGCGGGAGCCGCAGTCGATCCGCGATCCGATCGGGCGTGGCGTCGCCGACGCGTTGCAGGTACAACACGACGAGTTTCGATGTGTCGCTGTCGAGGGTCTCCAGCGCCTGCATACGCGAGGCCTCTCCGCCCGCCGACAAATAACTAACGACGGACGTCGAAAGAGAGTACGACAGCGGTCGTATCGATTTACAGCTCGCCTTTCGTGCTCGGCGTGTCCGACCGGCGCTCGTCGATCCGGGTCGCGTCGTCGAGCGTGCGCGCGAGCGCCTTGAACAGCGCCTCGACTTCGTGGTGGGCGTTCTCGCCCGTCACCTCGACGTGACAGGTGAGGCCGGCCGCGGTCGAGAGCGAGCGCGCGAAGTGACGCGCCATGACGCTCGTGAACTCGCCGACCCGCTCCTCGGAGAACTCGCCGTCGAAGCGAAAGAGGGGGCGGCCGCTCACGTCGACGACGACGCTCGCCACCGCCTCGTCCAGCGGGACGCGCCGGTCGGCGAAGCGGCGGATCCCCCGTTTGTCGTCGAGTGCCTCCTCGAACGCCGCGCCGAGGACGAGGGCGACGTCCTCGACGGTGTGGTGGTCGTCGATCTCCAGGTCGCCGTCGCAGTCGACGGTGAGGTCGAACAGCCCGTGTTTGGCGAACGATTCGAGCATGTGATCGAAGAAGCCGATGCCGGTGTCGACGCGGGCGTCCCCGTCGCCGTCCACGTCGAGTGTCACCTCGATCGTCGTCTCGGTGGTTTCACGGGTCCGAGCGGCGGTGCGGTCCATACACGCCCCTCTCGGGGCGTGCCTAAGTCGGTTTTGGGCCTACGCGTCCATCGCCTCGGCGAGCGTGAACGCGCCCTCGTAGAGCGCGGTGCCGACGACGACCGCCGCGGCGCCCGCCTCGCGACACGCCCGCACGTCGTCGAGGGTGGCGACGCCGCCGCTGGCGATCACCGGGATCCCCACCGCGTCGGCCAGCCGCTCGATCCGCTCCGTGCGCACCCCCGACAGCTTCCCCTCGACGTCCACGTCGGTGTAGAGGATGGCGCCCGCGCCCAGCTCCTCGTACCGTCCCGCGGCCTCGACCGGATCGAGTCCCGTCCCTTCGGTCCACCCCGAGACGACCACCTCGTCGCCCTTCGCGTCGAGGCTCACCACCACGCTCCCCGGCCGCTCCTCGTCGATTTCGGCGACGATCCCCGGGCGCTCGACGGCCGCCGTCCCGAGGATCACGCGATCCACGCCCCGGTCGAGCAGGTCGGTCGCGTCCCCGACGGTGCGGATGCCGCCCCCCAGCTGGATCGGCACGTCCACCGCGTCGACGACCGCTTCGACCGCCGCCGCGTTCGCCCGCTCGCCCTCGAACGCGCCGTCGAGGTCGACGAGGTGGAGCGTGCGTGCGCCGGCGTCGACCCACCGCCGTGCCGCCTCGACGGGGTCGCCGTACCGCTTTTCGGTGCCGCGCTCCCCCTGGACCAGCTGCACCACCTCGCCGTCCTGCATGTCCACCGCCGGGATCACCTCGAACTCCGGGAACAGCGTCATGTCGCCACCGGACGTGGCGGCGGCGTAAATGCCGACCGGTCGGCGGGGCGGACGGCGCCGGCCGTCGCCCAGCGGTCGCAACGGATTTGTGGACCGGGCGTCCACCTCATCCCGAATGCAACTGTTCGGCTCCAGCGGCACGCGCGGTGTGGTCGGCGAGGAGTTCACACCCGACCTCGTCAGGCGTGTCGCGAGCGCCGTGGCCACCGTCTGGGACGCCGACCGCGTCGCCGTCGCTCGCGATACCCGCCTCTCCGGGGGACCGCTCGCGGACGTGGCTGCCGGCACCCTCGCGGCCGCCGGCGCCGACGTCGACCGACTGGGGGTCGTTCCCACGCCGGGGGTCGCCTACTACTGCGCCCGCGAGGGCGTCCCCGCCGTCCACCTCACCGCCTCACACAACCCGCCGGCGTACAACGGCATCAAACTCCTCGGCGCCGACGGCACGGAACTCTCCGTCGACGGCTACGACGCCGTCGAGACCCGCGTCGACGCCGACGACGCCGTCCTCGCGTCGTGGGACGGCGTGGGGGAGGCCCGACGGATCGACGGCGTGAACGACGACTACCGCGCGGACCTGCTTGCACACGCCGACCGCGAGGCCATCGCGGCCGCGGACCTCACCGTCGCCCTCGACCCCGGTCACGGCGCCGGATCGCTGGTCTCGCCGGCCTTCCTCCGCGAACTCGGCTGTGCCGTTCGCACCGTCAACGCCGACCCGGACGGCCACTTCCCCGGACGCGACTCCGAACCCGTCGCCGAGAACCTGGCCGCTCTCCGGCGACTCGTCCGCACGACCGACGCGGACGTGGGGATCGCTCACGACGGCGACGCCGACCGTGCCGTCTTCGTCGACGAGACGGGTACCTTCGTCGACGGCGACACCTCGCTCGCGGCGCTCGCGGCCGCGGAACTCACCGCCGGCGACGTGGTCGTCTCCGCGGTCAACGTCTCCCAGCGACTCGTCGACGCCGTGGCCGACGCCGACGCCGAACTCGACGTGACGCCCATCGGCTCGACGCACATCGTCACGCGGGTTCGCGAGCGCCGCCGCGCGGGCGACCGCGTCCCCATCGCCGGCGAGGGCAACGGCGGCGTCTTCTACCCGGAGTATCGCCTCACCCGCGACGGCGCCTACGTCGCCGCGAAGTTCCTCGAACTGCTGGCCGACGCCGACGCGCCGGCGAGCGACGTCGTCGCCCCCTTCACCGACTATCACTTCGTCCGCGAGGACCTCACCTACGACGACGCCGCCGAGCGGGCCACCCTGCTCGACGCCGCCGAGGCGTACGCCCGCGAGGCCGACGCCGCCCTCGAGACGACCGACGGCTACCGCCTCGACTACGGCGACGCGTGGGTGCTCGTCCGCCCCAGCGGCACCGAACCGAAGGTCCGCATCTACGCCGAGGCCGGCGACGCCGACCGGGCGGCGGCGCTCGCGACCGACCTGCGTCGCCACCTCGACGCGGCGCGCTAGCCGTCCGTCTCGGTCTCCGCGAGCGCCGCCTCGATCCGGTCGCGTTCCTCGCGGGCGGCCGTCAACTCCTCCTCGACGGCCCCCTGTTCCAGCCGCTCGCGCTCCCGTTCGTCCAGTTCGTCGCGGGCGAGCGCCGACTCACGGAGGCGGTCGTAGTCGATCCGGCCGGGCAGGTCACGGAGGCGTCGCGCCGCGGCGACGACCGACTCGGGGGCGAAGCGGGCGACGACCGAGACGAGTTCCGAAGCCCGGTACCGCAGTGACTCGGCGTCCGGCGGCGGCCACGACACCGTCAGCGGGTCGGCGTCGAGGCGTTCGAGGTAGGTCCGGTGGGTGCCGACCCGCGTCCGCAGGGCCGCGGGGTCCTCGACGTAGTGTGAGAGCTTCGAGTTCGAGTAGTCCGCGTACTCCAGGAGCGTCGGGATGGACTCCTCGCCCGCGGGCGCCTCCATCACGTACGATCGAAGGTCCGGCGGCGTTTCGGGGAGAGCCGCGAGCGGGTAGGCCCGGCTCGCCTCGACGACGCTGAACACCTCGCGGGCGCTCGCCTCGCGCCGGAACTCGGCCCAGGCCCCGCGTACCGCGTCGTTGTACTCCTCGACCGGGTCGCGCAGGCGCTCGACCGGCGCGTCGAGGTCAGCCTCGCCCAACCGCCGCAGGCGCTCCAGCGAGTCGATCCGCTCCCCCAGATCACGGAGGCGTCGCCGGGCGTCCCGGCGGGCCGCCTCGAAGTCCGCCCGGGCCTCCTCCCGCGCTTCGAGCAGGCCGGCGAGCTCTGCTGCGGGCGCCAGCTCCGCCCGTGCCCGCTCGAAGTCGTCCTCGCCGAGGCGCCGCTGGTCGAGCAGGTCGTTCGCCGCCTCGAAGGCCGACCGCGCCGGCAGGTCGTCGTCGAGCCCTTCGGTCAACTGGACGAACGCCTCCTGGAACTCGACGAACGCCGCGAAGTCGCCGGTGCCGGTCGCCCGACCCTCGTACCGGTCGAGCAGCCCCGTCGCCTCGCGGTGGGCCTCCCGGACCGTCCGGAGTCGCTCCTCGCCGTGGTCCGCGACGGCCGCCCGGGCGTCGTCGAGTTTCGCTCGGGCCGCCCGCAGGGTGGCGGCCGCGTCCTCGCCCTCGTCCGCGCCCTCCCCGCTCATCCGTCGTCGTAGACGTCGTCGGGGTCGAAGACCCGCTCGCCGACCGTCTCGCCCTCGACGGTCCGGTGGAAACAGGAGCGGTGGCCGGTGTGACAGGCGCCACCCTCTTGGTCGACCAGATAGAGCAGGGCGTCGGCGTCACAGTCGACCCGCACCTCCTCGACGCGCTGGACGTGCCCGCTGGTCGCTCCCTTCTCCCAGAGTTCGTCCCGGCTCCGGGAGTAGTAGTGTGCCCGTCCCGTCTCGCGGGTGCGTTCGAGCGCCGTCGGCGAGACGTACGCGAGCATCAACACCTCGCCCGAGTCGGCGTCCTGTGCGACGGCCGGGACGAGGCCGTCGGCTCCGAAATCAACGTCCACGTCGACGTCGGCGTCGGCGGTCATGCCCGTCCCTGGGTGCCTCCCCCCGATAGGTCTTGTGTCGTCACACGACGCCGAGGGCGCCGAGCAGGCCGAAGAGGACGTCACCGTAGGTCAGGGCGAGACAGAGCCCCAGAAAGAGCGGGACGATGAAGGGGACGCCGGGCGAGATCCACACCGAGTCGCGGGTCGTCACCACCCGCAACCCCTCCCGGAGCGTCTCGGGGGTCGTCCCGTAGGCGCTCCCCTCTATCTCGTCGAGGAAGCGCTCGGCCGCCCACGGGTCGTCATGGTCGGCGTCCGGAGCGGTGTCGCCCTCGCCCGTGCTCCCCGCCGACGTCGGTCGCTCGGCGGCTGTCACATCGGCGTCGACCGCCCCGTCCGTCGGCTCGAACGTCTCCCCGACGCGTTCGGGGTCGCGGTGGGCTGCCGGCGCCGCCCGGAGCGCGTCCAGCGTGGTGCCCCGCCACCGAAGGTACATCCGCAGCGCGTCGAGGTCGAGGCCTCCCCGCGTGAACCCCTCGGTCGTCTCGAACAGGCGGCCGTGCTCCGCCGGGAGCGCGGACACCTCGGTCCGGCGGCCGAGGAACATGACGGTCCCCCGGTCGCCCCGCAGGCCGTTGCGGACGCCGAGGTAGACGGGGTAGGCCAGGCCGACCAGCACCGCGTTCGTCAGGATCGTCATCGAGAAGACGCCGACGTCCGTGACCACCGCGGGGTAAGCGCCGCTGGCGAGGTAGAAGACCGGGTATGTCGGAAAGAGGACGGCGAGGGTCATCATCGCCTTGGCGTCGGCGCCGCCGAACCCCCCGATCCACCAGAGACCGTAGGCGAGGGGGACGACGACGAGGAGGCTGATCCCCACCCGGACCAGAAAGAGGCGGTCGTCGACGCCCGCGACCGGGAGGTGGCCGAGCGCGTCCCACGCGAGCGTCAGGAGGCCGACCACGAGCAACGGATACCAGAGCCAGTTCGGGAGGCGACGGGTACGCACGTCGCGCCAGGCCGCCCACCCGAGCGCCGGCACCGCGATCAACCGCAGCAGGTCCGTCGTCGCCGCGAGCATTACCGAACCCCGAGGCGCGGGGGAATTAGTGTTTTCGACGGCGCCGCCGCTACCGGGCGTGAAAGAATGGAGGAATCGGAACCGTGCGACCTCGTACGGACTGACGTCCGACAGGCCGTCTCAGATGACGCGGTTCTGCAGGTAGTCGAGGTGCTTGGCGTTGTAGACCAGCTTCACCTCGTCGGCCGCCGGGCTACCGATGCAGGTCAGCCGGACGTCCTTCTCTTCGACTTCCTCGTCGGAGAGGATCTGCTGCATGTCCATGTCGAGGTCGCCCTCCTGGACGATGGCCGCACAGTTCGCACAGGCGCCGGCACGGCACGAGAAGGGCCAGTCGTAGCCTTGCGCCTCGGCGGCTTCGAGGACGTACTCGCCCTCGTTGACTTCGAGGGAGCCGTAGTCGACGTCCTCGAGGTCGGCGTCGGCGGCCTTCTCGAAGAGGTCGTCGTCGTCCATTTCCCAGCCGTGATCGTCCATTACTTCGTAATTGAGGTATTCTACCGTGGGCATCAAGCGATAGTTGAGTGGCCACCCCATTAGACTTTGCTGTTCGGCAAAGCGTCGCCGCGTCGTCGTCGACGAACGTGTTCGATTTCGCGGACGTCGCTACCTTCGACCCGAGTATTGACAGGTGGGATATGTGACGGATCGCCGAGAACACGGCGCCGACGGCCCGGTCGTCCGTAACGACTACCGGTTGAACGAGCGGCCGACGATCCGGGGAGTACACGCCCCCGGTCGTTCCGCCACGTAACGACTACCGGTTCAGGGTGTGGATCGCCTGCCCGAGGGCGTTCTCGACGGCCTCCATCGTCGCCTCCGAGAGCGTCGGATGCGTGTGGACCGTCGCCGCCACGTCCTCCAGCCGGGCGCCCATCTCGATGGCAAGCGTCGGTTCGGCGATCAACTCCGAGGCCTCGGGGCCGACGATCTGTGCGCCGAGCAGGAAGCCGTCCGCGCTCGCGACCACGCGGACGAACCCCTCGGTCTCGCCGGTCGTCAGCGCCCGCCCGCTGGCGTTGAAGGGCATCTCGCCGACCACCGGGTCGTAGCCCTCCCTCGCCGCCTCGTCCGCGGTCAGGCCGACGGTCGCGATTTCGGGATCGGTGAACACCGCCGCCGGGATCGCCCGCGCGTCGAACGCCGCCGGTTCGCCCGCGATGGCCTCCGCCGCGACGATCCCCTCCGCCGAGGCGGCGTGTGCGAGCATCGGCTCCCCCGCCACGTCGCCGACGGCGTAGATCCCCTCGACGTCCGTCTCGCACCGCTCGTCGGTCGCCAGGAAGCCCTCCTCGGTCGGCTCCAGCCCCGCCGCCCCCGGGTCGAGCGGGCCGGTCACCGGGTCCCGTCCCACCGCGACCAGCACCCGGTCGGCGCCGTAGGTCGACTCGGTGCCGTCTTCGGTCTCCGTGGTGACGACGATCCCGCCGTCGGCGGCGTCGCGCCACCCGCTCGCCCCCTCGCCGAAGTGGAAGTCGACGCCCAGCGACTCGGCGCGCTTCCGGACGATCCGCGAGATGTCGTCCTCGTACCCCGGGAGGACGTCGTCGAGCATCTCCACGACGGTCACGTCGCTCCCCAGTTTGGCGAACACCGTCGACAGCTCCATCCCGATGTAGCCGGCGCCGACGACGACCAGCCGATCCGGGACCGTCGTGAGCGAGAGCAGGTCGGCCGAATCCAGAACCGGCTCGTCAGCGAAGTCGAACCCGGGGAGTGCGACGGGTCGGCTCCCCGTCGAGACGATGCAGTGTTCGAAGGCGACGGTCTCCGAGCCCTGTCCCTCCCCCTCGTGCTCGACGCGGACGGTCCCCTCGTCGACGAACGTCGCGGTCCCGTCGAGCAGGGTCACGCCGTTGGCCTTACACAGCTTCTCGACGCCGCCGGTGAGCCGGTCGACGACGCCCTCCTTCCACTCGTGCATGCCTCCGAGGTCGACCGCGGGGTCGGCGTGGATCCCCATCTCCTCGGCCGTCGCGGCGTCGTGGGCGACGTCCGTCGCCGTGATGTACGCCTTCGAGGGGATACAGCCGCGGTTGAGACAGACGCCGCCGTACGCGTCGCGTTCCACCAGCGTGACGTCGAGGTCGCGCTGGGCGGCGCGGATGGCGGCGACGTAGCCGCCCGGCCCCGCGCCGATGACCAGTACTTCCGTTCCGGTAGTCACGTCTCCGACGACCATCGTTGGTCACACTCGGGACGCGCCCGACCATAAAGGCGGGCGACGGCGGCCTACTCGTAGACCGGGAACTCGGCACAGAGCCGGTCGACCTCGTCTCGCACCTCGCTCGCCACGTCCGGGTCGTCCGGGTGGTTCAACCGCTCGACGATGAGTTCGCCCACCGTCTCCATCGCCGCCTCGTCGAAGCCGCGGGTGGTGAGCGCCGGCGTTCCCACCCGGATGCCGCTGGTGACGAAGGGCGACCGCGTCTCGCCCGGCACCGTGTTCTTGTTGACCGTGATTCCCACGTCGTCGAGGGCGTCCTCGGCGTCCTCGCCGGTCAGGTCGGGGTGGGAGTCCCGCAGGTCCAGGAGGAGCAGGTGCTTGTCCGTGCCGCCCGAGACGGGCGTGATCCCCGCCGACCGGAACACGTCGGCGAGCGTCTTCGCGTTCGCGACGACCCGCTCGGCGTACTCGGTGAACGCGGGGTCGAGCGCCTCGCCGAAGCCCACCGCCTTGCCCGCGATGTTGTGCATCAGCGGCCCGCCCTGTCCGCCGGGGAAGATGGCCTTGTCCACCGCCTCGGCGTGTTCCTCGGTCGTCATGATCATCCCGCCGCGGCCGGCGCGGATGGTCTTGTGCGTGCTGCCGGTGACGAAGTCGGCGTCCCCGACGGGGTTGACGTGGACGCCTGCCGCCACCAACCCGGTGACGTGGGCGATGTCGGCGAGGTGGTCGGCCCCGACGTCGTCGGCGATGGCGCCGAGCCGCTCGAAGTCGAACTCGCGGGGGTACGCCGAGGACCCGCTGACGATCATGTCCGGGTCGAAATCGGCGGCCTGTGCCGCCACCTCGTCGTAGTCGATGTAGCCCGTATCCGGGTCGACGCCGTACTGTTCGACCTCGTAGAGCTGTCCGGAGAAGTTGACGTGGTGGCCGTGGCTGAGGTGGCCGCCGTGGTTCAAATCGAGCGAGAGGATGCGGTCGCCCGGCTCCAGGGCCGCGAAGTAGACGCCCATGTTCGCCTGCGTCCCGCTGTGGGGCTGGACGTTGACGTGTTCGGCGCCGTAGAGCTCTTTCGCCCGCTCGATGGCGAGGTTCTCGACGGTGTCCATGTGCTCGCAGCCGCCGTAGTACCGTTCCCCGGGGTAGCCCTCCGCGTACTTGTTCGTCATGACGCTCCCCTGGGCCTCCATCACCGCCTCGGAGACGTGGTTCTCCGACGCGATCATCTCGAGGTTGCTCTCCTGTCTGCGCTCCTCGCCGGCGATGGCCTCCGCGACCGCCGGGTCGGTCTCCCGCAGGTGCGAGTGGTTCGCTGTCACGGCGTAAACCACGGAAAACAGGGAAATAAGTAGCGTGGTCCGTCACAAACTTTCCCGCGGGTCCCGCCCTATTCCAGCGCGTGCCACGACAGCCGCGGGTTCCGGGCCGCGTCCGCCTGGTCGATCCGGCGGGCGGTCGTCTCCGTCGGCGTCGCCGCCAGGTCCTCGGGATCCGTCGCCGCGACGGCGTCGAACGCCGCCGCCAGGTCGTCCAGTCGCGCCTTCGACTCCGTCTCCGTCGGCTCCGTCATCAGCGCCTCGTCGACGATTTCGGGCCACTTCGTCGTCGGCGGATGGACGCCCTGATCGAGCATCGCCTTCGCCACGTCCGCGGCGTCCTCGTCAGCGCTCGCGACGAACTCGTGGTGGAACGGGCCGTAGGGCACCTCGTACTCGATCCGCTCGGCGAGGTAGTTGGCGTTCAGGACCGCCGTCTCGCTGATCCGCTCCAGCCCCGCGTCCCCGTGCCGGAGGATGTAGGCGTACGCCTTCACGAGCACCAGCCAGTTGCCCGTGAACTCGTGGACCCGGCCGATGCTGTGTTCGGGTTCGTAGGCCTCGTAGTCGCCGTCGACTTCCCGCACCTGTGGCGTGGGGAGGAAGGGGGCGAGGTCGGCGTTCACGCCGATGGGTCCCTGCCCCGGCCCGCCGCCCCCGTGGGGCGTCGCGAACGTCTTGTGCAGGTTGAAATGCATGATGTCGAAGCCCATGTCGCCGGGACGGGCCTTCCCGAGCAGGGAGTTGAGGTTCGCGCCGTCGTAGTAGAGCAGACCGCCCGCGTCGTGGACGATCTCCGCGATCTCGGCGATGTCGCGCTCGAACAGCCCCAGCGTGTTGGGGTTGGTGAGCATCAGCAGCGCCGTCTCCTCGCCCGCGGCCGCCTCCAGGGCCGAGACCTCGACCCGGCCGTCCTCGTTGGACGGCAGTTCCACCACGTCGTAACCGGCCATCGCCGCGCTCGCGAAGTTGGTCCCGTGAGCCGACTCGGGGACGATCACCTCGCTTCGCTCGCCCTCGCCGTTGGCCTCGTGGTAGGCCTTTGCCACCTGGATGCCCGTGAACTCGCCGGCCGCGCCCGCCGGCGGCTGGAGCGTCACCGCGTCCATCCCGCCGACCGTCGCCAGCGTCTCCTGCAGTTCGTACAGCAGGCGCAGGATCCCTTGCTTGTCGTCGTCGCTACGCAGGGGGTGGACCCGGTTGCCCGGGTGGGCCGCCACGTCCTCCGTGAACGCGGGGTTGTACTTCATCGTACACGACCCCAGCGGGATGGGCCCGGAGTCGATGCCGTAGTTCATCTGCGAGAGCCGGGTGTAGTGGCGCGTCACCTCCGGTTCCGCGAGGTCCGGCAGCGTCAACTCGTCCCGCGTCAGGTCGTCCGGCAGCGACGACTCGACGGCGACCGTGTCGGTACTCTTCTCGTTCAACAGCGGTTCGTACCGGTCGCCGTCGTACCACCGCGCCTGCTGGTGGGGGGCCTCGCTCTCCCCGTCGGCGTCGTCGGCCGCTCCCTCGGGACGTTCGTGCTGTTCTTGGCTCATGCGCCACCCCCGTAGCCCGCGAGTGCGTCGAGCAGGTCGTCCACCCGGTCGCGGTTGGCGTCGGTCACACAGACCGCCAGCCGTTCCTCGCCCGCGTCCTCGACGGTCCGGACGGCCAGCCCCGCGTGCCGGCAGTGATCGACCACGTCCGCCGCCGGCGCCGCCGTGTCGACCAGCGCCTCCCGGAAGTGGTGGCCGTCGTAGACCGGCGCCTCGAACCCGTCGAGGGCGTCGATCCGCTCGCAGGCCTCCGCGACCCCCGTCACGGACTCCTCGGCGAGGTCGACCAGGCCGTCGGGGCCGAGCCACGCCGCGTGGATGGCCGCCCGGAGCGCCAGCCACGCCTGGTTGGTGCAGATGTTCGAGGTGGCCCGCTCCCGCCGGATGTGCTGTTCGCGGGTCTGGAGGGTCAGCGTGTACGCCCGGTTGCCCGCCGTGTCCTCGCCCGCGCCGACGAGACGGCCCGGCACCTGCCGGAGGAAGTCCTCGCGACACGCGAACAGGCCGAGTCCCATGCCGTAGGTCGTCGGCAGGCCGAGGACGCCAGCGTCGCCGACCACCACGTCGGCGCCGTACGCCGCCGGCGGTTCGAGGAGCGCGAGGGCGACCGCGTCCGAGCCCACACAGAACAGCGCGTCGTTGTCGTCGGCGAGGTCACCGACGGCGGCCAGGTCCGGTTCGAGGACGCCCCGTGCGTTCGGCGTCGCGGCGTACACCATCGAGGTGTCCCCGTCGATCCGCTCCGCGAGGCCGTCCACGTCGACCGTTCCCCCGCTCGTCGGGTAGGATTCGACCGTGATCCCCGGGCCGTCGGTGTAGTTCTCCAGCACCGACCGAACCCGGTCGGGCAGATCCGCGGGCACCAGCACCGTGTCGCCGTCCGTCGCCCGGACGCGGTCGGCGAGCAACACCGCCTCGCCGAGCGCCGTCGAGCGGTCGTACATCGAACAGTTGGCGACGCCGAGGCCCGTCAACTCGACGACGAGCGACTGGAACTCGAAGAGCGCCTGCAGGAAGCCCTGGGTGACCTCGGGCTGGTACTGGGTGTAACTGGTCAGGAACTCCCCCCGGAGGGAGAGGTGATCGACCACCGACGGGACGTAGTGTTCGTAATGTCCACCGCCGAGGAACTCGGTGAGGTCGGCCGACTCCTCGAGGATCCCCTCGACGGCCGCCCGCGTCTCCCGCTCCGAGTGTGCTTCGATCCCGTAGTCGCCGTCGAACCGGACGGGGTCGGGGATGTCGAACAGTTCGTCGGGATCGGATACCCCGACCGCGTCGAGCATCTCCGACCGCTCCGCCTCGGAGTGAGTCACGTACGGCATGGTACTCGTTCTCGGAACGCTCGACGTATATATTCGGCGCTGTGAGCCGTTTTCCCGGGTCTATCATGTGGGTTCCCGGCACCGGTCGGGGGCCGACGGGAGCTTCGTCGCTCAGTTCACGCGCTCGACTTCGTAGCCCGCGTCCTCGATGGCGCCCATCACGTTCTTGGCGTGGCCCTCGCCGCTCGTGACCACCTGGAAGACGAGGTAGGCGTCGCCCACCTCCAGGTCGCCGACGGCCCGGTCGTGACGCACCGTCCGGATGTTCGCGCCCCGGTCGCCGATGATGCCCGAGATCCGCCCCATCTCGCCGGGCTGATCCCGGATGCGGATCCGCAGGCGGAGCAGCTGACTCCGGTCCGTCAGGGCGTGTGTCAACACCGTCTGGAGCATCGACATGTCGATGTTGCCCCCACAGAGCAGGGGCACGACCGTCTCGCCCTCGACGTCCACGTCGTCGCTCAACAGCGCCGCGACCGACGCCGCGCCCGCCCCCTCGACCAACTGTTTCGACCGCTCCAGCACGACGAGGATGCTACGGGCGATGTCGTCGTCGCTCACCGTCACCACCCGGTCGACGTGCTCCTCGATGAGGCCGAGGGTCAACGCCGAGACGCTCCCCGTGGCGATGCCGTCGGCGATGGTCTTCGGCGACTCCTCGTCGACGGGGACCCCCTTCTGGAGGCTGTCGGGCACCGTCGCCGCCAGCTCCGCCTGGACGCCGATCACCCGCACGTCGTCGTCGAGCGCCTTCAGCGCCGTGCTGATGCCGCCGATCAGTCCCCCGCCGCCGATGGGGACGATGACCGTGTCGGCGTCCGGCACCTGTTCGTTGATCTCCAGGCCGAGCGTCCCCTGTCCGGCGACGATGGCCGGGTCGTCGTACGCGTGGACGAACAGGTTCCCCGGCTCCTCGCCCATCGCCCGGGCGTGGGACATCGCCTCGCCGAAGTTCGCGCCGTGGAGTTCGACCGTCGCCCCGTAGCTCCGGGTCGCGTCCACCTTCGCCTGCGGCGCGTTCTCCGGCATCACGATGGTCGAGTCGAGCCCCACCGTCGTCGCCGCCAGCGCCACCCCCTGAGCGTGGTTCCCCGCGCTCGCCGCGACGACGTGCTTGTCGCTCCCCGACTCGGCCTCCCCCTTCAGTTTGTTGTACGCCCCCCGCGTCTTGAACGACCCCGTCCGCTGGAGGTGTTCCATCTTCAGGTGGACGTCCGCGCCCGACATCTCGGAGAGCGAGCGGTTCGTCTCGATCGGCGTCTGTCTGACGATGGCGGGGTCGTCGAACCGTTCCCGAGCGGCCTCGATGTCCGCGAGTGTGACTGTCATGCCATAGCCTGCGTCGACGGGCTGAATAAGTGCCGTGCTTGGTGCAAACGGGTGTTTAAGATGGGGTAGGAACGATCAGTCGACCAGCAACCGGCTCGGACTGCGAAGCAGGTCCATCACCCGGTTGGTGAACCGGGCGGCCACCGCGCCGTCGACGACGCGGTGATCGACGGAGAGCGAGAGCGGGAGGGTGTACCGTGGGACCACCTCGCCGTCGACGACGCGGGGGCGCTCCGCGACCCGGCCGAGCGCCAGAATCGCCACCTCGGGGTAGTTGACGATGGGCGTGGCGTACTCCCCGCCGATGACCCCGACGTTCGTGATGGTGAAGGTACCGCCCTGCATCTCCTCGCGGCCGATCGACCGGTCGCGCGCCCGTTCGACCTTCGTCGCCGTCTCGGCCGCGAGGTCGAGGAGTCCCTTCCCGTCGACGTCCTCGACGACGGGAACCATGAGGCCCGCGTCCGTCGCCGTCGCGATGCCGAGGTTGTACTCGTCGTGACAGACGATCTCCTCGGCCGCCTCGTCGAGCGAGGCGTTGACCCGCGGGAACTCGCGGAGCGCCCGCGTCACCGCGCGCATGACGAAGGGGAGGTAGGTCAGGGTGACGCCCTCGGCCTCGGCGTAGGCTTCGAGTTCGGCTTTCGTCTCTACCAGCCGCGTCACGTCCACCTCGTCGGTGTGGGTGGCGTGGGGTGCCGTATACTTCGAGCGCTCCATCTGCTCGCCGATCGAGCGCCTGATGCCGCGGTACGGGATCCGGTCGCCCGGCTCCGGACCTCCCTCGGCCGCCGTTTCGTCGTCCCCCGTCGCCTCGCCGACCCCCACGCTCGCCGTCGTCTCTGCCGTCCCTTCGGTGGCCGCCACCTCGGCTGCGTCCGCCGATTCGGCCGTGTCCGTCGCCTCCCCTACCCGCGCCGCGTACTCGCGGACCATCGCGGCCGTGACGAACGGGACGCCGTCGCGCTCCCGGTCCGTCGGCACCGTATCGAGGTCGACGCCGAGTTCGTCCGCCAGCCCACGGGTCGCCGGCGCCGCGAGGGTCCGGTCGCGGGCCGTCCGGTCCCGCTCTCGTTGCCGTTCGACCGCCTCGCTCGCCGTCTCGACCGCTCGAGCCGACTCCCGTCGGGTGCGTCCCTCGGTCTCCAGCTCGCCCGCCGCCGACAGCACGACCGTCGCGTCGGGGTCGAGCGACCGCGGTTCGGGCCGCCCGGTGGCCGTCGGCTCGCCCGCCTCGTCGTCGGCCGCCGCCCGCACGTCCGCGTCGGTGACGCGCCCGCCCGGTCCGGACCCCTCGACCCGCGCGACGTCGACACCGAGTTCGCGCGCCAGCCGACGGGTGCTCGGGGCGGCGAAGGCGCGGCGGGCACCGGTGTCGTCGGTCGCCGCGGCGGCCGCGTCGCCCTCGCTCGCCTCGTCGTCGGCCGTCTCGCCGTCGTCGACCTCGACCGAGACGATGCCCGTTCCGACCGGCACCATCTCGCCCTCCGCGACGTGCAGTTCCGTCACCGACCCCGCGTACGGCGACGGGAGGTCGACGACCGCCTTGTCCGTCTCCACCTCGGCGAGCGGCTGGTCCTCTTCGATGGTCTCGTCCGGCTCGACGAGCCACCGGAGGAGTTCGCCCTCCGCGACCCCCTCGCCGACGTCCGGGAGGCGGAACGTCTCGACGGTCATGGGAACGCGACGACCTCCCGGATCCCCTCCTCGATGCGCGTCGGCGACGGGAGGTAGTAATCCTCCAGGGCGTACAGCGGGACGGGTGCGTCGAAGCCCGCGATCCGCTCGATCGGCGCCTCCTGGTAGAGCAGCGCCTCCTCCTGGAGGATGGCCGTGAGTTCGCCGCCCAACCCCCCGGTCTTGGGCGCCTCGTGGACCACCGCCGCCCGCCCCGTCTTCTCGAAGGACTCGACGACGGTGTCACGGTCCAGCGGCGAGAGCGTCCGCAGATCGACCACCTCGCAGTCGATCCCCTCGTCGGCCAGCGTCTCGGCCGCCTCCATCGTCGGCCGGGTCATCGCCCCCCAGGTGTAGACGGACACGTCGCTTCCCTCGCGCCGGACCGCGGCCTCGCCCAGCGGGACCGTATGTTCGCCGGCCGGCACCTCCTCGCGAAACGCCCGGTAGATCAGCTTGGGTTCGAGGAAGATCACCGGGTCGGGGTCACGGATCGCCGACGCCAGCAGCCCCTTGGTGTCGGCCGGCGTCGACGGCACCACGACCTTCAGCCCGGCCTCGTGGACGAAGAAGGCCTCCTTCGACTCCGAGTGGTGTTCCGGCGCGCGGATCCCGCCGCCGTACGGCGCCCGGACGACCATCGGGCAGGTGAACCGCCCGCGACTCCGGGAGCGGATGCGGGCCGCGTGGCTGACGATCTGGTCGAACGCGGGGTAGATGAACCCCATGAACTGGATCTCTGGCACCGGTCGGAGGCCGTAGGCCGCCATCCCGATCGAGGTGCCGACGATGCCCGACTCCGCCAGCGGCGTGTCGATCACCCGATCCCCGCCGAACGTCTCGTAGAGTCCCTCGGTCGCGCGGAAGACGCCGCCGTTCCTGCCGACGTCCTCCCCGAGGACGATCACGTCCTCGTCCCGTTGCATCTCGGTTTCGAGCCCGTCCCGTACCGCCTGTACCAGGGTCAGGTTCCGTGTCTCCGTGCTCATATTCGGGCGTTGGTCCGTCGTGTCCGTGGTCGGTTCGAATCCCCGCGCCGTCCGCGCCGTCGATCCGTCCACCCACCGCCGCCGGCCGTCGCGGGGTACTCCTCCATGGCGGCCCCTCGCTCCCGCGGGTCTTATGCGTTCGCCCCGTCAGGTCGCCGCGTGTGCCTCGCGGCGCGCCTCGTCGACGCTCCGGCCGTCACGGAGGACGGCGTCGACGAACAGCTCCCCGGCGCGGTACGACGACCGCACCATCGGTCCGCTGGCACAGTAGAGGAAGCCGAGTTCCTCCTCCGCGACCCGGCGCCACGTCTCGAAGGCGTCCGGGTGGACGTACTCGTAGACGTCGAGGTGCGAGCGCGAGGGTTGGAGGTACTGGCCGAGCGTCACCACGTCCACCCCCGCCTCGCGGCAGTCCGCGAGCGTGCGGTAGACCTCGTGGTCGTACTCGCCGACCCCGAGCATCAGGCTCGTCTTCGTGTACACGTCCGCGACGTCGGCGACGTGTTCGAGCACCGACAGCGACTGCTCGTAGCCCGCCCGGCGGTCCCGGACCGGCCACTGCAGGCGCTCGACCGTCTCGACGTTGTGGGCGATCACGTCCGGCCTGGCGTCGACGATCCGGTCGACGAGGCTCCGATCGCCCCGGAAATCCGGGATCAGCACCTCGACGAGGATCCCCGGATCGCGCTCCTTGATCGCCTCGATGGTCCGCGCGAAGTGGCCGGCGCCCTGGTCCGGCAGGTCGTCACGGTCCACGCTCGTCAGGACGACGTAGTCCAGACCGATCTCGGCGACGGCGTCGGCAACCTTCGACGGCTCCTCGGGGTCCAGCGGCTCCATCCCGCCCGTCTCGACGTCACAGAAGTTACAGCCCCGCGAACACCGGTCGCCCATCAACATGAACGTGGCCGTGCCGGGGCCGTTCCGCCCGCTCCAGCACTCGCCCAGGTTCGGGCAGTTCGCCTCCTCGCATACGGTGTGGAGGTCCCGGTCCCGGAGCGTCTCCTTGATCTCCGTGAACCGCTGGCCCGACGGCGGCCGCTGCTTCAGCCAGTCGGGCTTGCGCCTGCGTGCCATGTTCGCCCTTCGGCCCGCCGGGCAAAAACGTGTGGGCTCCCCGCCCGACGGTTTCCGTGATCGATACGTCTATATCGGTCGTTCGTGAACCGGTGCCCGATGAGCGACCGGCGGGCGGCCATCGTCGAGGGCTCCGTACCCCGAACGCTCGTCTCGCTCGCCGTCCCGCTGGTCGCCCAGAACGTCGTCCGCGTCGCCCAGCAGGTGATCGACACCTTCTGGCTCGGCCGGATCGGCGAGACGGCCGTCGCCGCCGTCGGCCTCACCATCCCCGTCCTCGGCCTGCTCTTTGCCCTCCTGGTGACTCCCTTCGTCGGCACCCAGATCCTCGTCTCCCAGCGGGTCGGCGCCGAGGACGACGAGGGCGCGCTTCGGCTGGTCGTCCACGGCGTCGCCCTCGCCCTCGCGCTCGGCGCCCTCGTCGGCGGCGGCGTCGCCACCCTGTCCCGGCCGCTCGTCGCGCTGGTCGGAGCCGGCCCGGACGTGGCGCCCGCCGCCGCCCTCTACCTCGGCGTCGTCGCCCTCGGCCTCCCGCTCGCCGGCGCCAGCGACGCCCTCGAAGCCGGGTTCGTCGGCCGCGGCGACTCCCGGGCCTCGCTCTACATCAACGTCGCCACCGTCGCCGTCAACGTCGTCCTCGACCCGCTGTTCATCTTCGGCGGCGGCCCGGTCCCGGGTATGGGGATCCGCGGGGCCGCGCTGGCGACGGTCGCCGGCTACGCCGCCGGCCTCGCCCTCGCCGTCGCCCTCGCCGTCGGGCCGCGGATGGGCCTCTCTCGCCGTCACCTCTCCCCTGCCCGGGCCGACCTGCGCGCGCTCCTCTCGGTCGGCGGTCCGATCACGGGTCGGCGGGTGGTCAGCCAGAGCGTCCGCGTCGTACTGGTCGGCGTCGTCGCCGTCGCCGGCGGCGCCGCCGGCCTCGCGGCCTACACCGTCGGCGCGCGGGTGGCGAGCGTCGCCGTCCTCCCCTCGCGCGGCCTCGCGCAGGCCGCCCAGAGCATGGTGGGACAGAACGTGGGCGCGGACCGCCCCGACCGCGCCGTCCGCACGGCCCGCGTCGGCGTCGGCGTCGCCGTCGCCGCCCTCGCCCTCCTCGGGGTCGTCCAGTGGCTCGTCCCCGGCCCCGTCGCTCGCCTGTTCGTCCCCGACATCTCCGGCGACGGCCTCGCGCTGACGGTCCAGTACCTCCGGATCCTCGCCTACGGCTACCCCGCCATCGGGGCCGTCGACCTCCTGCTCTCCGGGTTCAACGGCGCGGGCCGCACCCGGACGAGTTTCGTCGCCGACCTGCTGAAATACTGGGCGGTGCGCCTGCCGGTCGCGGCGCTCGCCCTACCCGCCACCGCCTCGGCGTCCGTCTTCGGCGTCGCCGTCGCGCCCGGCCTCGACCTGGGGATGCCCGCCGTCTTCTGGGCGGTCACGGGGTCGAACGTCGCCGCGGCCGTCGGCGTCGGCGCCTACTACGTCCACGCGGTGCGAGGGGGACTGTTCGACGGCGGTGACGACGGCGGGCGCGAGGATGGCGACGACGACGCCGCGACGCCCACGGACTGACCACGAAACGCCTTTGCCCACACGGCCCCCGGACACGGACATGACCCGCCACGGCCGCCCGACCGACGCCCGACCGGGGGTGCCGACCGCGTGAAGGTTGCCGACGCCGTTCCGGAGTTCGCCGACGCCTTCGACTTCGAGGAGTTCAACCGGATGCAACGGGAGGCGTTGCCCGTCCTCGTCGATAGCGACCACAACGTGGTCGCGTCGGCGCCGACGGCCAGCGGCAAGACGGCGCTCGCGGAACTCGCCATCTGCAAGACGCTGAGCGAGGGCGGGACCGCCCTCTTTATCGCCCCGATGCGCGCGCTCACCAACGAGAAGGAGAGCGAGTGGGAGCGCTTCGAGGACCTGGGCTACTCGGTGTACGTCGTCACGGGGGAGCGCGACCTGAACCCACGCCGGGCGCGCCACGCCGACGTGCTCGTGATGACCCCGGAGAAGGTGGATTCGGCCACCCGCAAACACGGCTCCCGGCGCTACGACTTCGTCACCGACGTGGACTGCTCGATCATCGACGAGGTCCACCTCCTCGATTCGGAGCGTCGCGGGGGCGTCCTGGAGGTGACCGTCTCCCGCCTGCGACGGCTCTGTGACCCCCGCTTCGTCGCGCTCTCGGCGACGATGCCCAACGTCGGCGACGTGGCCGACTGGCTGGACGCCCCGCCCGAGGCCACCTTCGCCTTCGGCGACGACTACCGCCCGGTCGACCTCCAGACCGGCGTGAAGACCTACACGCACGGCGAGAACAGCTTCGCCGACAAGTACCGCCGGCTCTACCGCGCGCTCGACCTGGCCGAACCGCACGTCCGCGAGGACGGACAGGCGCTCGTGTTCGTCGCCTCGCGACAGGACGCCGTCAGCGCCGCGGCCAAGACCCGCGACGAACTCGCCGAGCGGGACGTCCCCGTCGGCTCTCGCGGGGATTACGACTTCCACCAGGCCGCCGAGGAACTGGGCGACGACGACCTCCGAAAGGCCGTCCTCGACGGCGTCGCCTTCCACCACGCCGGCCTCTCGAAGGCCGACCGCGACCGGGTCGAATCCTGGTTCCGGGAGGGGAAGATCGCGATCCTCTTTTCGACCTCCACCCTCGCCTGGGGCGTCAACCTCCCCGCGCGCTGTGTCATCGTCCGCGACACCAAGTACCACGATCCGCTGGAGGGCGAGGTCGACATCAGCCCGCTCGACCTCCTCCAGATGCTCGGGCGGGCCGGTCGTCCGGGGTACGACGACGTGGGCTACGGCTGGGTCGTCTGTGACCGTTCCGACGCCGATCGCTATCGGCGCCTCCTGCGCGAGGGTACCGAGATCGAATCCCACCTCGCCGCGGATCTCGACGCCCACCTCAACGCCGAGATCGCGATGGGGACCGTCGACGACCTCGACGACGTGCTCTCGTGGCTCGAAACGACGTACTACTACGTCCGGGCGTCCTCGGAGCCGGCCGCCTACGACTTCGACGGTCTCCGCGACCGGGTGCGCGGGACGCTCGAATCGCTCGTCGACCGCGGATTCGTCGCTATGGGCGAGGACCTCGCCATCGATCCGACGCCGCTCGGCCGCCTCGCCTCGAAGTACTACCTCCGGCTCTCGACCGCCGCGGCCTTCCACGATCTGGCCGAGCGCGACCGGATCGACGCCGACGCCGTCCTCGAAACCGTCGCCGCGGCCGCCGAGTTCGACTCCGTCTCGGCCCGACAGTCGGAGGCCGACGCCGTCGACGCGGTGCTCGGGAGCGAGGCGTCGAAGCCGCCTCGGGGAGGCGGCGAAGCCGCCGACACGGACCACCTGGACGACGGCGGCCGGAAGGTCCTCGCCATCCTCCGTGCGAGCACCAGCGACTCCGTGCCAGCCGACCTGCGGAGCGACGCGTGGATCATCCGCCGGAACGCGCTCCGCCTGCTCGCGGCGCTCCGGGAGTTCCTCGACCGCTTTGCCGGCCCCCGGGCGGCCAACCTCGCCCGACGGCTGGAGGCCCGGATCGAACACGGCGTCAGCCGCGACGCCGTCTCGCTCACCGCCGTGGACGGCGTCGGCGCCGGCCGGGCGAGCACGCTCGCGACCGGCGGCCACTCCCGCCCCGCCGACCTGGTCGCCGCCGGCGCGGACGAACTCACGGCCGCGGGGCTCTCCGAGGGCGTCGCCGAACGGATCGTCGACGCGGCCGCCGACCTTCCCGACGTCTCGGTGTCGTGGGCGGACCTCCCCGACGCCGTCGCCGCCGGCGACAGCGAGATGTGCGAGGTGCGGGTGCGCAACGACGGCGGCGGCGCCCGCGTCGGCGTCCGCGTCACCGTCAACGGCGTCGAGATGCACGAGAAGACGGCTTACCTCTCGGACGTGACGACCGTGCCGGTCGGGGTGTTCGGGGCGGACGCGGACGAACTCGACTTCCGGGTCGAGGTGTCGTTCCCGGAGTTGCCGATACGGCCGTTCGTGGACGGGCAGACGGTACGGGTGGTGTAGTCGCCGCGTTCGGGGCGGACGCCGACGAGCTCGACTCCCGAGTCGAGGTGTCGTTCCCGGCCGATACGGCCGTTCGTGGCTGAGCGGCGGGGGTGTCTCACTCGGCTTTCGGTAGTTCGACGACGAACGCCGCGCCGCCGGCGTCGCTGTCTTCGACGTCGACCGCTCCTCCGTAGCCCTCGACGAGCGTGTCGACCAGATACAGGCCGATGCCGGTTCCCTGGCTGTCGAGGCCCTTCTCCCCCTTGCCGAAGATCGTCTCCCGCTGGGCTTCGGGGATACCCGGCCCGTTGTCCGCGACCCGAACGACGACGGTGGCGTCGCGCTCCGTCACCGAGAGGTTCACCTTCGGCGTCTCCGCGTCGTTGTGCTGGATCGCGTTCTTCAGGAGGTTCCTGAAGACGGAGGTCAGCATGTCGTTCGCCTCGACCGTGGTCCGTGGGATGCTCGTCTCGGTGCTGACGACTGCCCGCGAGTACGTCGATCGCACCTCGTCGAGTTCGTTCCGGAGGACGGCTCGAAGATCGACGGGTCGTGACGCCTCGCCGGTCGAGAGCATCACGTCGGCCATCTCGCGGGCGACCCTCGTGAGTCCGATCGCGTGATCGGCGGTCTCCTGGACCGTCTCGAAGTGGGCGTCCGTCGCCGCGTCGTCACACTCGTCGGCGAGCATCTCCACGTAGCCCGTTATCACCTGGAGGTCGTTGCGAATGTCGTGACGAAGTACCCGGTTGAGGACGTCGAGGTTGTCGCGTTGCTCCTCCAACCGACGCTCGTACTCCTTTCGGGCGGTCACGTCCCGAACCAGCGCGTGCAGCACCGGCTGGCCCTCGTACTCGAATCGGCTGAGCTTCACTTCCGACGGGAACTCCGTCCCGTCGCTGCGCTGGTGTGTCCACTCGAAGAACGCTTCCCCCTCCTCGAAGGCCGTCTCGACGTGCTCAAGCGCCGCCGCTTTCGAGCCCCGCCCGTTCGGTTGTCGTGGGGGAGAGAGAGCCCAGGGCGTGTACTCCCGGAACTCCTCGACTGAGTCGACACCGAACAGTTCGAGGGCCCGTTCGTTACAGTCGAGGTAGCCGTCGCGGTCGAACACCATGAGCGCGTCGCGCGTGTCCTCGAAGAGGCTCCGATATTTCTGCTCCCGCTCCCTGAGCTTCCGCTCCCGATCCTTGCGCTCGGTGATGTCCCGGGCGACGGCGACGAACTTTCGGACGCCGCCGTCGTCGTCGGTGATCGGCGCGACCGTCTGATTGAGGACGATCCGCTCGTCGTCCGCCCGCTCGTCGATCATCTCCGCTTCCCACTGCTCTCCCGAGCGGATCGTCTCCCAGAACTCCTCGTAGAACTCGTCGTCGTACTCCCCCGATTTGAGGATGCGCGGCGTCGCCCCGACGGCCGCTTCCGCGCCGTATCCGGTGATCCGTTCGAAGGCCGGGTTGACGTACTCGATCCGTCCCTCGGCGTCGGTGATGTAGATGGCGTGAGCGCTCCGTTCGACGGCCGCTTTGAACTGCTGTAGCTCGCGCTCCCGACGCTTGCGTTCCGTGATGTCGACGAGATACCCGAGAAGGTGCGTGGTTTCGTTCTCGTTTTCGACCGCTCTGGTGTACTCCTTCACCCATCGAACGTCACCCGACGCCGTGATCACCCGATACGGGTTTAGGGTGATGCTGTCGACCGCCTCGGAATCGAGGTCGTTCGCCTCTCGAACGACCCGTGCCCGGTCGTCCTCGTGGACGATGTCGATGTACCTGCTATCCCTCGACCGGAGTTCCTCCGGCGTGTATCCGAGCACCTCCTCGACGTTCTCCGAGACGTACTCGATGGGCCAGCCTGCCGCGTCTTCCCATTTGAAGACGACCGCTGGGCCCTCTTTGAACATGTCCCGCTCCTCCTCGAGCGCCAGCTCGGCACGCTTCCGGTCGTCGATATCTTGGTGTATCCCCACGGCCCGTGTCGGGGTTCCGTCCGCGGCGCGTTCGACGACCGTTCCGATCGTTCGCACCCACTTCCAGTCCCCCGACTTCGTCTTTAGCCGGTGATCACACCAGTAGTACGGCGTCCGATCCGAGATGTGCGCGGCGAGCGCCTCGTCGTGTCGCTTCCTGTCCTCCGGATGCACCACCCGTTCCCAGCCACGCATTCGGTCACCCATCTCGGCTTGCGTATAACCGAGCATCTCCGTCAAAAGTTCGTCACGTGACACTTCGTCGGTCCGCATGTCCCAGTCCCAGATCCCCAGGTTCGCCCCTTCGAGTGCCAACTCCATGCGCCGTTTGGTGGTGACGAGTTCCGACTCGCGCTCCTTGCGCTCGGTGATGTCACGGCCGGTCACGAGGATGCCGTCGATCACGTCGTCGTCGATCCGGTTCTGCAGGGCCGCCTCGATCCAACGCCACGAGCCGTCGGCCCGTTGGAGTCGGCAGTCGACCCTCCGGGATGTGTCCGGCTCGGTTCGCACCGTTTCGAGCGCGTCCGTGAGGGTGTCCCGGTCGTCCGGGTGTACGTACGCCGTTCCAGCGTCGCCGATCAGGTCCGCTGGCGCGTATCCCAGCACCCGCCGTACCGCGGCGTTCACGTACGTCACGGTCGCGTCGGCGTCGACGACGGCGACGATGTCGTTCGACTCCGCGATGAGTCTTCGACACCGTTCGAAGTCCCCCGAACCCGTCATTTGCGGACGCTACACAATCCGCAACAATATAGTACGGGGATGGAACGTACGCACACTGACGCCTCCCGACCGAGCCGCATCGGCTCCGCGGCCCTACGCTAAGACGTCGAGAGCGACGAACGCCGCCCGCAACGCCTCGGCGTCGGCCGCCTCGTGGTCGGCCAGTTCCGCCGCTTCGGGATCACTGCCGTAGGCGACCGTGAGAATCCCGGCTCGCGTCGCGGCCCGGACGCCGTTGGGCGAGTCTTCGACGGCCACACAGCCGTCGGGGTCGGCGCCCACCCGATCCGCTGCGACGGTGTACACGTCCGGAGCCGGCTTCCCCGGGCCGTCGACGTCTTCGGTGCTCAGCAGCACGTCAACGTCGAGGTCGAATCGCTCGGCGACACGTTCGATCCACGCCCGCGGACTGGAGGAGACGATGGCGAGTCGGAGCCCTCGCGCCCGCAGGTCGGCGAGCAACTCCCGGAGCCCGGGCATCAGTTCGGCCCGCTGGTAGAGGTCGGCCGCCGCCGACTCGTAGAGCTCCAGAAACTCCTCGCGGCTCACGGCCATCTCGTAGTTGTCGGACAGGTAGTCGTACGTCTCGCGGTAGTTGATGCCCCTGATCTCCGCCTGATCGGGGTCGCCGTCGGCCACCGCCGCCGGCAGGATCACGTCCCGCTCGCGGGCGCGCCAGAACCCCTCGGTGTCTACGGACTGTTGTAAGTCAGTTCCGGCGGTCGCCGATTACGGGAGCGGCGACCGCCGGTACACAGTTACAACAGTCCGTATCGACGATCACCCCGTCCATATCGAAGAGGACCGCGTCCATACCTGCCGACCGCTCCCCATCGCCGAAAGGGCTTCGTCCGAGGCTTTTCACCCGATGCCGGCGCCACCGCGCCCCGTGACCGACGCCATCCGCGCCTTCGCCGGCGACTGTACCGTCGAGACCGACGACCGGATCCACCGGGGCCGCGTGCTCGTCCTCGTCAAACCCGACCGGACCGTCCTCGTCCACGACGCCGACGGCTACCAGCCGGTCGCGTGGCTCACCCGCGCCGACGCCGTCACCGTCGAGTCCGACGGCCCGGGGTTCGGCCTCACCGCCCACCTGGACGACCGGACGCTTCGGGTGACCGCCGACCGGATCCGGCGGTCGGTCTACCCCGTCACCGAGGCGGGGGTACCCGTGGGGACGAGCCCCGACTCCGGCGGACCGCTGGTCCGAACCGGGGGCGCCGTCGTCGACGTCGTCGACGACACCCGCTACCCGCTCGTCGCCGGCGCGAGCGTCGTCGACGGAACCTGCCCGGACTGTGGCCTGCCGCGCATGCGTGTCGACCGCGGCGCCACCTTCGAGGTGTGTATCGACCGCGACTGCGAACCGCTCGACGACGCGGTCCGCGAGCGGTTCGACCGGGCGTGGACCTGCCCGGACTGCGGCGACGACCTGCGGATCATCCGCCGCCGGGGACGGCTACTCGCGGGGTGTGACGCCTACCCCGACTGCGAGACGGCGTTCACGGTCCCGGCCGGCGTCGTCGTCGACGACTGCCCGTGTGGCCTGCCCGTCTTCGAGACGGCGACGGGACGCCGGTGTCTCGACGGCACCTGCGACCGGCGCTCGGAGTGAGCGGTCACCGCAGGCCCTTTACCCCCACCGCGCCCCCATCCGGGTATGCAGGGGACCTTCGAGGACGGCGTCGTCCGCGTCGGCGGCGACGCCAGACAGCGGTTCTACGACGCCCGCGGCTACGGGCGGCCGCTCTCGGGCAACCGGATCGAACTCGCGCCCGTCGAAGCCGCCCACCTCCTCTTTCGGGGCGACCTCGACGCCGTCGTCGACGGCGACGACCGCCTCGACTTCCGGTCCTTCCTCGTCGCCACCGACGCCGCCCTCGCCTTCGTCGTGTACAAGGACCTGCGCGACCGGGGGTTCTACCTCTCGCCCGCCCGCGACGGCTGGGTCGATCACCCGGATGGCGCCGACTTCGTCGTCTTCCCCCGCGGGAGCGGCCCCGAGGACGACGCCGTCGCGTACCGGCTTCGCGTCGCCGGCGAGCGCGAGTCCATCCCCGCCGCCAGCCTCGGCGACGTGACCCTCGCCGTCGTCGACGAGGAGGGAGAGCTCACGTATCTGGAGACGGCGCGGCCGGACGCGGCCGGCGAGGCGGACGGCGGCGAGCGGTACGACCCGCCGACCGGCCTCGACGCCGCCCTCCTCGCCGACCGGGCGGTGGTGTGGGAGCCGCCCGAGGCGCTCCACGACCGGGGGTTCTACGGCCAGCGACTCCTCGGACGGAACGCCGAGACGGGACCCCTCCAGCTGTCGCTCGTGGAGGCGGCGTACCTCGCTCGCCGCGGCACCCTCGACCTGGCCGAACCCCACGTCGTCGAGCGCGGCCGGGCCGTCGAGGGCGAGCGGTTCGACCGCCGGCTCCGCGCCTACGCGGCGCTCCGGGCGGCGGGGAGCGTCCCGAAGAGCGGGTTCAAGTTCGGCGCCGACTTCCGCACCTACGACGCCTTCACCACCGTCGAGGAGATGGACCACTCGGCGCGTTTGATCCGCGTCGTCGCGCCCGATCACACCTTCCTGCCCCGCGACCTCTCGCTCGACGTCCGGCTCGCCGGTGGGGTCCGGAAGCGAATGGTTTTTGCGCTGACCGACGTGAACGAGGGGATAGACTGGCTCTCCGTCGCCCGACTCACGCCCTAACATGACACGAGACAACCCGGAGAACACGGCGGACTCGACTCAGGCGACCGACGGCGGGAGCGACACCGCAAGCGGCGCGGACGACGTGGCGCTCGACCCCTGGGGCTCCTCCACCGTCTCCGACTACCGCAAGCTGTTCGAGGAGTTCGGCATCGAGGCCTTCGACGAGGTGCTCGGCGAGGTGCCCGAACCCCACTACCTGATGCGCCGGGGCGTCATCTTCGGCCATCGCGACTACCGCCCCGTGGCCCGGGCGCTCCGCGAGGGCGAGGACGCGGCCGTCCTCTCGGGCTTCATGCCCACCGGCGACCCCCACATCGGCCACAAACTCGTCTTCGACGAGATCATCTGGCACCAGGAGCGGGGTGCCGACGCCTACGGCCTGATCGCCGACCTCGAGGCCCACAGCGCCCGCGGCCTCTCGTGGGACGAGATCGACGAACACGCCCGCGACTACCTGCTCTCCCTGCTCGCGCTCGGCTTCGACCCCGAGGAGGGCGAACTCTACCGGCAGTCGACCAACCGCGAGGTGCAGGACCTCGCGTTCGAACTCGGATCGAACGCTCGCTTCGCGGAGTTCGAGGGCATCTACGGCTTCGACGGCGAGACCTCCGTCTCCCACATGCAGTCGGTGGTCACGCAGATGGCGGACATCCTCTACCCCCAGTTGGAGGAGCCGAAGCCGACGGTCATCCCCGTCGGGCCGGACCAGGACCCACACATGCGCCTCGCGCGGGACGTGGCCGCCCGGATGCGCTACTTCAAGGTGACCGAGGCGTACGCCTCCTTCGAGGCCGACGCCGGCGAGCGCGACCACCTGGCGGCGGCGTACGCCGCTCTGTCCGACGATTCGGACGCCCCCGTGCGCTGTGTGGACGCCGCCGACTGGCTCGACGCCGAGATGGCGCCCGACGCCGACCGCGACGCCGCCATCGAGAAACTCCGGGAGGCCGGCAAGGAACCGCTCCGCCCCCGCGTTCGCTTCCTCGACCGCAACGCCACCGACGCGGCCTTCGACGCCCTGATCGAGGCGGTGCCGGGCGAGAAGCGCCGCTACGACGAACACGTCGACGCCTTCGACATGGACCGCGCGGCCGCCGAGGAACTGGCCCGCGAGGTGGAGGTCGACCACGGCGGCTTCGGTTTCCTGCCGCCCTCATCCATCTACCACCGGTTCATGACCGGGCTGACCGGCGGGAAGATGTCGTCGTCGGTACCCGCCTCCCACATCTCCCTGCTCGACGACCCCGAGGACGGCTACGACAAGGTGAAGGCGGCGACGACGGGCGGCCGGGAGACGGCCGAAAAGCAGCGCGAACTCGGCGGCGAGGCCGACGAGTGTCCCGTCTACGAACTGTACGCCTACCTGCTCGCGGGCGACGACGACGAGTTCGCGACCGAGGTGTACGAGGAGTGTGTCGGCGGCGAGCGGCTTTGTGGCGGCTGCAAGGAGCAGGCCGCCGAACTCATGCGCGAGTTCCTCGAAGACCACCAGGAGAAACGCGCGGAGGTTGCGGACCTGCTCGACGACCTGGATATCGACCTCGACGCCGACCGTCGCGGCGTGCCCGGCGACGGCCACTGACCGGCGCCCCGGCTTGCAGAACGCTTTTGCCCCACGGCCCGAATCGAACGGGTATGGCGACCGAACCCGCCACGACCGACACGCTCGCCCGCGAAGCGACCGCGTCCGGGTTCGGCTTCTTTTTCGCCCTCTGAGACGGTGGCCGGCGGACTCCGCCCGCGGCGGGCGGACGAAATCGGCCCGCTCGGCGGGCAACGCTTCGGAACCCCTAACTGACCGGCTCGGATGCACGTGAACAAGAATGCGACTCCCGGACTCACAGGTCGCGGTGTTGGAAGCCGCGAGCGCGACGGAGGAACTGACGATCGAACGGTTGAGCGAGGAGACGGGGCTGAAACCGGAGACGGTGACCGGCGCCGCCTTCGACCTCGAGGATGCGGGACTGGTCGCGGTGTCGACCGCCGAAACCGTCTCCCACGAGGTGTCCGACGAGGGCGAGACGTACGCCGAGGCCGGCCTCCCCGAGGTCCGCCTCTACCGCGCCGCGCTCTCGGCCGGGGCCGACGACGCCGCCGTCTCGCTCGGCGAGGTCATCGGCGCGGCGGACCTCGACGGCCCCGAGGTGGACATCGCCCTCGCCAACTACGCCCGCAAGGGGTACGGCGACGTCGACTCGGGCGAGATCACGGCCGACCCGGACGCCGACCCTGACGCCGACCCGGAGGCGACGGCGCTCGCGTCGCTCGTCGATGGCGAGGAGCCACGCTCCTCGGGAAGCCGGCCGCAGGCCGGCGAGTCGGTCGAGGCGTCCGATGCGCTCGATCAACTCGTCCGGCGCGGACTCGTCGACCGGCGGGAGCGGGCCGTCCGCTCGGTCGTCCTCACCGACGAGGGCGTGACCGCGCTGATGGAGGGCGTCGAGGCGGCCGAGACGGTCGACCGCCTCACCCCCGAGATGCTCGCCTCCGGCGAGTGGCGCGACGCCGAGTTCGCCGACTACAACGTCGAGGCCGACGCCCCCGCGGAGCGTGGCGGCAAGGTCCACATCCTCCGACAGACCGCCGAGCGCGTGAAGGACACCCTCGTCGGGATGGGCTTCCGGGAGATGGACGGTCCCCACGCCGACGCGGAGTTCTGGATCAACGACTGTCTGTTCATGCCACAGGACCACCCGGCGCGCACCCACTGGGACCAGTTCGCGCTCGACGTGCCGCCGATGCGGGACATCCCCGAGGACCTGCTGGATCGCGTCCGCTCGGCCCACCTCGAGGGCGTCGGCGACGACGGGCAGGGGTACCACTCCCCGTGGACCGAGGAGGTCGCCCGCGAGGTCGACCTCCGGGGTCACACCACCTCGCTGTCCATGCGCTATCTCTCGGGCAACGAGATCGGCGACCTCGAACCTCCGGAGCGCTTCTTCAGCGTCGAGAAGGTGTATCGCAACGACACGCTCGATCCGACCCACCTGCTCGAGTTCTTCCAGATCGAGGGCTGGGTGATGGCCGAGGACCTCTCGGTGCGGGACCTGATGGGCACCTTCGAGGAGTTCTACCAGCAGTTCGGGATCACCGACCTGCAGTTCAAGCCACATTACAACCCCTACACCGAGCCGTCCTTCGAACTGTTCGGCACCCACCCCGAGACCGGGGAGCTCATCGAGATCGGCAACAGCGGGATGTTCCGCGAGGAGGTCCTCCGGCCTCTCGGCGTCGAGTGTGACGTGATGGCCTGGGGACTGGCGCTCGAACGACTCCTGATGCTCATGTACGGCTTCGACGACATCCGCGACGTCCACGGGACGCTCTGTGACCTCGACCTCCTGCGGAACACGGAGGTGTTGCACTGATGCCGGTCGTCGACGTCGACCCCGACGAACTCCGGCAGCTGACGGGTCACGACGAGAAGAGCGACGAGGCGCTCAAGGAGGACCTGTTCGCCCTCGGACTGGAGTTCGAGGGCGAGACGGAGGACGGAAAGCTCCAACTGGAGTTCGGCCCCGACCGCCTCGACCGCCTCTCCGTCGAGGGGGTCGCCCGCTCGCTGCGCTACCAGTACGGCGACGACCGCGGCGTCTACGTCCCGAACACGAACGACCCCGACTGGACGATCGTCGTAGACGACTCGACGCCCGACGAGCGCCCCTACGTCACGGGCGCGGTGATCCGCGGCGTCGACCTGGACGACGACGCCCTCGACTCCCTGATCCAGCTCCAGGAGAAGCTCCACGCGACGATGGGTCGCAAGCGCGCCAAGGGCGCCATCGGCATCCACGACCTGACGATGCTGAAAGGCGCGGCCCACGGCGAAGACGGCGGCAACTCCATCACCTACCGCGGGGTCGCCCCCGATGGCGACCGGTTCGTCCCCCTCGATTCCGACCGGGAGATGACCCCGGCCGACGTCCTCGAGGACCACCCCACCGGCGAGACCTACGCCTCGCTGGTCGAGGAGTACGACCGCTATCCGGCGATCTACGACGATATCGGCCTGTTCTCGTTCCCGCCGGTGATCAACGGCCGCCGGACCGAGGTGTCCACCGACTCCCGCGAGCTGTTCGTCGAGCTCACGGGGACCGACCAGTGGACCATCGACCGGATGTGCAACGTCATCTGCTACGCGCTCGACGCGCGCGGTGCGACCGTCGAGGAGGTCGAGGTCGAGTACGCCGACGGCCGGCTGGTCCGCCCGGACTTCGAGGTGGACGAAAAGACCGTCGCCCACGAGCGCATCGAGGGGATGCTCGGCGTCGACCTCTCGGTCGAGGAGACGGTCGACCTGTTCGAGCGCTCGGGGCTCGGCGCCGAGCCGTCGGACGCCGACGCGGGCGTCACCTACGAGGTGTCGATCCCGCCGTACCGCACGGACGTCCTCCACCCGCTCGACCTGATCGACGACGTGGGGCGGGCCTACGGGTTCAACGACCTCGATCCCACCTATCCCGACGTCGCGACCGTCGGCGGTCGACACGAGCGCTCGGTCCACGAGGCTGCGGTCCGCACCTCGCTCGTCGGCCTGGGCTTCGAGGACCTGCTCAACTTCCATATGATCTCCGAGGCCGAGAACTACGACCGGATGGGCGTCGACTCCGGGACCGACGTCGTCGGCGGGGGCGAGCCGGTCACCATCACCGAGCCGTACAGCGAGGACTACACGATGCTCCGGACGTGGGCGCTCCCCTCCCTACTGATGGTCCTCGAGAACAACACCCACCGGGCCTACCCGCAGGACCTCGCGGAGGTCGGGCTGGCCGCCGTCGCCGACGACGGCGAGAACACCGGCGTCGCCGAGCGTCGTACCGTCGCGGGCGTGGTGGCCCGCAACGACGCCACCTACGAGGACGCCAAGGCGCGGCTGGCGGCGCTGTGTCACGACTTCGACGCCGACCTGTCGACCCCCGCGACGACCCATCCGACGTTCATCGACGGCCGCGCGGCCGAGGTAGTGATCGACGGCGAGACCGTCGGCGTGATCGGCGAGGTACACCCGCGCGTGCTCGTCGAACACGACTTGGAGTTGCCCGTGGCGGCCTTCGAGTTCCGGCTGGACGCGCTGGCGTAGCTCAATACCGTTCGATATCGACGCCGAGGCGTTCGAGCTCCGCGACGTTTCGCGCGGGACCCGGCTCGCCGACCACGCCGACGATGACGTCGCCGTCGGTGTTCGTCGACGCCGGGGGTGTCCATCCCGTCGAGCCGGCCTAACCGAGGCGTTTAACATCGGTCACTCCGGTAGCGTCACGCGAGCAATGCCGAGCGGAGAATACGACCCGGAGACGGTCGAACGACAGTGGCAGGAGCGGTGGGTCGAGGAGGATCTCTACGCCTACGATGGCGAGGGGGCAGTAGATCCGGACACCGTCTTCTCCATCGACTCGCCGCCGCCGACGGTCTCCGGGAGCCTCCACTGGGGCCACGTCTACGGCTTCACCCTGCAGGACTTCGTCGCCCGGTACAACCGGATGCAGGGCAACGACGTGTTCTTCCCGTTCGGCTACGACGACAACGGCATCGCCTCCGAACGCCTCGCCGAGGGCGAACTCGAGGTGCAACACCAGGAGTACGACCGCGACGTCTTCCAGGAGATGTGTCGCGGCGTCTGTGCGAAATACGAGGCGGACTTCACGGAGAAGATGCAGGCGCTCGGCATCTCCATCGACTGGACCGAGACCTACCAGACCATCGAGCCGCGGGTCCAACGTATCTCCCAGCTCTCCTTCATCGACCTCTACGAGCAGGGTCGGGAGTACCGCCAGCGGGCCCCCGCCATCTGGTGTCCGGACTGCGAGACGGCCATCTCGCAGGTCGAGATGGAGGACTCCGAACAGGATTCCCACTTCCACGACATCGCGTTCGAGGTGGCGGGGCGCGACGAGACTTTCACCATCTCCACGACCCGGCCCGAACTCCTGCCGGCCTGCGTGGCGGTCTTCGTCCACCCCGACGACGACGAGAACCAGTATCTCGTCGGCGAGGAGGCCGAGATTCCACTCTTCGGGCAGACCGTTCCGATCATCGCGGACGAACGCGTCGACATGGAGACGGGATCGGGGGTCGTGATGTGCTGTACGTTCGGCGATCAGAACGACATCGAGTGGTACCAGGCCCACGACCTCGACCTGCGGATCGCCATCGACGAGTCGGGAACGATGACCGACGTGGCCGGGACGTACGAAGGTCTCTCGGCCGACGAGGCCCGCGAGGCCATCGTCGCCGACCTCGACGACGCCGGGGCGCTCCTGGACCGCTGGCCCATCTCCCACGTCGTCAACGTCCACGAGCGCTGCGGGACGGAAGTCGAATTCCTCGTCACCGAGCAGTGGTACGTCAAACTGCTCGACAAGACCGAGGAGTACCTCGAAGCCGGGCGGTCGATGGACTGGTTCCCCGAGAAGATGTTCACACGGTACAAAAACTGGATCGAGGGGCTCCAGTGGGACTGGGCCATCTCCCGCCAGCGGTCGTCGGGCATCCCGTTCCCGGTGTGGTACTGTGAGGCCTGCGACACCGAGGTGATGGCCGACCGCGAGCAGTTGCCGGTCGATCCCCTCTCGGACGACCCACCGGTCGACGACTGTCCGGAGTGTGGCTGTGAGACGTTCGTCCCCGAGGACGACGTCTTCGACACGTGGGCTACCTCCTCGCTGACGCCGCTGATCAACGCCGGCTGGGAGTGGAACGACGAGGCGGGCGAGATGGAGATCGAGCGCCCCGAACTCTATCCGATGGACGTGCGCCCGCAGGGTCACGACATCATCTCCTTCTGGCTGTTCCACACCGTCGTGAAGTGTTACGAACACACCGGCGAGGTACCCTTCGAGAGCGTCATGATCAACGGGATGGTGCTCGACGAGAACAGGGAGAAGATGTCGAAATCGAAGGGCAACGTCGTCGCGCCCGACGAGGTGCTGGAGGAGTTCCCGGTCGACGCTGCCCGCTACTGGGCCGCCGGGAGCGCCGTCGGCGACGACCTGCCGTACAAGGAGAAGGGACTGCGTGCGGGCGAGCGCCTCATGCGCAAGCTCTGGAACGCGTCGAAACTCGTCGATGACCTCACCCCCGAGAAGCGACTCGGGCGGCCGGACCTCCGCGAGATCGATCGCTGGATGCTCGCGGAACTCGACGACCGGATCGAGACCGTCACCGAGCATTTCGAGCGTCGGGAGTTCTCGAAGGCCCGGGACAGCCTCCGCTCGTTCTTCTGGCACACGTTCTGTGACGACTACCTCGAGATCGCTAAACAGCGCCTGCACGACGGCGACGATCCCTCGGCGGCGTACACGCTCCAGGTCGCCCACCGGCGGTTCTGTAAGCTGTTCGCCCCGATCCTCGCACACGTCACCGAGGAGCTGTGGCGCGACATGTACAGCGAGGGCAGCGTCCACACGGCCGACTGGCCCGAACCGCTGGGCGTGGAGGCCGACCTCGCGGCCGGGGAGCGGGCGATGTCTGTCGTCGCCGCCCTGCGGAAGTACAAGACCGACCACCAGCTGTCGATGAACGCCGACGTGGACGCGGTGCGGGTCTACGGCGACGTGGCGGCCTTCGCCGAGGACATCCGACGGGTCATGCACGTCGACGAACTGGAGTCCGTCGCCGAGGACCCGCCGGTCGAGTCGGTCGTGACCGGCGTCGACCTCGATTACTCCCTGGTCGGTCCCGAGTTCGGGAACCGCGTCTCGGACATCGAGGCGGCCATCGCCGACGGCGACTACGAGGTCGTCGACGGCCACCTGCACGCCGCGGACGTCGAACTCGACCCCGAAATGTTCGAACTCGAAGCGGAACGGCGGTACACCGGCGACGGCGAGATGGTCGAGGCGGGCGAGACGGTCGTCATCGTCCGGAACTGATCACAGGTCGGCGCCGACGGCCGCCTCGACGGAGTCGAAGCCGTCCCGTTCCAACAGGTCGCACAGTCCGCGATTGATATCGTGAGCGAGGCTCGGCCCCTCGTAGACCAGTCCCGTGTACAACTGAACGACGCTCGCGCCCGCACGGATCTTCCGGTACGCGCCTTCGGCGTCGGTGATCCCGCCGACGCCGACGACCGGGACGTCGGTCCGCTCGGCGATGAACCCGACCATCCCGGTCGCGCGCTCCTCGATGGGCTTGCCCGAGAGGCCGCCCCGTTCCGCCCGGTTCGGGTTCTGCAGGCCGTCCGGACGGTCGACGGTGGTGTTGGTCGCGACCACTCCGTCCAGGTCCAGGTCGTCGACGACTGCCAGCGCCTCGTCGATGGCCGGGCCCGCCAGATCCGGGGAGAGTTTCACCAACAGCGGTGCGGCGCCGGCGTCGACGAGGCCGCCGAGGATGCGCTCCAACGACTCGCGGTGCTGGAGTTCGCGCAGGCCGGGGGTGTTCGGACTGGAGACGTTCACGACGAAGTAGTCGCCTGCGTCGGCGACCCGGTCGTAGGTGTAGCGGTAGTCGTCGGCCGCGTCGGCCAGGGGCGTCGACTTCGACTTGCCGATGTTGATCCCGACGGGGGCGTCGGGCAGGTCGGCGGTCGCGAGTCGCGCGCCGATCCGGTCGGCGCCCTCGTTGTTGAACCCCATCCGATTGATCAGTGCGCCGTCCTCGGGGAGCCGAAAGAGCCGCGGTCGGGCGTTGCCCGGTTGCCGTTCGGCCGTGACGCCGCCGACCTCGACGTGGCCGAACCCGAGCGCCGTCAGGATCGACGGCAGTTCGGCGTTCTTGTCGAAGCCGGCGGCGACCCCGACCGGGTTGTCGAAGTCGAGTCCGAACGCCTCGGTCCGCAGGCGGTCGTCGTCGACGACGTACCGTCCCCGGAGGCGGTCCTCGACGCTCGTTCCCTGGGCGGCGTGGAGCAGTCGGTGCGTGGCCCGGTGTGCCGTCTCCGCGGGCAGCGCGAACAGGAGCGGCTTACACAGGTCGTAGGCCCTCATCGCCCCGTCCTTCCGTTGCCGTCGATGTCGGTCATCGGTTCAGAAATCGTGTTCCACGTCGTCCGGATCGGCCTTCTGGATGATGATCTTCCCATCACGAACCCGAACGAACACTTCGTCGCCGATGTCCATCCCGGCCACGGCGAGTTCGTCTTCGTGTAGATTGACGTGGACGTTGTGGTACTCGCCGTTCTCGTCCTTGGCGCCGCTTGGACTGAGCTTCTTTTTCCGGACCATCGGGGGTGTCTAGCCCCCTTTCGCCACAGGACACACATAAGTGTTGTCTACCGGCCGACGGTGACAGCCGGAGCGGATTCGTGGGCAGTTCGGCCGAATAGTAGCCGCCGAAACCCGTCAGGGCACCCGATTTGCCGGTATATTTATGTTGTGTCATGTGTTCGATTCCCATAGAGGTCCAAAATCATGGTACGAGAGGACGGTAAGCGGAACTTCGTGATGCGCGAGGAGGGTGAGGAGGACAGCGTGTTCTCCGGGAACATGCCCCGGCAGGCGGCACTGAAGGCAGCACGTCGCCTCGAACCGGCGGATTCGGAGGAGAAAGCCGAGGCGGAGGCCGAGGAGATCCGACTCCGGGAGAAGGGGACCGACAAGGTCCACATCTTCGAGGCGTGGGCCTGGGAACAGGAGGCGCCGGACGACAAACCCGACTGGATGGGCGAGGAGATCACGAAGGGGAACGTCTCGAAGAAGGGTATCGAACACCTCGAGGAGTGACGCCGACCACGCCGGCGAGCGGGGGCGACGAGTGCCGACAGGGCTTTGTTCGCTCGCCGATCACGTCCCTGCGCGCGGCCGCTCCCCGGCGGGACCACCCGTACGCGCGGGGGATGACCGACCGGTCTCCAGCCGCGCGACATTCTACGTCCTCTCGACGACCACGTTCGTGACACGGTGCCGTGTAATCGACTGACGATGCGGCTCCACTTCGACGGCCTTATTTATACCACCCGCCTCCACAGTAGTACGCACGTCGTCGGCGCCGATTCGACGTTCGGACCCGATCCGAACGATCCGAAATCGGCGGCCGGCGGCGGAACGCTTCCGACGCCCTTAAGTGTATGAGGGGGTTCGGTTGTGATGCGAAGGGCGAGGGCGACGGTGCCCTCGGCCTCACTCGGACCGGTCAGACCGACCGGGCGATTCCCGGGCCCGATCAACGGGCTTATGTGGGTCGCCCTCCTCGGTTCAGGTCCGAACGAAACATGAGGATTCCACCCCTGCGGTCCGCCGTAAGCCGGAATCTGATGTGAGCCTTGGTGGTTCGGTGTCACCCGGTCGATTCGGTGACCCGAACCACGGACCTCAGTGGTCTACACGACGCGGAAACATTACGTTTCCCGCCACCCCTCACTCGCAAGAGTGAGCCCATTCCGGTTGATCCTGCCGGAGGCCATTGCTATCGGGGTCCGATTTAGCCATGCTAGTCGTACGAGTTTACACTCGTGGCGAATAGCTCCGTAACACGTGGCCAAACCACCCTACAGAGAACCATAACCTCGGGAAACTGAGGCTAATAGTTCATACCCGTCCCACGCTGGAATGCCGGGACGCGCAAACGTTCCGACGCTGTAGGACGTGGCTGCGGCCGATTAGGTTGACGGTGGGGTAACGGCCCACCGTGCCGATAATCGGTACGGGTTGTGAGAGCAAGAACCCGGAGACGGAATCTGAGACAAGATTCCGGGCCCTACGGGGCGCAGCAGGCGCGAAACCTTTACACTGCACGCGAGTGCGATAAGGGGACCCCGAGTGCGAGGGCATACAGTCCTCGCTTTTCAGTACCGTAGGGAGGTACTGGAATAAGAGCTGGGCAAGACCGGTGCCAGCCGCCGCGGTAATACCGGCAGCTCGAGTGATGGCCGATCTTATTGGGCCTAAAGCGTTCGTAGCCGGCCACGCAAGTCCATCGGGAAATCCGCCAGCCCAACTGGCGGGCGTCCGGTGGAAACTGTGTGGCTTGGGACCGGAAGACCCGAAGGGTACGTCTTGGGTAGGAGTGAAATCCCGTAATCCTGGACGGACCGCCGATGGCGAAAGCACTTCGGGAAGACGGATCCGACGGTGAGGGACGAAAGCCAGGGTCTCGAACCGGATTAGATACCCGGGTAGTCCTGGCCGTAAACGATGTCTGCTAGGTGTGACTCCCGCTACGAGCGGGTGTTGTGCCGTAGGGAAGCCGCTAAGCAGACCGCCTGGGAAGTACGTCCGCAAGGATGAAACTTAAAGGAATTGGCGGGGGAGCACTACAACCGGAGGAGCCTGCGGTTTAATTGGACTCAACGCCGGACATCTCACCAGCATCGACAACAGCAATGACGATCAGGTTGATGACCTTGTCAGAGCTGTTGAGAGGAGGTGCATGGCCGCCGTCAGCTCGTACCGTGAGGCGTCCTGTTAAGTCAGGCAACGAGCGAGACCCGCACTCCTAATTGCCAGCACCGGGTTCGCCCGGGTGGGTACATTAGGAGGACTGCCGTGGCCAACACGGAGGAAGGAACGGGCAACGGTAGGTCAGTATGCCCCGAATGTGCTGGGCTACACGCGGGCTACAATGGCCGAGACAATGGGTTCCAACCTCGAAAGAGGACGGTAATCTCCTAAACTCGGTCGTAGTTCGGATTGAGGGCTGAAACCCGCCCTCATGAAGCTGGATTCGGTAGTAATCGCGTGTCAGCAGCGCGCGGTGAATACGTCCCTGCTCCTTGCACACACCGCCCGTCAAAGCACCCGAGTGGGGTCCGGATGAGGCCGAGTTCCTCGGTCGAATCTGGGCTCCGCAAGGGGGCTTAAGTCGTAACAAGGTAGCCGTAGGGGAATCTGCGGCTGGATCACCTCCTACTGATCGGGACCATCCCTCCGGGATGGCCCACCACGTCCACTGCCGTCCACGGTTCGGCCACCGGGCCGACCGGGCGCCGTAGAACCACCAAGGCTCACACGTCTCGTCTCGCGTCTCCTCCACGGAGACCGGGCCCGTAGCTCAGCGGTAGAGCACCTCCTTTGCAAGGAGGACGCCCTGGGTTCGAATCCCAGCGGGTCCATGCCGACTCACCCGACGCCCGAATCGCACGCCTTAAGTGCACGACGGCGCTCGGTTGAGTCACGCAAGACCGATGCACCATCCCGCGAAAGCGCGGATGGGAAGGGTCGAACGCGCTCGCATCCACGAGAGCGTAATGAGACCGTATGTACGTGCGATCCAGGCGTCCACTGGACCCGACAGTCAAACCGGGTCACTAGTGTGACAAACCATCAATCTGGCTACTGTGCCAGCTGGTGAATGGCTCGGCTCGAGAGCCGACGACGGACGTGCCAAGCTGCGATAAGCCTCGGGGACCCGCATGGAGGGAAAGAACCGAGGATTTCCGAATGGGAATCCCCTCGCAATTGCTTCGCGCAATGGGGAACGCTCCGAATTGAAACATCTCAGTAGGAGCAGGAACAGAACGCAAACCGCGATCCCGTCAGTAACCGCGAGTGAACGCGGGCCAGTCCAAACCGAATCTCTTACGAGACATGTGGTGTCGGGCTGATCTTCAACATCCGACCCAACCCGAGAAGTCTCCTGAAACGGAGCGCGATACAGGGTGACAGCCCCGTATCGGGCTGCAGTACGATGGGAATCAGTCCCAGAGTAGCGGGGATTGGATATTCCTCGTGAACGTCC